>CAXGWX010000081.1:0-12164 GCA_964013445.1 uncultured Bdellovibrionales bacterium | reverse complement strand
CTTGGAGTATGATTTAGCGCGACTCAATGGCTTCAATGAAATTCTACGTGACGGCACTAAAGTCTTTGGCGATGACTTTGCGACAAAGCTCAACGAAGTTGTAAAGGGGTTTCGGGGTGTGCCGTACCGTCCCGTTGATGTGGTGTGTGTACGCCCCAGAGAGGATATCGGCGCACTTGCGTCCTCCTATATTCAAGCGAATAAACCGAAGTTAGGGGGGCTTTTAGGCTGGCTATTATCAAAGGTGACCCATCCACGCGCTTTGGAGCAGACGGACTTGGGAAGTTATTTGCTTTTCGACGGGCCTTTTGCCACTGAGCTGATGGAGATGGGGCGAGAAGATGCGCAGGCGATGGGTGATGAGCTTGCAAGCTTTTTCTCGGACGAATAAACTTTGCCATCTTCCAACATACAATCGTTGACTCTGACGTCGATGACTGCGAAAAAAGCAATCCTGAGAGATAGAAGGATTTACTATGACGTTTCGAGTTTTAGTTGCAGATAACCTGGCCGCTGAAGCAGTGGCTTGTCTGGAAGCCCACCCCGCAATTGAGTTGTGGGATAAGGCGGGAATTTCGGCGGAGGAGCTAGAGGGTTGTATTCACGAAGTGGATGCTCTTTTGGTGCGCTCCCGTACTCAAGTCGATGCTTCCCTTATTGCAAAGTCATCACGTTTGAGTTTGGTTGGTCGTGCGGGCATCGGTATCGACAATATAGATCTGGATGCGGCAACAAAGTCCGGGGTGATTGTCATGAACACGCCGGATGGTAATGCTACGACAACGGCAGAACATACCATGGCCTTGATTTTGGCCATGACCAGACGGGTGCCACAAGCAGTGGCCAGTATGCGTGCCCAGAAATGGGAAAAGAAAAAATTTATGGGTCGGGAGTTGCGTGGCAAAAAACTTGGCGTCGTCGGGCTGGGCAATATTGGTCGTTTGGTGGCTGAACGAGCCCAGGGGTTTAAAATGCAGATCCTTGGTTACGACCCGTTCTACGATAAGGAAAAAGCAGCACATTTGGGCATTGACTTGCTGCCTCTCGATGAGGTTTTGGCAGGGGCTGATATCATTACGGTGCATACACCACTTAACACGGAAACTAAGGACCTTATTAATCAGGAAGCAATTGCTAAAACGAAGCAGGGCGTTATGTTCGTCAACTGTGCCCGTGGCGGCATTATGAACGAGCAGGCTTTGCTCGATGGGTTAAATTCTGGCCATATTGATGCGGTTGGCTTGGATGTTCTGGTGGAGGAGCCGCCCACAGAAGCACACCCGCTGGTGATGCATGACAAGGTTATATGCACTCCGCATTTGGGGGCATCGACTGTTGAAGCACAATACCAAGTGGCGATGGATTTATCACAACAGGTGATTGACTACGCGACGGATAAGCCGGCACGAAATGCATTAAATTTGCCAAGGGTCTCTGCGAAAGAGCATCAGAACTTGCTGCCTTATTTACTTTTGGCTGAACGTTTGGGGGCAATGGCCATACAGATTGCAGACCATCAGGCACAGGAAATACGTATTACTTTGCATGGTGATTTTAAGGCAGAGGTTGTTCGAACCTTGAGCACGAGTGCACTGGTGGGGGTGATGGCAAGGCTCTTTGAACATAAGGTAAACCATGTCAATGTCCAGCACCTCGCCCATGAGCGGGGCATCCATTGGCTTGAAACCTGTTCGGTCGAATCATCTTTAAATTATGCTAAAGCCATTACGGTTGAAGTTCAGTCTGGCGAAGGAAGCTGCAAGGTTGTCGGCTCCTGTTTTGCCGGTGATGAAGGCAGGGTTGTGGCCATTAACGATATTCCTCTGGAAGCAACCCCGAGCGGTCATCTCCTCTTGATTGAGAATCAAGACCAACCTGGCGTTATCGGCTACCTCGGTGGAGTGTTGGGAGACGCATCCGTAAATATTTCCCGTATGCAGTTGGGGCTTGATAAGGACGGGGGAGCAATTTCGATTGTGAATGTTGACCAAAAGCCGGCGGCTAGTGTGTTGGACACATTAACGCAAAAGGGCATCAAGCGGGTTCGCTACATTCATTTGGCTTAAGTGAGTTCGCTGTTTCGTTTGTTTAATGTGTGAGCCACATGCAGCGCGTCTTTGGCGAGCGCAACATTGTGTACTCTGAAAATATTTGCACCGTGATTTAAGGCTGTAGTGCAAGCACCGAGAGTGGCGCTGTCCCTCTCGGGTGCGAGTTTTTGCGTTATTGTGCCGAGAAATCTTTTTCGCGATGGGCCATAGACGATGGGGCGTTGAGCAAAGCGAATTTCTTCCAAGCGATTGGTTAGGTCCAGATTGTCTTCGAATTCTTTGCCGAAACCGATGCCTGGGTCGAGCATGATTCTGGCTTCATCTACTCCAGCAGCGATGGCTTTATCCGCCGCATCTTGCAGGTAGTCCCGTACCTCAGCAATTAAATCGGCGTAATGAATGGGCTGACTTTGCATGGTCTTTGGGTTGCCACGCATGTGCATCAAAATCAGTCCACACTGCTGTTCCGCCGCAAGGTCTGCCATCTCCGGATCAGCCAGGGCACTAACGTCGTTGATAATGGATGCGCCGGCTTCCAGGGCCCGGGCCGCAACAATTGCTTTCGAGGTGTCAATGGAGATGGGGGTGGTGATTTTCTCTTCCCGGAGTTTCTCGATTAAAGGAATGACACGATTAATTTCGCTCTGTGCGTCGACCGGCTCTGAACCGGGCCGCGTTGATTCACCGCCAATGTCGAGGATGTCGGCACCCTCATCGATAAGTTGCAAGCTGTACCTCAGAGCTCTGTCAACGTCCGCAAACTGACCACCATCAGAAAACGAATCCGGTGTGACATTAACGATGCCCATAAGTAGGGGAGACGAAAAATCCAGAAGGGTGTCCCTTAAGGGGCAGGGCTGAATATTGTTCTGGTGCATTTAGCTGGAAGCTTCACCGCCGGCAAGGGTGCCGCCAAGGACAGTGTCTTTGCTGTCTTCCGAACCCTCTTTTGGGCCCTGCACTTCGTCGCTTGCTTCAGGTGCTTTGGCTTTATTCGGTGGTTGTCTTTCGATTTCCTTACCATCAAGCAGAGTTTGTACTTCATCACCGCTTAAGGTTTCATATTCGATAAGGGCTTCCGATATTTTGACCAAGTCATCCTTTTGCTCTTTGAGAATCGTTTCGGCTCGTTGATACTGTGTATCAATAATCGAGCGTACTTCTTTATCAATTTCAATCGCTGTCGCATCGGAATAGTCTTGATGCTTTTGGATTTCTTTCCCTAAAAAGATTTGCTCTTCCTTTTTACCATAGGTGAGTGGTCCCAAAGAGTCCGTCATGCCCCATTCGCAAACCAATTTGCGGGCAAGATCGGTTGCGGTTTCCAAGTCATTACCCGCACCGGTTGTGATTTCATTAAAAATTAAGTCCTCTGCGATGCGGCCACCAAAAAGAATGCATATTCTATCGAGCACGTAGTTTTTCGAATAGCTGTGTCGGTCTTCTTCAGGGAGTTGCTGAGTAACACCAAGGGCGCGACCGCGAGGAATAATCGTTACTTTGTGTACCGGATCTGCTTTCGGTAACATTTTTGCAACCAAGGTGTGGCCTGCTTCGTGGTAGGCGGTGACGACAGTTTCTTTTTCATTAAGCATCAAACTCTTACGCTCTGTCCCCATCAAAACCTTGTCTTTGGCGGTTTCAAAATCCTCCGACTCCACCTTTGTTTTGTTGGACCGGGCCGCGGTGAGCGCTGCTTCGTTTACAAGATTGCTTAAGTCGGCTCCGGAAAACCCTGGGGTACCACGGGCCAAAACATTGAGTTCGACATTTTCAGAGAGTGGGACTTTTTTCGTATGGACGTTCAATATTGCGTCTCTACCTTTAAGGTCGGGTAGGGCTACGGTCACCCGGCGGTCAAAGCGTCCAGGGCGAAGCAAGGCCGGGTCGAGAACATCAGGGCGGTTGGTCGCAGCAACAAGAATAACCCCATCGTTGCCTTCAAAACCATCCATCTCTACCAAGAGCTGGTTAAGGGTTTGTTCCCGTTCATCGTGTCCACCGCCGAGGCCTGCACCACGGTGTCGACCGACCGCATCAATCTCGTCAATAAAGATGATACAGGGAGCATGTTTCTTACCCTGTTCAAAAAGGTCACGAACTCTGGAGGCACCAACGCCGACAAACATTTCAACAAAGTCTGAACCGGAAATCGAAAAGAAAGGAACCCCCGCTTCACCGGCGATGGCTCTGGCCATCAAGGTTTTACCTGTGCCGGGAGGACCCATGAGGAGTACACCTTTGGGGATACGACCCCCGAGTCGGGTAAACTTCTTTGGATCCTTGAGGAACTCAATGATCTCGGTCAATTCTTCTTTGACTTCATCACAGCCCGCAACATCTTTGAAGGTTGTTTTCGTATTGTCCGAGATAAGTCGCGCCTTGGATTTACCAAAGCTCATGGCTTTGCCGCCACCGATTTGCAGTTGGCGCATGAGAAAGAAGAGGAAGAGAAAAACAATGAGCATGGGCAGCCAGGAAAGCAAGATGGATTGCCAGAAGGTGCCGGTTTCTTCCTGAGTGAATTTAAAATCGACATTTTTGGTACGCATCATACCGAGGACTTCATCGGTCAATTTGCCCATGGCTTTGACGCGCTTGCCGTCCTCGTCGGTCCAAATGAACTCGTTTTCGTTGCGAATCTCTACTTCCGTGTCCGTAAGCTGACCCGTTTCAACTTCTTTAAGAAATGAGGAAAAGGCGACTTCTTTCACCTGCGATCGCTGAGCCGATATGATGTTGAAAATCATATAGAACATCAGGATCAGAACGCCCCATAAGAGCAATGTTTTGTGCGACTGTTTCACCGCTCCTCCTTAAATGAACCCGCGATCCTAGTCAATTAAATTTTATCTTATCATGCCTGCCAGGGTATTTCGCCAACGACCTGCATTTTAAGTATATTTACGCTTTTACTCGTGATCGGTGCCGTATTTGCCCGTTTGAGGCCTGGAATCCAGAGAATTTCCTCACCTGCCCGCACAATAGGCCAAACCTCCCGTAATGCTTTGGGAATCTTAAAGTTCGTGAAAAGGTCGCCAACCTTTATATGGCCGGAGAGCCCGAAGGGGGCGATTTCATCGCCCTGGCGCCAAGGGCCGACAGAAAGCTTTTCTGGTAGGAGAGATGCATCAAACACCGCCTCCAGGCATGCCGCGTTGCCGCTAAACTTAGGATTTTGTTCGGATATGATGGCGCTCTTCAGGGCCATATTGAAGGGAGCCAAGGCGATTTGGGTCCCAGGGCTGAAATCATGCTCCTTAAGGCTTTGGCTGGGCAGCCAAAGGTGATCCCGATCCACATGAATATCTCGACCGCTAATGCTTAGGGAGCCGTTTCCTTGTTCCACCAGGCCATCGAGTTCCTGTAGATTTTCCGCCGAATAATACATCTTATGTTCTTCCAGCCAAAGTTGATAAATTCGCATGCGTAAGGGCGCAGCCAACTCTCGCAGCACTTGGGCCTTAATTGAATTTAAGACACCTTTGGCATTCGTCAAGTACTTGCGGGCCAGGTTATGAAGAAAATCTTCGTCTGCCTGCAAGCGTTGGGAGAGTTTCCACATTTGGTTTTCAAATTGGGGATTGAGGTCCTTGAGCAAGGGCAGCACCTGGTGTCTTAAGTTTGTGCGCGTGCGTTCAAGACTCTCATTGCTTGGGTCTGATGCATAGGGGATGTTTTCGCCATGCAGATACTCCATGAGTTGGCCTCGTTCCAGATGCAAGAGGGGGCGTAGGATATTACCGTTGATTGGGCGCATCCCGCCTAAGCCCCGCAGCCCCGTGCCACGAGTTAAATGCATAAGCATGGTTTCGGCCTGATCCGTGGCGGTATGGGCGACGAGGATAGCGCTGGCTCCATGTTCTCGGGCAAAGGCCTGAAAGGCGGCATAACGCTTTTCCCGCGCTTGGGCTAAGAGGTTGTCTTTGCCATCGAGTTGAATGTTCAGTCGATGAAAATCGATCTGGTGTTTGCTGGCCAAGTCTGCGGCGAGGTTTAGCTCTTGTCCTGCTTCGGGACGGAGTCCATGGTCGATGCCAAGGGCGATAATCGTTTCGATACCCAGCTCGTTTTTAAGCTGAGCCAGGATATGCAAAAGCGCCTGGGAGTCGGACCCACCTGAAGAGCCAACGACGAGGCGTGCTCCGTGGGGAATAAGAGCCCTAAAGTTGGGCAGCTGGCTATGGACAAACGGGTTCATCTCTGCCGCCTGTCTTAATGGGTTTTAGCCGCCTTGGCCAGTGGAATGGGCGTGACAATCTTATTTTCTTTTGTTAGTCCCGCCCCTGTCCCCCGGTATAATTGGAGCAAATCAATGCAGCACAAGGTTTTTTGGTGGTCCCTCCCGCTTGTCTTTCTTTTGGCCTCTTGCGCCGGTGACGTTGGAGATATCGACCGCTCACAGCCGGGTAAACTCAAAAAATCTCTCTTTACGGGCGAATGGTTTTACCGCCAGACTGTTGTCGATGTCCCTTATACGGTGGGGGTCACCTTTATCGGTGAGCAGTCCTATATTGATAGGGTGCGCTGGGAAATCTCCGAGGACTTTCTAACCGCCTATCGCTCTTACGAAAAGGTGACAGATTCCGAATTGCCTTCACAACCCAGCGGCACGGACTATCAAGGGGCACCGATTGCGGCTTATTCCATCCTTTCCCATTTTGATGTGGTGCGCCAGTACAATGAAGCGACCGGTGAACAAACCAATGTCATCGATGAAAACACTTATGACCGACCTTGGTATGAGCGGGACTATATTCGGGTGGATTGGTCAACGAACCATTTGGCCAACTTTGATTTTGTTGCCGGCGGTGGCAATGGGCTTGGGGTGCGCTCTCAAGGTTCGTCCTATGTCGTCAATGATCCCCAAAGTCCGGATGCACCGGTCTTTGCTGTTAAAGGTGCGGGGAGCTGGACCGATTATCGGGACCCGATGGCCTTTGGTGAACTGGCGAGCATCGACTATTTTGACCTGACCCATAAGATGCAGGTGACGCCGGATGTCTTTCCTATTTATTACGAAGATGGTGGCTATGAAGAGTGGCCCGCTTGTTGGTTTTACGAGCAGGGGCCTTGGGACTGTGCCTCCCAGACCATCAAGATACGCGCATCCTTCTTAAAGGTCGAAGAGTCAGATTACGAAAAACTCGACTACCCGGATAACGCCATCGCCCGGGATGAGAACGGTGATGCGATTTCCTTAACCTATGACTTGGCACAGGAGGGCTATCGACGCTGTAGCTCCAGTGACGACGCGGCCAATTGCACCAAAGTGCGCGTGCCTATGTTTGACCGCTTCGGTTATTTTCGCACCGAGCGGGAAACCTACGACCGGGACTATGGGATCACGGAAGAGGGGCGCCAATACCATATTAACCGCCACAATATTTGGGAGCGTTCCTATGATGCTCAAGGAAATCCCTTACCTTATGCGCTGCGCACGGTGAAACCCATCACCTATTATTTATCTCCGGAGTTTCCCGAAGATTTGCGTTTAAGCGCTGCAGAGATTGCTCAGTGGTGGAATAACGCTTTTGTCGAAACGGTTCAGGGGCTGCAAGGCAACACTTCAACCACCACCGTCTTCCAGATTGCGGATAACAGCTATCGGGTCGACGATGGCAAGATTGTCGACTTCGGTCAGCGCAATGGCGACTTGCGCTACAATCATCTCTACTGGGTTGATAACCCGCAGTTTGAATCCTTACTTGGTTATGGGCCAAGCGGCGCTGACCCTTTAAGCGGTGAAATTGTTGTCGCGGATGCCTATATCTATGGTGCGGCCATCGATACCTATGCGAGTTATGGCGCCGACATTGTCGATTTGATGCGCGGCGAGCTTTCGGAAAGCGATTTTATCGATGGTGAGCATGTCGGAGCGGCTATTGCGGCGATGGGATCAGGCTCAGGGGAGAGTGCACAAGCGGTTCGTCAGCGCCTCGATGGCCATATGCAAAAAGGCTTAGGAACTCGACTTAAAAATCTGCGGCAACGCCCCATGAGTGATTTTCGTCGGCAATACGATGTGGTCGGGGCCCGTCTCGACCTGGCGGCCAATGACCCAACTTTTGCCGGACTCTATACGGATGAAATGCGTCAGGCTCTGGAGAACCGTTTCGGCGCGCTCCCAGAGATTTCCGAGTTTGCCGCTGGGAGACTTTTTAAAGCACTTAAACGGCACCGATTGGGCTTGGCCAAACGTAGCATAGATATGCGCAGCTTTGAGGACAGCGGTGTGTTGGCGCTGGTCAACGAGTTGCAGAACGAGACCAGAGAAAACGTGATCAAGAAGATTCGCGCCTATCTCTTCAAATCCACCGGGGCTCACGAGATTGGTCATACCTTAGGATTGAGGCATAATTTTGCCGGCTCCACCGACGCCCTGAACTTCAACGACAATTATTGGAGTATTCGTGCGGAAGGGGCTGAAGCTTTAGACCTGCCGACGCCGACAGAAGAGGAGTTGGGGCTGCGCCAATATGCTTACGCATCCATTATGGATTACAGCGCTAAGTTTAGCTCCGATATCCGTGGCTTGGGTAAGTATGATGTGGCGGCGATTAAATTTGGCTACGGCCAGTTGGTGGAGGTCTTTGACGATGCGCCGACCTACGCCGATCACGATTTTTTGGCCTATTTTACTCTTGAAGATGCCATCAAGGAATGGCTGCACTATACCGATTTGCCAGAGCTTTTTGAAAGTTCGCCAGGGGCCGGGGATGGCCGGGCTCAGCTGAGTAGCCGTTCGAATATACCCTACAGTCAAGTGATTGCAGGGATGACTTTGGAGCCAGGCAGCACAGATATTTCTGAGACTGTGGTGCCCTATAAGTTTTGTTCCGATGAGTATGCCGGCGCGACCTGGGATTGTGATTTATACGATGAGGGGGCCGATCCATATGAAATAGTGAATTTTGCCGCCCAGACCTATCGGGACTACTATATCTTCCGGGCCTTCAAGCGCCATCGGCGCTATCTCGACCCGCTGGAATACTATTATGGCTCCTACGCCTACACCATGTTGCCGATGTCCACTCAATATCAAATGTGGATTTATGACCAGTGGAACAAAACCTACGAGTGGGAATATCTTAAAGACGAAAATATAAACTTCGTTGAAAACAGCGATTGGAATCTGGATAAACATGGTGGTTTAGCGGCGGCGGCGGCGGCGATGAGCGCGATGAACTTTCTCGCCGAAGTTTTAGCGACGCCGGAGCCCGGCTCCTACTACCAGCCGACCAGTTCGCCGGACCTCTTGTATTGGTGGACCAGCGCCGAGGATGCAATCTGTACAGATAGCCAGGATTCGAATGTGGATAATTGCTCCGATGCCTATATCCCACTGGGGGAGGGGCGTTATGCCTTTTCCGAATATGATGCGGCCAGTGGTTACTACTGGTATGAGCGTTTACGTTTGGTTGGTTCCTTCTGGGATAAGCTTGCGGCCATTGAAACGCTCGCCGATCCGACCAGTAATTTTCTTGGTGTGGATGATGTGGCGGACTACAGCACCTATGTCTTAGGGTTTAATGTTGCCTTCCCAAACGCCGTAAGCCAGCTCTTTGGCTCTATTGTTAATGATGATTATACTTCCTATGCGCCACGCTTATCGGCAACAGGAGAAGTAACCATTCCAGATATTTTTGACAGCGTTAGTGAAGCCATTGGTGACGAGCCGGCGGGTAGCACAAGCAACGTGCGCTATATTGAACCGGCGACGAATTTTACCGTTTCGCTCTACACGCTTTTTTACGGCATGGCACTTCTGAACTCGAACTTTGATCAGAGCTTTAACGATGGGGCGAAGATTTGGCTTGAGGGTTCCGGTGAAGCTTTTACGCCGGTTGGGGGAACGAGCACCGTGGAGTTTGCCAATCCAATCAACGGCCGAACCTATATGGCCGCTGAAAGTCCGAACGCCAAGGCCTACTCTTTGGGCTATGAGATGCTCACACGTGCCAATACGCTTAAAAACAGCATCTCCGCCGTAGGGGCGGATTGTTTTATCTCTGAAGCCAGTGAATGTGAGAGCGTTTTATCGGAACGCTATGAGCTTGAAGGGCTGATTGAAAACATCGAAATCGTGCGCGGTTATTACGATGTATTTGGGTATTCCTGGTTTTAGCCTACCAACATATGCCGACATCGACCGGTGGCAAATAACAGCCCATATCCGCTTCGACATAACCCTCACGTTCAATATAGCCACCGATGCCTAATTTAGCACTCCTGTTGCTTCCCCAGCATTTGATTTCACCCGTATTGAGACCAACACACATATGCCGGTTACCCGCGGCAAGGAG
This sequence comes from uncultured Bdellovibrionales bacterium, assembly GCA_964013445.1. Lineage (GTDB taxonomy): Bacteria > Myxococcota > XYA12-FULL-58-9 > XYA12-FULL-58-9 > JASMKV01 > JASMKV01. Next base: position 1,807 of record CAXGWX010000081.1, on the reverse strand, counting down.
GGTGGCCTGGCGATTTGTGCCCAGTTCAATGCTGGCAAGATTATCGCCCATCTTCTCGACATCACTCCCCACAACAATGGAGGCGGAGCCAGCAATAGGTGCGTTGGCAGAGCCGCCCCAACATTTGAGTGCCCCGTCGCTCAAGAGGGCACAGACGAAACTCTCGCCGGCGCTGATGGCGGTGGCGGTGTAATCGGTGCCTAAATCGACAGTGGCTAAATTATTTCCCATCTCGCCCGGGTCATCGCCTGTATGGTAGCCTTCGGGGCCACTTGCGGCCAAAATTCGTGAGAAGCCGTTGCCCCAACACTTGATTTTGCCATTATCCAGAAGGGCGCAGCTAAAACGGTCTTTGCCCAGCGCCAGTTGGGAGACGCTCAAGCCTTCACCCAAATCGACGAAGGGTAAATTATCTCCCATATTGGGGGCATAGTTTGCGGACCTGCTGTATGTGTCCTCCGCCAATCCGAGCTGGCCTGTGTCATTTTTCCCCCAGCATTTTATCTGGCCCTCGGCAAAAAGGGCGCAGGCATGGTCGTTTCCCGCCGAGATGCTCAGGGCACTTAAATTTGTACCTAAATCGACAAAAGGTAGATTGTCACCCATATCCTCAGGGTCATCACCAATATGAGAATCGTCGCCCTGGACGTATGGAGCTGCGGAAACACTTGCATGACGGTTTCCCCAGCATTTGACCTTGCCATTGTCGAAGAGGGCGCAAGCAAAATAATTGCCGAGTACGAGGTCCGTGGCATTTAAGTCCACACCCAAATCGACAAAAGGCAAATCATCACCCATCTCCGTACTTGCCGAGCCGCGATGGTTTGGGTCGCCCAATCCAAGCTGGCCATAGTCATTTTCTCCCCAGCATTTTATTTTGCCGTTGTTAAAGAGGGCGCAACTGCTTCGGTTAGAGGCCACGACCTTGGTGGCCATGAGATTCGTTCCCAAATTAACCAAGGGAAGATTGTCACCCATATCCGTGGGCAGCGCACCAAAATTATTATGCGGATTTGTTAATCCCATGACATTGGGTACAGCATCGTTATGGACTGCGTTTTCTCCCCAACATTTGATTTTGCCATTGTCAAAGAGGGCGCAGCTGTGTCTGTAGCCGTCAGCCAGCATGGTGACCTTGAGGTTTGTGCCCAAGTCCGCGGTTGTGGCGTTTGCGCCCATTTCGTCGGCTTCATCGCCACGCACATCTGAAAACCCAAGGATACCATCCGCCCCCCCGGCGTTACCCCAACAGATGAGCTCTGCGCTCTCTGTTAAAGCGCAGGTTGTGTTCTGGCGCGGTGTGAGTAGCCCGGAAATGGTCGCACTGCCTAAATCCAGCGCAGGTAAATTTGCTCCCATTTCGCCGGGCTCGTCGCCGAGCTTTCCACTTTCTAATTCTAAACCAAGACATGAATATGGCCCCCAGCATTTCACTTCACCGCTGCTTAAAAGAGCGCACGTGCATGAACCGCTGCCAACCAGATCGGTGGCGACGTACTCCGGTCCTAAATCCACAGTGGGTAAGTTGTCGCCCATCTCATCGGGATCATCGCCACGGTTTTCAGTGCTTTCGATTCCTAAGTTATCACCATATCCCCAGCATTTTATCTTACCATTATTCAAGAGGGCACAGGTGTGGTAGGGGCCGGCGCTGATTTTGCTGGCCGTAAGGCCGGTGCCCAAATCGACGTAGGCTAAATTATCCCCCATCTCTTCAGGATTCAGACCTCTGTTGCTGGTATCGCCCAGACCCAATTTGCCATAAGCGTTGTTGCCCCAGCATTTCACTTTGCCATTGTCAAAAAGG
>CAXGWX010000080.1:0-12439 GCA_964013445.1 uncultured Bdellovibrionales bacterium | reverse complement strand
GGTCGCACAGAGTGGGTCAACATCGTCACTGTTACTGACCCAAGAGATACTGTGCTCTTCCAAATAGTCCAGATCCTCCGGACAAAGCTGGCTTGCGGGATGGGCCGGATCGCCCAAGCCATCCAGATCTAAATCCGCGTAAAAGGTAAGTGGACCAGAACCGCCGCAGGTGCCGCAGGCATCCACAAGGGCACCACTGTTGGGAACACCGTCACAGCCCAGGCAGGAATTATTGCCACCGCATACGCCACACATATCCTCTACACTGCCAACGCAATCACAGGCGCCTTCCGGAATACCTTCTCCAGCGCACACACCGCAGACATCCGTATCGTTGCTCGCACAAGTAGCCTCTGGATCATCAGCATTCAGAACCCAGTGAAGGGTCGTAGACATAGGGCTGGGATATATCGCAACAAGTGTTTCCCCGAGCATATAATACACCACCCCATACTCATAACTTGGTTCACTAATAGGACATCGAGTCAATGTCGTAGACGCTCCGTAACCGAGGCCGTCCTGGTCGTAATCGGAATAATATGTCAGAGGTCCCGGACCACCACAGACACCGCAGGAATCCTCTATATTCCCCGCACAATCACACGCCCCTTCAGGCACACCTTCTCCACCGCACACGCCACACGCATCAAGCTCAAGACCACTGTTGGGGACACCATCGCAGCCCGCACAAGATGAATTGTCACCGCCGCAGATACCGCACTCATCCCGTCCACCCGGGATACAATAAGGGTCGTCGTCGTCCGCATTGGGCACATAGGCTTGAGAAAACCCGCTTGGATAAGTTATGTAGAATACCTCTGACAAGGAACAAATCGGAGGAAGTGAGCTGTTAGGATTGCCTAAGCCGTCCTCATCAGAGTCACGATAATAAACGACAGGCCCCTGCCCGGCACAAACACCGCAAATATCCGTATCATTGCTCGCACATTCAGGTTCTGGGTCATCCGCGTTAAGAACGTAAGAAACAGATCCTCCATCTGCTTGGGCAATATCGACGGATTCATCTCCTTGAGGGCACCATGGGTCCTCTGTCGTGTTGCATGTGAAACTTTCTTCAGGGTCACCTAAACCATCCGCATCCGCATCCATATAATAGGTATAGGTTTGTGTCGCTTGAGCCAAAGTCCCAAGTCCCATCACAAATAAAAAACTCATAGAAAATAGTGTTGAACGCATCAAATCCCTCGTTGTGTTGTTGTGTTGTGTGCGCCGAGCGCATCTTCACCCTCGTCAGGAGTAGTTCAACTCCATCGCCGGGTTCTTATTGCAGGGACTGGTTTCTATTTGGTCTGCGAATATTTTTTCGCACATCAAAGGGGCTTAACGCCTCGCACTTAAACCTGATGTTTTATCCTGTTTTTTCTTCTTTGTTGTTTTCGTTTGCACAATCGGTTTTTGTTTCTTGAGCTTACGCTCCCTTTTGTCTGTGGAGTACGCCACAGAGCTTAGATTTTGTTCCTCATCAGCAACGCTCTCATCTTCTTGTGGCATTTCTTCTGCCAAAACCGGCGCATTCTCGTCATTCTGCCCACTCGAGGCTCTGCCCATCGCCGGTGGTGCACTGGAGTATGTGCACTCAGCCCGCACCGCATCCCAATCAAAAGACACTCCGCCTTCAACGTCTATTCTCACCTGATACCCCTCTCCAGGAATCATCTCGCCGATACCGTTGAAGGACCATTCCGGCATATACACGGCTGCCTGGTTATTCTTAAGTAGAATGATGCCTTCGTCATCCGGATAATACTGGCCAATGTATTCCTGCAAACACTCCGGCGCGATGGGCTCTTCTAAGGTGGTGCCCAACATATTCCAGCCATTATTAAGGCTAAGTAACATCTCTTCTTCCGCCATTTCACCGGACACAGTCAAAGTGCAATCTTCCGAAACCTTAACGAGGTAGCCCTCGCCAAAACTGACGGCACTGCCTGATAGGTCAAGCATATTATAGTAGCCAACGACCCAGGGAACGCCATTCTCATTTTTAACCATCACAAGTTCATCGATAATCGGTGCAAAAATATTTTCAAAGCGGCGGGTATCGCCTGTATCTTGCGGCAAAACATTAAATGAAATCGTGTTCCAGCCAGCTTTCAGGTCAATCTCCTGAAGAGCTGTCGGGGCAACATTTTCTCCCACATCATCAAAAGTGGCATAGCCTTGTAAGTCCCATTGCGTGCAGGTTAAAGCTTCCGCCTCCTCATAATCGCCCAAAGTGTAAGTGCCTCCGGGACCAGGAAAGCGCACATCAAGAACACACTCCTCAACAACCAAATCATAGGGGCAGGACTCCGGCGCTCCGCCCAAACAGAATTCATCAGTATTCGCCCATGGCGGGGGAGTGCTCTGATCACGCACATTCAATTCCAAGGTGAGCACGTAATTATCATTCACCATATAAGGCAAGGATGAACTCGAATTTCCTAGGAACCCTGACACGGGAGCATAGGCGGTAAAAGCTGTCGTCTGTGTCATAAGAACTTGTGAATTTGCCCAAGCCGGAGCAGCCCCTGGAATTGGTGTTTTTCTTAGCCTCACCTCACTTTGCAAAACGCTCTCTCCTTCGTAAGAAAAACTACAGCTCACATCGTTGACGATGGTACCTGCCGGCATCTGAATCGACTGGAAAAAAGACGGAGATGCTTCATTCGCCTCCGTGTTTGCACACTCTTCTGACTCTGCATCAGAGGTATTGAGTTCTGCATTCTCCAGAAGCCCACTCATCCCGGTCTGGGACAAGGGCATGAAAGCCTCCATCGGAATGCCAATCTCTCTGTCGAAAGCACAAGAAAGCCCATCACCGCCACACTCCCCACAAACATCCGTATCGTTGGTCGCACAATGAGGCTCCATATCGTCCGCATTGAGAACAAAATGTAAAATGATGCCGGGAGCCATTTCCAAATTTAGAGGATCCTCCCCGCACCATGGTTGAATCGTCGTCATGCAGGACAAGGTTTGCCCCTCCGCCCATCCAAGCCCGTCAAGGTCGTTGTCACTATAGTAGGTATAAGTTTCTGTTGCCTGGGCCGAAGACCCTATGACCATCATCAATCCGAAAGTCATATTAAAAAGTGTTGAACCCATGAAATCCCTCGTTGTGTTGTTGTGTTGTGTGCGCCGAGCGCATCTTCACCCTCGTCAGGAGTAGTTCAACTCCATCGCCGGGTTCTTATTGTAGGGACTGGTTGCTATTGGTTTGCGAATATTTTCGCACATTAAAGAGACTTAACGCCTCGCGCTTAAACCTGATGGTCTCTCAGATTTTTTCTCGACCTTTTTCTCCGCTTTAAGGAGACCTTTTTGAGTTTTGATCTGGCGTGCTTCTTGACGCTTAAGTTTTGATTCCTTCTTCGCTGCAACTTTATTATCAGAGAGAGTTTGCTTTTTCTTGGCTTCCAGCTGATCTTCCCGACTCGCCAAACCTTCATCTGCATCGTCAGCCTCAACCATCGTCGAGGCCTCCTCGAAAGAGTCCGATGAAGAACTTGATTCGCTAATGCTGCATTCATCACGTACCGAAGCCCAATCAAAGTAAATTCCACCCTCAACGTCCATTTTAAAGAGATAACCCACACCAGGCATCAACGCACCAACGCCATTAAAATCATATTCTGGTACATAGGCATGACCTGCATGGTCTTTGAGGATAATCAGGCCGGCGCTCTCAGGATAATACTCAGCCACATATTCACTTAAGCACTCCGGCGCGATGGGTTCACTTAGAGTCGTGCCCAACATACCCCAGCCATCAAATAAAGCTAAAGCTGCGGTCGCACCGGCGCCCACACCGCCTTCAACCGTAAAAGTGAAAGCCTCTGAAACCTTAATTTGATAACCCTCACCGAAAGACACCTGTCTCTCAGCAGAATCTAAATTGTTAAAATAGCCTGGTATCCAGGCATTTCCATTCTCATCTTTCATCAATCCGAAAGTCATCTTAAATAGTGTTGAACGCATATGATAACCCCGTTGTGTTGTTGCACTGTGTGATCTGCATCACACTTGCTGCGAGAGATACAAATTGCGTGCCAGCGCTTGAAAAAATCTAAATCCTTTAAAAACATTGGTTTTTTGCTTATTTCACCCTTGCGCAAGGAAGCGCACCTTGCGCAAGCACAGCACAAAACATCGCGCAGCCCTTGCACGACTTGTGCTCCGAAAAATGCGCACCTCCTGCAAGCACACTCAAATAAAGGCGACATCTTAGAGACTTAGATGAGCTTCCGTCAAAGTTTCTGTCTGGCACACCGCTTGCTCTTAGTCATGGGCAACACAACAACGTGACACACATCACACTTAGAGCAACAAAGGAGCAACCATGAAAACTTCAACAGCCCTATTCTTTAGCTTATTTATTCTTAGTGCCTGTGGCACCCAGACATATGATATTGAGCACAACGCAGCCCTTGAACAGCAGGAAATGCGCGTCAAAGGCAAGAGCAACAAAGATAGTGACTCCAAACGCGGCAAAGAAAGTCCAAAAGAGCAGCAAAGAAAAACCCAGGGTGGCGAGGAATTTTCCGGATTCGATTCCGGCTGTAAAGGCGAAGGGGAATCCATGGATATGTGCGGCACCTGCGACAGCGACCCGACCAATGACTGTGTACAAGATGATTGCGGTGTATGGGGAGGCACAACCCAAACCCAGGATTGTAATGAATGCCAAGGGCACAGGGCACGAGCTTTTTGCTACGGCTGTATTGAACTCTTCGAGTGCTGTAGTCCGGATGGTGAACACGCACAGGATGTGGCTTGCTGGAGCACCTACTACAACCTGCCCGACGGCAATTTTTGCCAGGACTTATCCACACAGTTTGATGTGGACAATTCTGGCGCCTGCGCAATAGATACGGGCGATAACCGTTAAACCCTTGAGAAATAAGCTCTAAACCCCTGTTGCTTTCATGCAATAGGGGTTGTAGAACGGCGCCAATATGGACCGTTCACGCATACCCGGATTCTATAAGGAATCCGTCGAAAAACGTCTCGCGATTCTGCACGAACGAGGCGTCTTGTCTGATGAGCAACTTGCATCCTTAAAGGCCAATCATCAAACTCTGGAAATCGATGCGGCGGACCGCATGGTCGAAAATGTCATCGGCATTTTTGGTCTACCTCTTGGCTTAGGACTCAATTTTATCATCAACGAGGAGCCCTATATTGTCCCGCTGGTGGTGGAAGAACCCTCCATCATTGCTGCTTTAAGTTCCGCAGCCAAAGTGATCAGCTCCGGTGGCGGCTTTCAGGCGGAAATGGATGACTCTCTGCTCATGGGCCAAATCCAGGTGGTGGATGTGGGCCATCCGGCCAGAGCCCGGCAAACCCTCCTGCAAAATCGTCAACAAATCTTAAATCTTGCCAACAGCCTGCATCCGAATATGGTGGCCCGTGGTGGTGGGGCCAAAGATTTAGAGATTACCATTCACCCCTCCTCCAGTATGCGCGGCGATATGTTGGTAGTACACCTTTTGGTGGATACCTGCGATGCCATGGGCGCCAATCTGGTCAACACCATGTGCGAAGGCGTGGCCCATCTGATTGAGGAGCTGACCAAGGGCAAAGTTTTTCTACGTATCCTCTCGAACCTTACCGACCGCTCCATGGTTAAAGCCAAGGCCACCATTCCTTTAGAAGCCCTTAAGGACAATGGCTATAGCGGAGAAGAAGTGCGCAACGGCATTATCCTTGCCAACGAGTTTGCGGCCATCGATCCCTATCGCGCCGCCACCCACAACAAAGGCATCATGAACGGAGTCGATGCGGTCGCTCTGGCCACCGGCAACGACTGGCGCGCCATCGAAGCTGCTGCCCACGCCTATGCGGGGCGGGGTCACTCCTACACCTGCCTCACCAATTGGCATCAGGACAAAGACGGTAATCTGGTTGGCTCGATTCATTTGCCCTTAAAAGTTGGTACGGTTGGGGGCAACCTGCAAAGCAACCCTGCCGTCTCTCTTAGCTTGGACATCCTCAACGTGAAAAGTGCGAAAGAACTTGCGCAGGTTATGGCAGCGGTTGGCTTAGCGCAGAATTTTTCGGCGCTTAAAGCCCTAAGCACGGAAGGCATCCAGCGCGGTCATATGAGCCTGCACGCCCGTTCCGTGGCCATGAGCGCCGGTGCCCGACCGGAACATTTTGATGCTGTCGTCAATCAACTCATTGAATCTGGCGAAGTCAAAATGTGGAAAGCCAAAGAGATTATTACCTCCATTGAGGATGGGCAGCCTCAAAAAAGTTCTGATGAAAACATCAGCGGCAAATCCACCCGGGAAAAGCACTGTGGCTATGGCAAGGTTATTGTTCTGGGCGAACATGCAGTGGTCTACGGCTCCCATGCCATCGCCGCACCCATTTCTCTGAACATCGAAGCACAAGTTCATGCCCGCAAAAAAGGTGTGCACCTCAACATTCCTCGCTGGGGCTTCGAGCAAGAACTTCATATCGAAAATCGACACGACAATTCGTTGACCTCGTCAATGGCGATGATTCTTGAACGACTTGAACTCGTTGGCCAGGGCATGGATATTGAAGTTTGGCCCGATGTGCCCCGCGCCATGGGCTTAGGCGCCTCTGCTGCGCTGGCGGTGGCTATTGTTAGAGCCTTGTCTGCACACTTTAAGCTCGACTTAAGCGATGCGCAGGTCAATGAACTTGCCTTTGCCTCTGACCAAATCGTACATGGCCAATCTTCCGGAATCGACAACACCTTGGCCACCTATCGTAACTTTATTCTCTTCCAAAAAGGCGATCCGCCACTGATGCAAGACATCAAAGTCCCCAAAGCCATCCCGATTGTCATCGGTCTAACAGGCACAGAGGGACTGACCGCCAAGATGGTTGCAAAGGTAGAAAGTCAGCATAAACGCAACCCCCATCGTTACGACAATATTTTTAAAGACATCGACAACCTAACGCTGCAAGCGGTCAAAGCAGTCGAAAATTATGATCTGGAACAACTTGGTGATCTAATGAATGTCTGCCAAGGAATGCTCAATGCACTGGGCGTTTCCAGTTGGGAACTCGAAGAACTCATTCAAATCGCCCGGGACCATGGTGCCTTAGGTGCCAAACTTACCGGTGGTGGCGGTGGTGGCTCAATGATAGCCCTTTGCCCGCAAGGGGCTGACGAGGTCGTTGCTGCTATGGTAAAATCTGGCTACCAGGCCATTCAAACGGAAATCGGAGGCAACACCTAAAATGCAATCACCCGCAACCGTATCCTTTGACGATGAACTCTTAATCCTCGTGGACGAAAACGATCAGATCGTTGGCCATCAGGACAAAGCTTCCTCCCATGATGACCAAGGCATACTGCACCGCGCCTTCTCCGTCTTTATTTTTAACGAGGCGGGCGAAGTGCTTCTACAGCAACGCACCAAACAAAAGCGACTCTGGCCGGAAATTTGGGCAAATACCTGCTGCTCTCATCCAAGAAAAAATGAAGAGACCAATGCTGCCGCAAACAGACGGCTCCTTGAAGAAGTGGGCTTCGAAACAGAGCTTACTTTTCTTTATAAGTTTGAATACCACGCAACCTATCAAGACAAAGGCTCAGAACACGAGCTCTGCTCGGTCTTCGTTGGGATTAGCAATGATACGCCACAGGTCAACAGCAATGAAATAGCACAAACCCGCTACCTTAAGCCTGAAGAAGTGGATGCGCTACTCAAAGAAAACCCCGAGGACTACAGTCCCTGGCTGCATCTTGAGTGGGCTGAGCTGCGTACAACCCATTGGGCAACCATTCAAGAGATGTTGGCGTAAAGCTGGACGCTCAAAACACGACCGTCTTATTACCAAAAACAAAAACCCTATCCTGCAGCAAGAGTTCCAGGGCTTTGGTTAAAACCACCTTCTCGACATGACGCCCGGCCTGTCGCATTTCTTGCCATGTATAGGAGTGGTCCACGTGCTCTACATCCTGCGCAATAATTGGGCCCTCATCCAAATCATCGCTCACCACATGGGCGGTCGCGCCAATAATTTTAACACCACGTTGATGGGCCTGTTTATATGGGTTCGCACCGACAAAGGCAGGCAAGAAAGAGTGGTGAATATTTAAGATTTTCCCCCCATAGTGGGCAACAAAGGTCGGCGTTAAGATGCGCATATATTTTGCGAGCACAATCAGATCCGGTGAATAGTCATCGACGCACTTTATGATCTCCGCTTCATGTTCTTCCCGCGAGCGGTTCTCATGGGAAATATAATGAAATGGTAAATTAAACCGTTGCACCAGATCCGCCAACACCTCATGGTTGCCAACAACGGCTTGGATATCCGCTTCCAGCTCACCACTGTCATGCTGGATTAAAATATCCCCAAGACAGTGAGCCTCTTTGGTGCACAAAAGCACTATCTTTTTTCGTCGAGCCGGCGTAACCCGCAATGTTGTTTCGTCGGGAAGAGTTGCTGCAAGTTTTTGCTCCAAGGTGTCCGCTCTTCCCTCACCAACAATTTCTGTCCGCATCAAGAAAAGGGCGCTATCCTTATCGACAAATTCATGGTTCTCTTCGATATTAAAACCTTCATCCAGAAGGGTTTTTGAGATTTTGTAAATAAGCCCCTGCTGATCCGGGGTTGAAATCCAAAGTCGATAGGTCTGCATCCGCTCTGCTCCTGCTTTACCCATCAATGTCTCTGCAATCTTTCTAAGGCAAGCCTTAAAATGAAGTTTCCTATTGAGAAAAAATTGGACAGATTAACGAACTCCGACTATGAATGTAGGTCAGATGACTACACGACCTAAATACTCCGGTCCAGAACGACGAATTCACAAAATTCTTGTCACCCGTAATACGGAGTATCATTTGCGCGCCCAGGAATGCGTTGCGGTGCGGGATATCACCAGCGGCGCCTGGCGACACAACCACAAAGCCTTGGGTACGACCTTACGCGGTTCATTGGTCAGCACCTCTGCTGGCGGCTACCGATTTTCCGAAGGATGTCCAGAACCGGGCCATCGCCTTTACTTCTCCAACGATGTCTATACCTCACCGGTTCACACCATCTGTCGACCCGAACGCTATATTGTCGATTGCTATAGAAATTAGACCTTAGGGCTCAGGCAGGTCGAATGCTTCCGCAGGATGTATCTGCATCTTTGTTGCTAAGTTATAAATTTCTTTGGGCCTGGGCTGCAATGCCGAACCTTCATCATCCCGCCGCGGGTATTTAGGAAAGAGTAGGACGCCATCTTGCGGGCAAAGGAGTTCCCCTCCCTTCCCATCCTGCCCAAGGACTTGCTCTGCTTGCACCGGGGTAAAGTTATTGAGGCCCTCTTTTAAGGCCATACCCGCCTCATCGAATGGCTGTGCAAAAACGATTTCGTAAAAGCGTAATTCTTGTTCACCCCCTTGCGCCTGTTGCTTTAAAGTTTCGCCCTGCTGCAAGCGATCGATAACATGCAAGGCGCGCACTATCGTTTCCTTGCTGACGGTTTCCGCCAATGGACTTAAGCCCATCTGCCCCATCTCTAAGGTTAATCCTGGGATGCCCTCCTGACGGGCAAACTCATCGGCACAAACGCTCGAGGCTGCAAACGACTTTCCCGGTGCCCGGGTCACCCAACATTTTGCTCCACCCAAGAGCTTGGCCCAATAGTAGCCCGGCCAATCAAATGGAAAAATATAGAAAGGCTCTTCAGAAGCCTTAATCGTTTGATGAAAATCGATAAAAAGGTCCGCACTCTTAATCAGGGACATCATTTCAAGCGCCCGGTCCTTCTCTAAACTCGCCGGAGCACTTGTAAGGAAAACCCTGTTTAGGTCGGCTTCCACAAAACGGGTGTTCTGCCGGCAGGCCGCCACATTCCCGAGCATAAAACTCACCTTGCCCCCATAGGCTATCGCGCCACTTTCTAAATCTCGAATCACCCGCAACATCCCAGGCAGGGTCCCTGTCTCGTTGCCGTGGGTGATGGCACCAAAAAGCGCGTGTCCGCTATGCTCTTTAAAATCGAAAGAGATGCTCTGGGGAATTGGGCCAGGATGCTTGGCTGCCATCTCCTCAAAGGCTTGCAAATAGGCCAGGACTTCTGAGCTCTGCTGCGTCATGGCTTATCTATAGCGGCAATAGGAATTATTGTCGAAGGGATATTGCTCATCGATTGGCTGGGAATACCAATTGATCTTCATGCCACCTTTGTCCATAATGCCCAAGATCAGCTGACAAAGGAAAAATCATGGCCGAGCCCTTTAAGCTCTACAATACCTTAAGCAAAGAAAACGAAGACTTTAAACCCATGGAAGACGGTAAGGTCGGGCTCTATGTCTGCGGCATGACGGTCTACGACCATATCCACGTCGGCCATGCCCGGGCGATGGTAACCTTTGACGCTTTCGTGCGCTACCTGCGACATCGTGGCTGGGATGTACACTTTGTTCGCAACTTTACGGATGTGGATGACAAGATCATCAATCGGGCCAATGAGAAAAATCAGGACCCCTTCGAGCTCGCACAATATTATATTGATTCCTTTCATGAAGACACTGATGCATTAGGGCTGATCCAGCCCGATGCGGAACCCCGAGTCACCACATCCATGGACGACATCATTGAGATGATCGCAAAGCTCGTCGACAAAGGCCACGCCTATCCGGCGGACGGTAGCGTCTGGTTCTCGGTGAAAACCCATGAGGCCTACGGCAAGCTCTCCCGACAAAATGTGGATGAACTGCGCAGCGCCGACGAGGTTTCCGGAAAGCAAGATGCAGCAGACTTTGCACTGTGGAAAGTTGCCAAAGAAGGTGAGCCATCCTGGGATAGCCCTTGGGGCAAAGGCCGACCGGGTTGGCATATTGAGTGTTCAGCCATGTCCGACAAATTACTTGGAGCAAATTTTGATATTCATGGGGGCGGATTGGATTTGGTTTTCCCCCATCACGAAAACGAAATTGCCCAATCCGAATGCGCCAACAGCAGCGCCTACGCGAATTATTGGATGCATAATGGCTTACTCACCATGACCAGCGGACAAAAGATGGGCAAGTCCTTAGGCAATGTCATTAACGTGCGGGAAGCCCTCGAAACCTTTCCCGCCGAAACTTTACGTATCTATTATCTGCAGAATCATTATCGCTCCGCCTTGCCTTGGGATGAAAACGCTTTACCCGAGGCCTTAGGCATGCTCGCTCGGCTCTATGAGGCGAGAGAGAATGCTCAAGCCATGGGTGGCCAGGAAGATGCGCAAAAAGTTGTTAGTGAATGCGGCGACGAAGCAAAAGAAGTCTATGAACTGGGCACCTCTTTCGAAGAGCGTTTTTATGAAGCCATGGACGGCGATTTTGGCACCGGCACCGCACTCGGCTATCTCTTTCGCCTGGCCCGCGCCGTAAACCGCTTTGCCGGACACAAGAAGGCGAAAAAGCGTGGTGCCCCAGTGGTGGCGCCAGCCCTGGCTGCTTTCGAGCTCATGTGTGATTCGCTGGGGCTCATGCAGATGAGCTCAGAAGAATTTCATGCAGAGGTGAAAACCAAACGTCTCGCCGCTTTAGGCATCGAACAATCATCTATCGAGGAACTGCTGGAACAGCGGGCCCAGGCCAGAGCAGACAAAGACTGGGCCAAAGCAGATGAGCTGCGCGAAACACTTGAATCCAAAGGCATTATGGTTATGGACAGCCGCGAAGGGGTAACCTGGCGGGTAAAACTCTAAAATAGCCTTTACAAAAGCTTTTCTTCGGGCCATCTAGGGGCCCATGCTTGCTGAAATATGGAACATATTGCTGCAACTGGCGCCTTGGTTGCTTATCGGTGCCGGAATTGCGGGGCTTTTGCACGTTGCCCTGCCGGCCAACTTCATTCAAAAACAAATGCAGGGTAAAAGCGGTGTCTTCAAAGCCATCCTCACCGGTGTTCCTCTACCCTTGTGCTCATGCTCCGTGATTCCTACGGGCTTGGGGCTGAAAAAAGATGGGGCCAGCGATGGGGCCTGCATTGGCTTTATGATCTCCACCCCGCAAACCGGCGTTGACTCAATTCTAGTGAGTGCCTCATTCTTAGGACTGCCTTTCGCACTTTTTAAGGTCTTTAGCGCAGCCATCACCGGGTTGATTGGTGGCATGCTCTGCGAAGTCAGCCAAAACGCAGCAACCAGTGAAGAAGCGCCTGCAGGCTACGGCGCGAGCCCAGCTCAGGGCAGCAAGGTCAAAGCCTTCTTTACCCACAGCATTGACCTTCTTGAAATGATTTGGGGCTGGATTGTTTTTGGAATTATTCTCTCCGCCCTTCTGAACGTCTACTTGCCGGAAAATATTTTCGCCCAATTGAGTTCAACCCATATGCTCGTCGCTCCGCTTATTGCTCTTCTGGTATCTGTGCCTCTCTACGTTTGTGCAACCGCATCCGTACCCATTGCGGCCGCTCTTGTGGCCGGCGGCATGCCCTTTAGTGCAGCCCTCGTCTTTCTGATGGC
>CAXGWX010000079.1:0-12672 GCA_964013445.1 uncultured Bdellovibrionales bacterium | reverse complement strand
GGATATCGACGAGCTCACCGGTGCTGGTAAGTGTGCCACACGCTGCGACAGCGGTGGTACCAACGCCAACAACGAGTGCGGCGCCAACAAGGCCTGCATCACGGACATCTGCCTGCCCCTCTCAACCATAGGCGGCGATTGTGATGAAGTAGATGGCTCAGGAGACTTCGAGGACTGCGAAGGCGACAACATGGTCTGCGAGCCATTTAGCGATTTTGGCCCCTATACGAGTACCACCGACTATGCTTGTCTCTATCCCGATGGCAGCCAATGTGGCCATAACTACCAATGTGCCGGCAGTTTTTATTGCGACGGGGGCACATGTGCTGGAAGCAAGCCAGCCTGGCATGCGATTGATTTGAGTGACCAAGAAGACTTTATCAACGATGGCCTTGGGCCATTGAGCCTCTCTTTGACCAGCAATTCCCATCCGGTGATTGGCTATGGCGCAAAACTGGAGGACAACGATATTCTCCGTGCGAAAGTCTACAACAGCGAGTTTCTCTGGCAAGAGCATGAGGTCGGAAATGAAGCAAAGTTCGTCGATGTGGTCGTCCACAATGGCGAGGCCATTGCGGCCTATAATCATCAAATCACAGACCCTTCATCTGGAGCAGAGAGTTATAGCATCAAAGTTCACCGATTGGGAGGCGAGGTGCAACTAAGCGTTGAAGAGGATGTGAACAACCAAACCAAACCTGTGGCCGCAGCCCTAAGCTCCGACGACGGCACTGGCAATAGGGTGCACCGAGCTTGGGTTGCCTGGGTCAATGGCGACGGTAACGTGGATATAAGAACCCACCAGGATGAATGGAACAATGGCTGGTGTGACAATAACTCGCCAGAGCAAGCCGACGGGGCCTTTGCCAGCTATATTGCCATAGAGGCCGCTGGGAACCTGGTTCTTCTCGTTTGGCGTCATAACGCGAACACTTTAAAGTTTGCTATGAATGATGATCCAAGTGGTGACAACTGCTTTCAACACGATCTTCTGGAAATCACAAATATCGGCCAGAACACACTCATCGCGCCACAAATCAGCTTTATGAAAAACGGTGACGATCTGGTTCCTGTTGTCGCCTGGCATCATCTTGGAGAAGAGCCGGTACGTGATATTCAACTGGCGCGCTTGCACAAGGATGCAGCTGC
Organism: uncultured Bdellovibrionales bacterium; assembly: GCA_964013445.1. Classification (GTDB taxonomy): domain Bacteria; phylum Myxococcota; class XYA12-FULL-58-9; order XYA12-FULL-58-9; family JASMKV01; genus JASMKV01. The sequence goes on along the minus strand of CAXGWX010000079.1, from coordinate 11,523 downwards.
AGAGGAGCATCAGTGGCACACCGTTAGCTTCTATGAACAAGCTGAGCCGCATATAACAGATATCATCAATGACCATGCCCACGATTTACCTCAAATCGTCGGCGATCGGCTCAACGACAATCATTTTTATCTGGCCTGGCGCCTCTGCGCTCCAAATGCAGAAGGCGAAAACTGCGACTACAATAACATCGGCTCTGCAGAGATGCTCGACAATCTCAGCGGCCAAGTCGTGCGCATCAAATGGTCCGACACCAGCCCTACCGAACCGGAAGATTTCACTGCTATAAGCGGTTCCCTATCCGACAGTCAGCCACTCATCGATCACACCGATGTGCGGTCTCTGGGACTGGCTGCCGATGATATTCGCCTCTGTATCGCCTCCTACCACCAGCCCGCAGCCGTCGAAAACGATGAAGCAGCCCTGGGTAAGATCTATATGAAGTGTCACGACGCAGAAAGCTTATAAGCCCCTAATCCTTCAAGAGAAATAGGAGTGGTTCTTTTGACGAATAAAAGAACCCGCCGTGGCGTCTAAAAGTCTGATTGAAAGCAATTTCGAGCACTTGCACTTTATTTAAGGCAAAGGCATAAAGCCCCCATGCGTCATCTATATATCACCTACCTCTTGTTTTTTCCCTTAAGCGCCTGCGTCGTCGATGTACCTGATTTTGCGGACGAAAACCAAACCTTCCGCTGCGAAAGCCACAGCCACTGTCTCGAGAGTGAAAACTACTACTGTGCCGGCGCGGAAAACGGCCAGCGGGGGCGCTGCTTAAAAGCTTCCCCGGGCAACTGTACCCCAGGTTGTGGACACCCGGACAACCGCTGTGTTTTCGACCCGGAAGCCCAGGAAAGCATTTGCTCCGGCGTGCCTTCCACCATGCTCGGCAACGAGGGCGAAGGTGAAGGCGAAGGTGAAGGCGAAAATGAAGAGAAGTGCGACCCGGAATGCGCAGACAATGAAGCCTGCGTTGAGAACCCGGGCGGTGATGGAGCATACTGGTGCGCCCGCATCGATGGGGAAGAGTGTAACGAAGGCCATGAATGTGTTTCCGGCTATTGCGACTCCAACCAAGGCATATGTGCATCGCAAGAAAGCGGTGGCGATTGTCGGACGGAAGAATATTCATGCGATGAAGATAATGGTGAGTTCTGCATCCTGCTGAATGAAGCGAGCGACACCTACGGCTGCCGTCCTTCTTGCTGGGCACCACAAAACGGCGGTTTTTGCGCCATAGACAACGCAGGCAAAAGCGCCCAGGGCCGCTGTCTGCCGGTAGAGATTGACGGCGAAGAGTGGCTTCCTTGGGTCTGTGTCGAATGTACGGCAACCTGCACCACAGACTACTACTGCTATCCGGGAAATGGAGAAAATGTCGACACCACGAATTATGCTGAAATCCAAGACGCGCTTCTCTGCACAGCAGAGTCTGAGTTTGATTGGACCTGCGACAACGGCAAAGGCTGCGCGGAGAATGAAATCTGTGTGAATTGGGAAAATATTGGCGGCAATGAACTCGCCCACGACATGATGTGCCAGTACGATTTGGGCGATGATTGCGATCCCGATTGTGGCAGCGAAGAAATTTGCGTTCAACAAGATGGGGATGGTAATTGGGGCTGCGAACAAAAATGTGATGCAGCGCAAAGCTGTGACCAGACCGAAGCAAATGCCAACGATATTTGCATTACGGTTACGCAAAGCCATAGCGGCACCCAGATGGTTTCTGCCAAGATTTGTTATGCATGTGATAATTGCGACGACGGGCAAACCTGCACTCTGGAGGAAGGTACTACGGCGCAAGTAAGCTACCTGGATGAAGCGGATAACTGGAGCGCGCAGGGTAAAACCTCCTGCGAAGACTCCACCACCTCCTGCACCATCAATGATGATTGCACCGATGCCACCTGTATTGGCGGCATCTGCCAAACCCTTCAAAGCTACGATGGCTCTTGCGATGAAGAAGATGATGGCGACTGCGAGTCCGGCTTTAGTTGTACCCTCAAAGACGAGGCCCAGGGCTGGGTCTGTAAGAACAACAACGGTGCAACCTGCAGCAACAACAATGAATGCGCCCGCACCTGTATAGCCGGCGAGTGTGAAACAATATCAACCGCACTCTTGCCTTGCGATGAAAACGATGGGGACGATTGTGGCGACGGCCTGACCTGTACCAACAACAACGAAGAAAATAATTTTATCTGTCGTCTTGACGATAATAAAGCATGCGATCCAACGCAGGGCAATGAACAATGCGTCAGCAATTTATGTTATGCCTACAGCAACGGCGAAAATAACTGCGCCGCTTCCTGTGACGCATTGAGCAATTGCAGCGAGCCTGGGCACGTTTGCATCGAAGAGCGCTGTGTCGAACACTCGAGTGTGGGCGAGCCATGTGATGGTGACGACAGCGACTGCGTCGCTGGGGCAAATCTCGTCTGTGTGGAGTACGCCGAGCCTGGCCCATTTGGGAGCGAAGGCGGGATGGTCTGTCTCTATAACAGCGAGGTCGACGATGTTGCTTGCGAATCCAATTTTGATTGCAGTGGTGGCTATTGTGATGGCACAGAGCAAAGCACCGGCACAGGAACCTGCGCTGACACCCCTTATTGGTATGCGGTCGACTTAAGCGACCAGCCCGGCTTCATTCAGGATGCTCTCGGTCCGATGGATCTAACCCTCACCGGCAACGCCCACCCTGCCCTCATCTATTCAGGTGAAAATCAATTTTTCATCCAACATTACAACCAACATTTTGCTTGGAACGACACCGATAAACCTGGAAGCTACCTCTTTGCTGATCTTGTCATCATAGACGGCAATGCACTGGCTGCCGTCAATAAGGGCCTCGGAGAAAACAATGTGATAAAAACCTTAAGATACGACGGAGACGGTACACCGGATGAAAAGGTATTTGCGCAGAACATCAACGCCACTACCCGTCCGGTGATTGCGGCGCTGGCAGAAGAGAACGGGACGATCCATGTATTCCTGAGTTTTGTCGACAGCCAAGGCGCGCTTGTCATCCTAACCTATAATTCTGCGCAAGCTGGAGATTTTGAATGGCACACTGTAGAGATGTGTGAGGGCAACGATCCCATCACAGGCATCGCCACCAACACCACCCGCGACATCGATATTGAAGCCATTGGCAATAAAGTCGCCATCGTTTATCGCAAAGATGCAGACGAATTAGGCTTTGCCTTCATGGACAACATCAACGACGAAACCCCTTGCTGGAAAACAGATCCACCCAGTCCGCAACTCTACCCCGGCCAGAGCCTGGTCCACCCGCAAATAAGTTTTATCACAAGTGACGCCCCTGGAAACGAGCCCTATCCTATCGTCACCTGGCACGAACACAGCCAGGACGAAACCCGGCCCAAACACGATATTAAAATGGCCATTTTCCGCATCAATGCAGAAAATCCTGCATGGAGCGATGCGGTTAGTTTTCACTCGAACCATCAAAATGCTATCGTGACCGGGGCCAGCCACGACCTGCCACAAATTGTTGGCGACAACAACCACGCCAATAAGTTCTATTTGGCTTGGCGCCGCTGTACAACAAAGCGCTGCGATTATACGGGCGGGGAAGCGGCAGAAAATTTTTCAACAAGACTCGTCAACGTCAACTGGCCAGAGGGGGAAAACACACCGCAGGCATACAACGATATCCACAATTCCAACGATGAGGGTCTCAATGATGCTCCAGGGGTTCGCGAAATACGTCTTGTCGCCGATGACGAAAGATTGTGCGTCGCCACCTATCACCGGCCCCTCATCCAAGGGAATGAAAGCACCTCAGGCAATATCTACTTAGTCTGTCACGATGCGCTTTAACTCAACGTCAAGAAATGAATATGCTCTGAGACGACCGCTTCTATAGAAAAAGACCTAGCCACCGCAAGCAATGGCTTCGTCATAATTAAAGCCTTGATTATTGATCTGGCAGGAATTCCCCTCGCAGTCAGAACCTTCACATTCCACACATACATTCGTCTCTTGTCCACCACCATGCCGCTGCAGAGTCTTACAGAAACCGGAACCCGTTGAATGGTTCGCATAAGCACAGTACTGCCCCAAATCCTCCTGAGCGCATACCTTTTCACATCTTCCCGTGCTACCGTTGTCGGTCGCTTTCACGCAAACGAAACCATTCTCCTCATCGCAGCAATCTGAACTGGTACATTCATCGCCGTTGTCCCCAACCGGCTGACAGGAACCATTATCACCACCCCCATTGTTACTCTCATGATCACAATCCGGATCAACGCCCATCTCACTGGGATTACAACAATCATCCTCGACGGCACCATCAGCACAACAGGTCGCATTTGCAAATTGCATATCGTTGTCGGTCGAAACTCCACAAGTCCGAGAGGGGCTACAGTCCGGACAAGGGGCACAAGCATGCTCTGATTGACCATTCGAAAACTGCACCGGCACACAAATTCCACCATCACTAACCGTCCCATTCCAAGATCCAAGGCATTGAGAACCTATATTCGATTCACTTCCCTCACAGTTCCCGCCTCCCTCCAATTGACCTTTAGGCACACAGACAAAGTTTTCTGCTGGATCGTGCTTTACGCAGGGTTCCTCGTAGCAATCATCACCACTTTCGCAAGAATCTAAAGCCACACACACCCCGTCCAAACAAATGGGCAGGTTCACCCCTTCACAGTCAGAAGCCTTGCCGCAATCATCGTCGTCATCGTCGTCATCGTCGTCCCCAGAGTCGTCATCATCATCATCTCCATGCCCGTCATGAGAGCAGTCTGGATCTTGCCCCAGTGCATGCATATTACAGCATCCATCCGACTTGTTGCCGTCGGCGCAGCAGGTTGCATCCTGATAGCCAAATATATCCTCAGCGGTAGTCACGCCACAATTGCACTCATCTCCCGGTGGGCATGCGCCACAGGCCGCCACCTCTAAGCCATCACCATTACCACTATGTTGCAATACGCAGACCCCATTGCCGCTGAAATGGCTTTCTCCCCACTCCCCATCACACTGGTCTGCAATATTGTCCTGGCTGCAGCCACCTTTGGGCACACAATAATTTCCCCCAGAAAATGCCACACAGACACCATCGCCACCACAGCCTTGATCCTCCGCTGTTCCGCATGACTGCAAAGATGCGCAATGGCCATCCACACAGGCACGAGCATTAGAGCAGGGATTCTCATCATCACATTCGCTACCATAATTTCCACCGCCTTGGTGTCTTCTTTCCACGCAGCGGTGCTGGCCGTTTTCGCCCATGTCAGGATCATTGATGCATTGATCGTCCGGACACACATTCGCGTCACATTGAGGATTATCCACGACAACCAAACACGTACCGCGGTCTTCATTATCCAGGTTCAGCTCGTCACAAAGATAACCCTCAGCACAATGCTCATCTTCGGTGCATTTAAAACTCGTATCCTCTAAGGATGGAAGGTCGACTAAACAAGCGCAAGTCAGCAGCAGCGCAAAACTCATGGTGATATTTCGATGAACCATTTTTTCCCCCAGGATCCACTTGAGCATAGCCGAAAAGCCATCCGGATACCAACGGCTAAAAGCACCACATATTTACCCTTGGCATTGGTGCGCACTCCTTGTTAAGTAGATGCCCATGTTGAGCCTAATCTTAAGCTGCTATCTGAGTTTAAACGTCGTTCACCCGACGGTTGCTATCGTTCCACCGGCAGCAAGCGAAAAGAGTCAACAATGGCTTTCTCTGGTGATTGCCGAAAACCTTGAAAATCGACTCCTGGTCAAAAGTCGGTTGGATCCGGCCACCATGGAGCGGATCTATCCCTTAAATCTCTTTAGCTGGCGCCAGACCCAGGCCGCCGCCCGCGCCGAAGGTATTTCCACCCGACGCCCTTTAAGCAACAGCGCCGCCAAACGCCTCACCAAGCAACTCGGGGCCGATCTGGCTTTTGTTGGCCAATATAAGATGCGTGATAAAGAGGTCATTCTTAATTGGCGACTCGTTGGCGCCAAAAACCCACAAGATCATCAAACAAAATTAAATATAGACAATATTGCGCTGGGCCTCGGGGAAATCGCCCGACAAATATTTACCTCCTTACAAATCAAAGAGGTGGGCTATGTGACAATTCCCATCGCCAAACTTAAAGCAGAGCAGTGGCAGGACTATGGCCAAGCACTGAAGCTTTTTGCTCGACAAAGCCTCGACCCCCGTGCCCATATCGTGCTGCCAAAAAAAGAATTGGATACCATCATTGGTGCCTTGGGCAAACTCCTGCAAAGCTCGCCGAAATTCACCCGGGCAATTGTGCTACAAAGCATGGCCTTGCTCATGCGTGGGGATACGGAGGCCGGCCAGAAACAGCTGCTCAAGGCGCTTTCGGGGGTGAGACATCCCGAGCCGGTAGACGCTCTTGGCCTCTATCACCTTTACGAACGACAAAATCAAAATGAATTGGCCATTAAGGCGTTAAGGGCGGCCTGCGACAATTATCCAGGGTTTCTCCTTGGCTTGGGCTATCTGGGGCGCGCCCACGGGCGGCAACAAGCCTACGACAAGGCTCTGCAAGTTTTTCAAACCTACGGAAAAAAAGTTCCGAAAAGCTCCTGGGCTAAACTACAGCAGGCCAGCTACCTCAGCGCCCAGGGACAACATTCGGCTGCCTTACAAATTGTACTTAATCTTCGACAGGAGTTTCCCGGCTCAGTACAAATCATGGAATCCCTGGCTAAACTCTATATTCAGCAGGAAGATTACCGAAAGGCCAGACAAATTCTAGAGCGTGGTTTAAAAGGCCGGACCACCCATCCTGCCCTGCTCACCCATCTCTCCTTCGTCGCCCTTCAGGAAAACAAACTTGAGGAAGCTACAGAGCTGGCGGAAAAAGCGGCTAAAGCCATTGGCCACGGTCGTGGCGAGCCCTTAGCTGGCTACGCCCATCTTAATTTAGCCCACGCCCTGGCTTTAAATAAGCGGCACAAAAAGGCACTGGCCGCTCTGCAATACGCTATCTATTTGGGGATAGGCCAAGAGGCCAAAAAGAGATTCTTAAACGATCCACGGCTGGTGGAATTTATCAATACGGCAAACGTTCCGAAGCTTTAGAAATTGCCCTGTAGCGCTAAACCAACCTGCTCACCAAAGAGAGGCTGAACGTTCCAGGCCACTGTTTCCGCAATCTCATCTCCGGGCCAAATCGTATTGTAGACAGCGATACCTAAGCATAATGCTGCAACGCCGAAGTTCACATTAGCGCCCATGGCATAATTTTCAGCCTGCTTGATGCTCACCTGCGCCTGGGCGCAGCCATCTGGATTATTGGCACAATTTGCCTTCTCCTTGGCCCTTAAACCGAGCACCACCCCACCCACGGAAGCCAATCCGCCGATGCCGTAAAGCGTATAAGTGCCAAAACCAATCGAACCCTTGACCACGACCTTTTTGGTCGCCACCGGTGCAGAAGCTGCATCACTTGCAGGCTCCGCCGGGGCTGCCTCTGCTGCCGGAGCCGCCGCAACAGGCGCGGGCTCATCACCGGCACCCAAAAGCTTATTCACCGCCTTTTGAATGGTTGTGATAACTTGATCGACCTCACCCTTAACCATTTCGTAGTGACGTCCTTCAGTTTTTGCTTCGCGAATATTAATCAGCTTAATATTAACAACGAAAGTGGCTCCTACCTTACCAATATTACTCGAAACCAAACGATCGACTCCTAAAGCACCACCAATTTCCGCCAAACAAGCCGAATCCATACAGCCAACCATATCTTTTTGCTTTTCAAAGCCCATCATGGCTTCGATATCACGCCCGGAAACAACCTCGTATTTACCAATATTGGCAACCTGTGAGGTCAACACTTCTGTCAAAATAGGCAAAATCTCCGTAATGCCCTCGCCGGTTCCTTCAATATCCAGTACCGCAACCTTGGGCAGTTCCTCATCCTCGGCCATCGCGGGTACAGAAAAGAAAAGCGCCAGCACCACAATCATTCGAGACATTTTCACAGACTCCATAACTCTATAATTCATTGATTCCCCTCCACACCCTCACGTTCCCTTTATTATGCCAAGAGCCGTCATAACTCAACGCCCAAGACCATGATTTTTGTAAAGATCGTGTCAATCCGCAGCAATTTGCAGTGTAGCTTTTAGCCCCCAAATAATGGTAGACCTTAATAACAATGAGTGCCAGCATTTTAGACTTTTTTCACTCAGCATTTCGCATCCGCCCGGAAGAATTTAAACGCACCGCACTGGCCTTTTTCTACCTCTTTACCGCCATCGGCGCCTTTATCATTGGCCGCATTGCCCGAACCGTTCTCTTTTTAGAAATACCGAATTATAAAGAGCAGTTACCCCTGATGTACATCGGCATCGCCATCGGCGTGTCCCTAACCATGTTTTTCTATTCGAAAGTCGAGCGGGTTTTGCGCCGGGATCAAACCAACAGCATCACCTTGGTGGCGCTGATCCTCATCACCTTCGTGTTTCGCTTTGCCCTGCGCACCGGTGGAGAAACCATCTACTGGGCCTTTTATATCTGGGTCGAGATTTTCGGCACATTCTTGATCGTTCAGTTTTGGAGCTTTACCAACGAGATATTCCATTCGCGCCAAGCCAAACGGCTCTTTGCCATCATCGGCGGTGGTGGGGTCCTTTCAAACGTTGTGATTGGTTTCGGCATCAAGAACACCGTCAAAAGCATTGGTACGGAAAACCTTCTCTACGTCATCTGCGCCTGCCTTGCCCTATCTCTTTTAACAGTCATTGCCTTGGGGAAAAATGCCCGCGGCGATCTGCGGGCTGCCCATGAGAAAAAACCAAGCACCAAAAGTCGTGATGGTAAACCTAAAGGTGAAAAGGTCTTCACAACCCGGCACGTGCAACTTATCGCCATGGTCGTGGTCATCACCTATATCGTCTCCACCATCGTCGACTATCAATTCCAGGTCATTATTGGTGACTCCATTCCCATCAAAGATGAGCGCTCAGCTTTCTTTGGGTCATTTTTCGGTATTACGGGAGTCCTTGCCGGAATTATTCAATTTTTCTTCACCGCCAGAATTCTCGAACGCTTCGGGGTTCTTACCGCATTGGTTATGCTCCCGGTGGGTATGCTGGTCGGCTCAAGCGGGCTGCTTATGGTGCCCTTCTTTGCCGCATTAAGTGCTGTCAGCTTTACCAAGGGCGCTGAGAACTGCTTGCGCTATACGGTCAACGATGCCACCTTGCAGCTTCTTTATCTGCCGGTGCCCGGACACCTGCGAGGACGTGCCAAAGCATTTATCGATGGCATCTTAAAACCCCTGGCCATCGGTGGAGCAGGCCTGCTCCTGGCTGTTATGGTCGGTAAATTTGATAATCTTTTAGGGACTTCACTGGCTGGAGAATTCCGCATTTATTCCCTTAGCTGGGCAGTGGTTATTTTACTGCTCGGCTGGTTGATTGCCCTTCTTGCCTTACGTAAAGAATATCTCAAGAGCTTGCTGGATACACTGCAACGCCGCCGGCTCAACCTGGCGGACGCCAGTTTTCAAATCAACAATGATGAAACCATTCAAATGCTGCTCAAATATTTACGGGCTGAAAAACCTGGTGAAGTACTGCACGCCCTTGAACTTCTAAACTTCGTCTCCCCTAAACATAAACAAAACGTTTTGCCCTTGGTACTCGCACTCCTGGAACATCCGGCCAATGAGGTGCGCTGCGAAACCCTGCGCTTCTTAACAAACTTTGGCGAGCAAATCAGCACGGATCAGGTTGCACCTATGCTCGACGATCCATCCCCATTGGTTAGGGCCTCAGCAATTATGACCTATTGTGCCTTGGCCCGGGCAAAGGCGACCACCCATATTTCTAAATTACTTAACGACCCATCAACAAAGGTTAGGGCAGCAGCCGTGGCAGGACTTATCCGCTTTGGTGGACTGGATGGGGTTTTAGCTTCTGCCGATATGCTTAAAAAAATGCTCGCGAACAACTCGCCACGGGAGCGTGAATTTGCGGCTTGGATTCTTGGCGAAGTTGGTGTCCAACATTTTTATCAGCCCCTTGTTCCTCTTCTCGAAGACACTCACCCGCGGGTGCGCCAAGCGGCCATCTTGGCTGCAGGGCAACTGCAAAGTCAGGACCTTATTTCTCACCTGGTTAAACAACTTGAAAGCCCTCGATTTGCCGCTTCCGCTGTGAATGCGCTGGCACAATACGGTGAGCAAGCTGTGGACATCGCTTCCGGGCTACTTGACGATCCGAACCACGGCTCAGCCATCCGCGCCCAAGCACCGAAAATTCTCGCCCGTGTAGGCAGCGACCATTGTGCCGATGTTCTCTGTAACCATCTTCTCGATGAAGATGTACATGTGCGCTCAACGAGTGTGCTTGCCATGGTCTCGCTCTTGCGTCGTAATCCCAATATTCATACGGATCGCAAAGCCGTTGATTTTGCCGTTCGCATGGAGGCCAAGGGCTATTTCGAGCTGCTTAACTTAGAAGACAATCTACAGCTTGACGAGAACACCGCTTTACTTAGCGACGCTCTCAAGCATCGACAAAACCAAATTGTTGATCGCCTACTCGGTCTTTTAAGTCTCAAGTACCCCAGCCAAACCATTGAGGTCGTGTCCAACAACTTAAAAAGCCCTAATGTGAGCATTCGCGCCAATGCATTGGAGGTCCTGGATAACCTTTTAAGCAAAGAAGAAAAGGCTTATATCGTTCCGTTGCTTGATGACAGAGCCACACAGGGAAAACTAAGCGTTGGAGAAGAGATTTTTCAACTACGAGCCCACAACAGGGATGAACGCCTGATTGAGCTTATGGAGGGAAGAGATGCCTGGCTCAAGGTTGCCGCTTGCATGGCTGTTTATCGCTGGGAGCTTAAGAACCTAAGCCCACAAGTCAACACAATGCTTGAGCACGAAGAAGCACTTTGTCGTGAAACGGCTATTTTTGTTGGGCGACAGCTCTCCCTTACCCACGAGCAAAAGAGTCTTCTCCTCGATCTTATCCATGACCCTGCAGGCCAAGTCAGCTCCTACGCCCGATTTGCTCTGGCCAAAATGAACCCTGTTAAAGCCTCTTAACGAGCCTCAGCCCTCCGAAAAAGCGTTCTCGGGGAATTGCTCGCCCCCTCCAACTTCCCATGAACAAATGCTTGAGCCCCTTGCAAACGCAGTTTATAAGGGGCCGAGGAAAACGAGGCATGACATTATTCTGTCGACATTTGCTCGTGCTCACGAGCTTTATCATTGTCCTTTTTGGCTGCAAACCACTGCCGCCAAGGCCCCTTTTGCACAACGCCCAAGGTGCAACGATTGAACCACCGGCGCCGGCCAAAAGCAGCGATGAAAAAAAAGCGCAAGAAATAGCGGCGGAAGCCAAAGAAATGCAGCGCAAGGGCGCACACCGTGAGGCTCAGATACGACTTCGGGAACTGGCTGAGCAATACCCATCAACAGCAGCAGGAGCAATGGTGCTCCTGGAAAAAGCACAGGCAGCCCATGCCAGCGGCAATATCCCTGAAGCAATTA
>CAXGWX010000078.1:0-12723 GCA_964013445.1 uncultured Bdellovibrionales bacterium | reverse complement strand
TTCCGCCGAAGCATCATAATGGCCAATGGTTGTGGAGGTGATCAAATTCAAGGTTTGTGGATCAATATTCTGCATCACAAAATCCGCTCTCCAGGGTTCACTGCCCTCTTCTAACATGACTCCGAGGGGCCAGCAAAAGCCTGGGCTGGGCAGAGGCGGTTCGTGCAAGGCCTGCACAACAAAAACCTGCAAATGCGCCAAAAAAGTTGATCCGATCCTGCACAATCCGGGCTTTGTGAGCCAGATCACGCAACTTTCTCCTTTGTTTTCAGGCATTTAACTTTTGGCATGTGGTGTACCCCTTGCAATTACCAAGAACCAAGAAAGAGGAGGACACCATGTCTAAGAAAATTTTATATCTCTGTTTGACCTTTTGCTTGGCTGCTTGCGGCGTCGATCAAATGGCCCTCAACACCCAACACAGCATCCCTTCGAGCCAAGGCATCACCAGCGATGGACATAAAGACCCTCGCTTGGATGACGGACAAGAAGAATCGGACCGCCCCTATACGGATGACCATCACCCAGACGTATTAGGTGCTTGCTGCAAGCCCGGACTCAACAGCTGCCAGGATCTCATGAACTTTAGCGACTGTAATCCTGCCAATGGCAACTATCTTTGGTTTCCCGGCGACAGCTGCAGCGATGCGGATGTGATTGAAAGATGCGAGATGGAAGAAGACGATGACCGTCACGATGATAGAGAAAAGGTCTGCTGCGAGATTGATGGCTTTGCCGCCTTCATGCCTGCATCGGACTGTCCTGATTATGGCATCATCGTTGCCGATGAAAAATGTGAGCCACAAGAGGAAAAAGTTGGTGCATGTTGTGCTCCTGACAGCAGCGGCGCTCTTTGGTGCATCGAAGTCAGCTCCAGTGATTGTGAAGAACAAGCTGGTTATTTCTACGGAGACGGTACCGCCTGCACAGACGCAATGGTCGAGTGTCCAGTATATGAAGATGATGATGAAAAAATTTGCTGCAAGGATCCAAACGGCAATGGCCCTGAATTATCCACAGCAAGTGATTGTGCCGCTGCCGGTTCAACACAGGTTCCAGACTTCTACTGCGAGCCTCAAGAAGAAGAAGAAGGCGCCTGTTGTGTCGAATTGGATGCGCCAAGCGGACTTTGGTGTGTTCCCCATACGGCTACGGAGTGCGAAGAGCAAAACGGTTATTTCTACGGTGCAGGCGTCGCTTGTACTGAGCCACAGGTTGAATGCGAACCTTTGGTTGTTGAAGAAATTTGCTGCATGTCCAAAGACTACACCACCAACACCTATGTTTATGGATACGCTGCTGCTGACCAATGTGTACTTCCTTTTGGAATGCCAGTCGCCGACGCTTATTGTGAACCTGTCCATGAAGAAACAGGCGCTTGCTGTAACGTAGACGTTCCTGGTGGCTGCATCGATAACGTGACCGCCAGCGATTGCGAAGGTGCAATGTTCTATCCTGGCGATAACTGCGCAGACCTCTTCGCCAACAAAATCTGCGAGCCTGTTGAAGAAGAAAAGGTTTGTTGCGAGCTGCCTGGTGGACCACAAATCGTTAGTGCATCTTACTGTGATGCGAACGGTGGTGTTCTTCCAATGAGCTACTGTGAGCCTGTTGAAGAAACAGTTTGCTGCGAGCTGACCAGCGGTTACCAAACCGTTCTGTCTTCTCAATGCCCAACAACCAACGTTGTTCCTGACAGCTACTGCGAATCAAATGAAGATCCAGTTGGCGCTTGCTGCCTTTGGGATAACTGCAGCGAGTTGACACGAAACGAGTGCGAGGACCAGGGCGGCGATTACAGTGGTGACGGTGTTTCCTGCTCGGACGTTCGTTGCGAGGAAGCCCGACCTACTGGTGATGAGCCTACCGGTTCGGACGACCGTAAAGACGACGCAATCGACCAACTCTAGAAATAGAGGAATAGAATAATCTGACCTGGTGCTCAATTTGGCCCCGCAAAAGCAACGAGCATCAGGTCAACCCACCCAAGAGCATCGTGCAGCCCCTGCACGAAAATCAGCTCAAAATTCGTGCGCATCTTGCACAAAGGCTCCCCGCAGCCGCAACCCAAACCAAGCTTTTCCTTTAAAATCAGCACCTTGAAGCCACGCCAGCTTTGGCGCAGCGCTTGCAATTCCCTCTCCTACCCACCACGGAGGAAAAGAGAATGAAAGCATTGATTTCCACAGTACTGACCCTATCCCTTATGGCCTGCGGCGTAGACCAAAGCGCCCTGATGCTCGACCAGAGCACCAGCATGGCTGCCCAGGAAATGAGCAGCACCGCCAAGCAAGAGAAGCCACAAAAAAGCACAAAAGGCGGTAAAGGTGAAAAGGCCCCAATGAAGGAAAAGCCTACTCCAAGTGACAGCTCTACAAACACCAACGAAGAAGAGCTGGTCTGCTGTAAGACCGATATGGGCAATATGCTTGTCCCTGCATCCGAATGTGATGACTCACAACTTCAGCCTGAAGAGTTATGCGAAGAGGAAGAGCTCATCTGTTGCCAGGCTTCCTCTGGCGATGCCCAGTGGGTTCCGGAAAGCGAATGTGACGTCCCTGTCGATGAAGCACACTGCGTAGAAGATGAACTCTGCTGCCAGGTTGGCGATGAGTTTCTCATCTTGAGCGAAACCGAGTGTGCAGAAATTGGCATCAGCGCAGAGCCAGAGCGATGCGAAGAAGAAGAAATCTGCTGCAAAAATCCCTTTAATAATGGTCCAGAGCTCATGACCTTGAGCGAGTGTATCGAGAGCGGCTCAGCAGAAACCTCGATGGACCAATGCGAACCAGTCGATGAGCTTGTTTGCTGTCACACCCTCTTCGGTATGGAAATTCTACCTGCCAGCGAGTGCGAGGAAATCATTGACGATGAATACTGTGACGAGGACGAGGAAGAAGAAGAGGAAGAGGAAGAAACCTGCTGCCGTATCAATGACGGTTTTGTGACCATGCCCTTAAGCGATTGTGAAGACCAGGGTGGCTGGCCAAATGCACCGGCAGATCTCTGCGAAGAATCCACGGAAACAGAAGAAGAACTTTTCCACTGCTGTTACTTAAACGACGGTATGCCTGTGAGCAGCTCAGCTGCCATGAGCCCTGAACTTTGCGAAGAGGACTATCAAGGCGTGGTCATCCCCAACAACAGCGATGGTCTGCCACAATACGATGATGCGACCCTACGTGCTTGCCAATCACTCAAAAGTGAGGAAACTCACCGCAAGAAAGAGGGCCAAAAGCAAAATAAAAACAGCCGTTCGATAGCAAGATAAGTCTTCTCTTTTTGCGATGCCTGTGCGCTGACCACGAGCGCATAGGCACCGCTAACCCATTACGAAATACACTCATGCAGCCGCGCTGTCTGCTACTTTCGGGCTTGTTGGCTTAAGAAAAAGCACCAAGGCGCTCACCAGATAACTCACGTACGCAATCACCTCAAGCAGGGACGGATTACCGTTGTAGCCAAAGAGCGCCTTTAAAAATAGCCCTACGCCTTTTTTATCATGCAGGATGTGATTAATATTCCACACCTCTTTAATGAAAACAGGTATTACCGCTGCATCCTGCAATTCGTGCAACCCATAGGCCAGAAGTCCGGAGGCGAAGAAAATCAAGAGTACACCTGTCACCTGAAAAAACGTCTTAAAGTTTAAAACCCGCACGCCCTTGAATAAAAGCACACCGATTGCAGCCGACAACCCTAAACCTAGCCCTGCACCCAATGCGGTATCGAATGCTGAAGCCTCTCGACTAAAAGCGTAGAGAAAAATCACTGTTTCCAAGCCTTCTCGTAGAACCGCGACAAAGGCGATTCCCGCCATTGCCCACAGAGTGCCACTTTCAAGGGCCACATCAATCTGGGAGCGCAACTCTGAGGCGATATGCTGGGCATGCTGCTTCAACCATACCAACATCCAGGTTAAAAGCGCTGCCGCCAAAAGTGTCGCAACCCCTTCAAAAATTCGCTCTGCATTTTTTGAAAGCTGTCCCACCACAGCAATAATAAGTCCTCCCGCACCAACGCTAACAACAAGAGCCAACCCCGTACCAATCCAAATATTCCGACTGTGCTTTTCCTGTCCAAGACGATTTAAATAAGCCAAAAGGATGCTGATAATTAAAGCCGCCTCCAACCCCTCACGAAGGGTTATTAAAAATGCCTGCCACATAGGGCTTACTCCTTAATTAAAACGTTGCCAAACTCTCCCCAATACGGAGCAGAGTTAAATCTTTGCCGCACACCTAATATTGAGAATGCTTCGCAAAGTCAACTTTGTTTCTGCTCGATTTATCTGCTGCTAAGATCTTTACCAAGCGCAGCGGGCAAAGCCCCGCTACCGGTCGCGAAAGCTTTAGTGCAACCAGCCAATATTCAGGGAAAGCAAACCACATTTACTCCTTGACCTTTTGCAGCGCTTTGGCCATTAGGGCCCCTGTCCCCCGCAAAAAGGAGCTTGTTTTGAAGATCTTACGCTATAGTTTTGTCCTGCTCTTGGTTGCTGCGCCCTGCATTGCACTGGCAGCTGTTCCCCTTCCATTGGTCGGAGCTGGCTGCAACGACACGAATGACGACGGGTTCTTTGATGACCCAAGCGACTGCCCAAATGATATCGTTATTTGTACCAGCCATGAGACAGAAATTGCCTGCCTGGAAGCCAAGAGCTGCTCATGGGACAGCATCAACAACAGCTGCGAAGGCACCTATTGGGATTTGGTATCCTTTGTTCCCAATCGTTGGCGGGACCGGATGAAGGATCCATCCGAACTCACCATGGGCTCGGGGAT
Organism: uncultured Bdellovibrionales bacterium; assembly: GCA_964013445.1. Taxonomy (GTDB): domain Bacteria; phylum Myxococcota; class XYA12-FULL-58-9; order XYA12-FULL-58-9; family JASMKV01; genus JASMKV01. The sequence goes on along the minus strand of CAXGWX010000078.1, from coordinate 7,939 downwards.
GGCCGCCAATCTTGCATGGCAACGACACACCGGTTCATTTGATACGGTGATTGCGGTACACGACTCAGGCATCCGTTGGCATGATTCGGAATTGGTCAACAAACATTATCTTAATCGAGACGAGTTACCCGTCCCACAAAATGCCGAAGGTGAAACCTCAAGCGGCCGTGCCCAGGATGCGGTCGATGCTTGCCCAAGCGCGGACACCTACGATCACAATCAGGACTGTGTTTTCAATATTCAGGACTACGCCGATGATCCAAGAGTCGATGCCTTAGACAGCAATGATCCACTCAACTGCGCCAACCCCATCGCCTTTAATGGCGCCTCCGCCCTCTATCCGGTCAATACGGTTCTCGACCCGGGCGATCTGCTCTGTGTGTTTAGCGACGGTGTTGATGATGATGGCAATGGCTATAAGGATGACATCTCTGGTTGGGATTTCTTATGGAACGACAACAACCCCTACGACGATACGGATTTTGGTCATGGCACCGGTGAATCAAAAGACTCCACCGCGGAAGCTGGTAATACTTCCGGTCAGCCAGGAGTTTGCCCCAGCTGCTCCGTAATGAATGTGCGTGTCGGTGACTCTTTTGTTGTCGATGCGAACAATTGGGCAGCAGGCATTGTTTATTCTGTCGACAATGGTGCCGAAGTCCTCTTAAGTGCGGTAGGCTCTATCAACAACACATCCTTCTCGCAGGCGGCCATCGAGTATGCCTATGACCGTGGCATTTTTAATATTATGTCCGCCGCTGACGAAACGGCCCAGCACCAAAACTATCCCGGCGCAGTGGCCCACGCCGAATATGTTCACGCTATCCGTTACGACAAAGAGGATATCAATCAGGCCACCACCTGGGTGAACTTTTCTAACTGCACCAACTTTGGCGCCAGGCTCACCCTTTCGGCTTCATCAACATCTTGCTCTTCAGGTGCCACCGGCATGACCAGCGGAACCGCAGGACTGGCAGCCAGTGCTCTCAAAGACACGGACTTGGGTCCTTTAAGTGGCAGCGAAATCCATCAGCTCTTTATTCACTCCGTCGACGATGTGAATATTGCCAGCTCCCAAACCACCCACGCAGAATACAACGACAAACTCTATCCATCACAAGAAGGCTGGGATGCATACTTTGGTTATGGTCGCTTAAGTGCCAAGAAGATGGTGGACAATGTTCTCGATGCGAACATTCCACCGGAAGCGGACATCCTTTCACCGCGCTGGTGGCATATGATTGACCCGACTCAAGGTAACGTCGAGATCACCGGTGAAGCCCGTACCAATCGCTCCGATGGCGAAGGCACCTGGATTCTCGAATATGCATTAGGCATGGCCCCTAAAGATGGCCGCCCTGTCGATACCACCGTATGGAAAGAAATTGCTACCGGCTCGACACCCGCCGCCGGCGTTTTGGGTTCTTTCGACCCAACAAGTATTGAAAACTTTGACCCGGAAGCACGTGTTGAGGCCTACAGCTCTTTTGGCGAAGAGGGGGTGGCAGACACCAATGTTACGAAAGCGGATAAGATCAATCGTTACACCATCACTCTGCGCTTACGTGTCAGTGACGCCAGCGGCACACTCGAAGGTGAAGACAAGCGCGCCATGTATGTGCACCATGACCCGACCTGGAAAGAAGGTTTTCCTATTTTCCTCGGTGCTTCCGGCGAATCCTCTCCGAAGATGGTCGACTTAAACGGTGATGGCAAAATGGAAATTGTTTTTGGTGATGCCAACGGACGGGTGCACGCCTTTACAGACAGCGGCGAAGAACTTAGCGGCTGGCCCGTCGACACCAACCCGGGCAAAGTTGTTCCCTACACAGGCTCCTACGCCTTTACCCACGGACCCGATGGCAATGAAAACTCCGGTGATGAACTCGAGAGCCAGGTACAAAGTTCGATTGTGGCCACCATTGCGGCTGCGGACTTAGAAGGCAACGGCAGCATTGATGTTGTCGCCGCGACCCTGGATGGCGAAGTCTACGCCTGGAATAATGAAGGCACACTCTTGACCGGTTTCCCCATCGACGTTGGCAACCTTACTGGCGATTTTAACAGCGACGACGAAAACGATGCTCCCGATGGCGGTGATACCAACAGCGATTACTCCACCGAAATAGGTATATTCTCTTCACCTGTGATTGAAGACCTGGATGGGGACGGGGATTATGAAATTATCCTGGCCACTCTCGATCAACATGTGGTCGCCCTGCATCACGACGGTTCGGTGGTCAACGGCTTTCCCGTTGGTGGTGTTAAAGACGATAGCGAACCGACCAAACCTTTCTTAAGACTTTCCTACAGTGGTAATGAGGATGGACAGGGCCGTCGCATTATTTCTTCGCCCGCCATTGGTGACTTGGATGGTGACGGCAATTTAGAAATCGTCGTTGGTACCAACGAGGCCATCAACGAATCCCTCTCTCTTGTTTATGCCTTTAGCTTTGACAAAGATGCCAACAAACCGGTGCGCTACAGGGACGACTGCGGCTCTGCGGGCAACTATAAGAACTGCTTTCCTATTCAAATGGTCGGCGGTTATCCTAACGCCCTACCCTATGTGGGTGCAGGCACACCCGGTTGTCCTGTACTGGCGGATTTGGATGGGGATGGCACCTTAGAAGTTGGTGCCGCATCCATTGCGGATTTTGGCCGAATCTTTAAGCATGATGGCTATAACTCATTTGACACCTATGACCGGGCCCACCTCGAGCTCAAAAGCTTTAAAGGGTTTTACGGCAAGTACTCAAACTCCGATCAGGCATCATCCTTGGTGATGATCAACTCCGGCGCCTTCGGTGATCTCAACGGCGATTACCAACTCGACTATATGCTCGGCACCGCCGGCACCAACTTTGTCGACAACCTCACCAATGATGGGGAGCGGGCCGATTTCGATCACCAACTTTCGGTCTGGAGTACGGATACGGGCGAATATCTGCCGGGCTTTCCACAAATCATGGAAGATCTGCAGTTCTTCTTAAACCCAATTGTCGCCGACGTGGACGGTGATGACAAAGCAGAGGTCATCAACACCAGTGCTTCTTTTGTTGTTCACGCCTGGGATGCGGACGGCAATCGTCCGGAAAACTGGCCCAAGTTTACGGGCCAATGGCAAATCGCTTCACCGGCGGTCGGTGATGTGGACGGCGACGGGCTCTTAGAAATGGCCATTTTTACCCGCGCCGGATATCTTTTCGTCTATGACCTGGACGGCAAAGCGGACGGCAATGTCCAGTGGTCCAGCTTCCGTCACGATGCCCGCAACACGGGTAATTTCCATACCGCAGATGCGACCCTCGCTGTGCCGGTTAAGCCTGATGAAGATAAAGAAGACGGTGGCTGTGCCTGCGGCACCACCACCCCAAGCGCTTGGGTGCTCATGCTCCTGGCTATCTTCTTCCGACGTTTCCGAAGGCGAGCAGCATGAAAAATGTATTAAGCTTTCTTTTCATACTCATCTTTCCTCTGGCAGCCTTAGCAGAAGAGACCAAGGAATCTTTTGATTATGAGCTCAAAGGTTTTTGGAAAACCCGCGGCGCTCATATTAAAAATGTTTTTCTTGGCCAAGCCAACTACACCGATGTCGGCTTGAATTCTGCCGATGAGGTAGGTGGTCGACTCAATGGCCTAAAAACCACCGGTTATCTGGAACACACCTTAAGGCTTTCACCGAGCATCGGCTGGCAGGAAATTGCTGTCTTGAAGATGGATTTCGATGTGCTCGACAATGTTCTCTGGGGCGACAACAACGCTGTTGCAGCCCTCCCCCTCTTTGCCGGCGCGCCCAGCAACACCGACCGCTTCGGCAACGAGCACGCCAGCTTTAAAAACCGTCGTGCCTGGCTGGAACTCAAAGTGCCGGTTGGACTTTTAAAGGTCGGCCGCATGCCTTCCCATTGGGGTATGGGTTTGCTCGCCAACAGTGGCGACGGACTTGGTGATGACTTAGGAGATTATTATCGCGGTAGTACGGTAGACCGAATCCTCTTTGCCACCCGTCCCTTGCAAATCATCAAGACCATCATGGGCTCAGCAGATCCCAAATCCAATCTCGTCATGGCGCTTGCTTACGATAAATTGGCCGACGATGCGATTGACGATATTGATCCAGACTCCGAGCGTGCTTGCACCTCCTGCTCACCACAAATCCTACTGGCCAAGCCCAACGATGATGTGGATGAATGGGTTGGAGTCTTGGTCTATAAGGATGAAAAGGCCAACATACTGGCACCATCGGATTTGATTCAAGTTGGCACCTATGTGGTGCACCGTATTCAAAAAAACACCCAGTCGAAAGTCTGGGTCGTGGATGGACACGCCAAGTTGCGACTCGGTGATTTCGGCTTCGAAAGTGAAGCGGTCTGGATAAAGGGAACCAGCGCTGCCATCACTGGCGACAACCCAAAGGACATCGATATTTTAGGTGGGGTTGGTCGCTTAGGCTACTACCAAAAAGCTTACGATATAGAATTTGAAAGTGGCTATGCACCAGGCGACAAGGACCCAACGGATTTGAGTTTTTCAGGCTATCCATTTCATGCAGACTTCAACGTTGGCCTCATTCTTTATAACGAGGTTCTCGCCGCCCGAACTGCCCGGGTATGGGGACAGGAATTGCGTGGTCTTTGGAGCAATGGCGGCGTCTACAACTCCTTTTATCTGAATCCTAAAATGCGCTGGCGCCCATCAGATAAAATGACTCTTTTCTTAGGCTTTCTCTGGGCACGGGCCGACGAAGACAACGGCGCTATTTGGGGAGAAAACCTTCCCCCTTCCAACGCCAGCGATTTAGATCTTGGCTACGAAGTCGACGCTGCCGTGCGCTATGATTTTGCCGGCAAAGCCCACTTTAAATTAGCTGCTGGAGTCCTTGTGCCTGGCCGCGGTTTGTGGAAAGACGTTGCACCGGAAGTGAAAGATTTACAAATCACCGACGCGGACAAAGCTGACAATGCTTATACCATTCAAGCCCGCCTTGGTTTTGAATTTTAGTACGGGAAAAGAAGCATGCAAGAACGGGGTACTTTTGGTCGATTAGGTTTTGTTTTAGCTGCTGCTGGCTCGGCCATCGGTTTAGGAAACATTTGGAAGTTCCCCTACATTACCTATGCCAACGAAGGTGGGACCTTTGTTCTCCTTTACCTCATCGCCATTCTCGCCTTTGGTGCGCCCATTATGTTCGCGGAAATCCTCATTGGGCGAAACACCACCAAGAGCCCGGTATCGGCTTTTTCTGCCCTAAGTAAGAGCCTCGACAAACCGCCATTCTGGGTGCTTACGGGCTGGCTGGGCATCGCCGCAGGCTTCGTTATTCTCTCTTACTACTCGGTGGTCGCCGGCTGGACTATTTTCTACTTCGGAAAATGTCTCACCTGGTCCATCAATGGCTTTGGGCCTGAGCAAGCTGCAAACTTAGGTAAGGATTTCGGTGCGTTTCTAGGTAATGGTTCTCTACAAATCCTTTTCCATGCCCTCTTTATCGGCGCCACCATGGGCGTGGTTATCTTAGGTGTTAAAGGCGGCATCGAGCGGTCGACCAAAATCCTTATGCCCGTATTGTTCAGTATTTTGGTTCTGCTTTGTGTGACCTCCATCTTTACACCTGGATTCTCAGACGCCATTGGTTTCCTTTTCCATATAGGGCCAATTTCTGAAGATGCGATTCTCGAAGCTGTCGGCCACGCTTTCTTCACCCTTTCTTTGGGCATGGGAGCGATGATCACCTACGGGTCCTATGTCTCCAAAAAGCACTCCATTCTAAAAGCATCTTTTCAGGTCTGCTTGCTCGACACGGTGATTGCCATCATGGCCTGTATCATCATGTTTTCCATTATATTTAGTGTACCAGAGGCGGAGCGTGCTACGACATTCTCGAAAAGCGCGACAATTCTCTTCACGACCTTACCTCGAATGTTTTACGAGCTCCCCGGTGGGGCTATCCTTTCCCCCATCTTTTATCTGCTGGTAGGCTTTGCTGCTTTAAGCTCAACCATCTCTCTGTTGGAAGTCGTCGTCGCTTACTTCATCGACGAAAAAGGTTGGGCCAGAAAGAAAGCCACCTTGCTGGTCGGCACCGGCATCTTTATTTTCGGCATTCCCTCCGCCCTATCCCTTGGCGCCAGCGAGTTCTTCAGTGGACTCAAATTGCTCGGCGACAAATCAACGGGTGTTTTTGAGACCATGGACTATTTGGCCTCCAATTGGTTTCTCCCGGTCGGCGGTTTAATGACAGCTCTATTTGTTGGCTGGGTTCTACCCGACGCCTTCACCCAGGCAGAGCTTGAAGAGGGCCATGGGCCCTTCCCCTATCATAAAGCCTGGAAATTTCTGCTTCGCTTCATATGCCCCATAGGAATTCTCTGCGTCATCTGGAATGTCGCTTAAGGAAAGAGAGACCAAAATGAAGAATTTTAACTTAAACATGCTGACACTTATGGTGTCCTTAACCTTTGCATCCTGCTACAGCGGCGGGACCCCCATGCAGGGTTTGGCAAAAACCCCTGATGAAAATCAAGGGCCCAGTATTGAATGGGATGTATTTGCCGAACCGGTGCCTGAAATCCCCTTTCCTAACAACATTGCATCCAGGCCAAGCAACAAAAGCTTAACCGGACGCTTGTTGAACATTCCAATGAATGCGGAAACCGCCCATGAGAACAAACTGCGGGGGCAAATCAATACCCTCGATGGTTTTGGCACCTATGCCCCCATCACAATACCTTTTGATGGGCTCATTAACTTGGCCGACTTACACGCACGGCAGAATGATGATGATACCACAAACGATGCTATCTACCTTATCAACTTGAACCCTGAGTCGAGCGAATACGGTCAAGCTGCCCTCCTTGATGTGGGTGGCGGTCGCTTCCCCTTAGGCCTTGAAGACACAGACAACTACTTCCTTAACGACCCCCGTTCTCAGAGCTCAAACCTCTTCTTTGAAACTGTTGATGAAGACACCAACAGCAACGGTGTCCTGGATTATGGTGAGGACACAGATGGCGATGGCGTTCTGGATAAGCCAAACCTTTGGGGCACCTATCTGGACGATGCCACCCGCATGGACCAGTACAAAGACCTGATTCACTTCTACGAGCTTGAAACCGACACCTTAATGATTCGCAATGTTTTGCCTTTAGAAGAACAATCGGATTATGCGGTGGTCATCACCAACCACTTGGTCGGTAAAGAAAATGGTTCCACCGTGCGGTCCCCCTTTACAAGCATTAACCACGCACAACAAACGGCCACCCTAAAGCCACTTATCGAAGACGGCATTCTTACCAACCTTGGATTGAGCCTTAATGATGTAGCCTTTACATGGGCCTACACCACCCAAAGCATCACGCCAATGCTGGAAAGACTACGTGCTGGCCTCTACGGTGAAGGACCTTTTGCCTATCTCAACAGCGAATTCCCTGCCCGCATCGCACAAAACTATCAGATTGAATATGAAGAGCGCACAGCGAACCCCTTTATTCTGGCCACCAATCGGCTGATTGAGGCCTTGAGTAATCAAATTTTCCTTGATGTGCTTGAAATTGAGGGAGTCAAAGCGGATATGCTTTTTGATTCTTACGAGAAAAACATCGAATACTTTACCTTCTTTGATTATGACACGCCGCTTTTCCTCGCCGATGAAAAAGATTCTTTTGAGGTCGATCCGGTGAGCGGCAATGCACGCTACGGCTCAGAAAAAGTTCCCGTTGTCTGCGCGGTCCCTAAAACTCAAAATGGTTTTGAGCCACCCTTCCCCGTACACTTTTATGGGCACGGCTATAAATCGGCGAAGTGGGAGTTCATTGGTTTTGCCGGCTTCTTTGGCGGCTTAGGTATCGCTTCTTGTACCCTCGACGCCTATGGCCACGGTTTACCCACCAGTGATATCTACAAGAGCATAGGTCAATCGATTCTCGAGCCCGCTGAC
>CAXGWX010000077.1:0-12806 GCA_964013445.1 uncultured Bdellovibrionales bacterium | reverse complement strand
CGCCGCCCTCGATAAAAAAGAGGTGAGGAAACTTTCCTGCCATGGCAGTCTGCCCAAAAGCATTCAGAAATTTTGCGTACTCTTCCGTATATACATCGCAATTCGAAGGCTTATGCAGTGCCAGCTTTCCTAAGTGCTCAATAAAGTCGGGCTGATTAAGTCCGGGGTGATTAAAACTTAAAGGCCGGGCGGCAAAAAAACAAAAGAGATCGAGTAGATCTTTTCCAGAACGCGCATCGTGTAAATAGTGGCCCTTACTTTTAAGCGGATCAAAAACAAAAGGCATACCATCAGGCAGCATCCATTTTTCTACGGAGCTATGAATTGATTGTGGGTCAAGCTTGCTCATGGTCTCGCTCCATAGCAAGCACTTCAGGTAGAGACAAGGGTGGAGTACTTTTCCCTACATGGACAGGATCGGGAATCAGACTCCCCTTTTCTTAGAATCCCAAACAATTTTATGGACTTGTAACTGAAAGCGCACATCCAGACCATCCGCCAGGATCCACTCGATCAGCTGCGCATTCTCCAATGCGCCATAAACGGTCCCCATGAGTAGCTTGGCCCTCTGATTCAGACTGTATTCCTCAATCAGCGCCTTGGCCCACTCATAATCCTGTCGATCAGCCAAAACAAACTTCACCTCGTCGCTCGGCCGCAGCACATCAAGATTCTCGTAAAGGTTGGCCCCTACTTCGCCACTAAAAGGTGTTTTCATATCCACAATACGAATGACCCGCTCGTCTACCGCTGAAATATCTAAAGAGCCGCTGGTTTCAAGTAAGACTTTATACCCCAAATCACAGAGGCGGCGCATCAAAACCAGAGCATTGGCCTGCAAGAGTGGTTCCCCACCGGTAATTTCCACCAGAGGATGCCCCAAATCCGCGACCGCCTGCTCAATTTCGCTTAAAACCATGCTTTCGCCCTGATGAAAGGCGTGGGGCGTATCGCAGTAGCTGCAACGCAAATGACAGGCGCTGGTACGCACGAAGGTACAGGGCAAGCCGGCATAGCTCGATTCTCCCTGAACCGAGCCATAAATCTCGTGAATCATGAGACTGTCCGCCGCCACATCCTGCAAGAGCGCCAAGCGCCTATTTTCTTGTCCATTCATCATAAACGATCAGTCCCTTCCTTAACGGCCTGAAAATCAGGGGTCAAGTCTAGCCTTTAAGGAAAGCTTTGGATAAAGCCAAACCCATGGACGACAAAACTTTTATAGCCCTCGCTGGCAATATTGGCTGTGGCAAAACAACTGCGGCAAAGCTACTTTCACGCCATTTTGGCTTGGAACTTTTCGACGAACCGGTCATCGATAACCGCTTTTTGGCTAACTATTATGGTGATATGCGGCGCTGGTCCTTTACCCTGCAACTTGAATTTCTGATCAAGCGCGTCGAGCATCACGAACTTATTGAAAAGGTACCCAAGAGCTGTATTCAGGATCGTACACTGATTGAAGATCCAGAGATCTTTGCAAAATATCTGCACGGCTTGGGCCATATGACCGACGACGAACTCGATCTCTATTTTGAGTATTTTCAAAGACTCAATAAATCCATCCGGCAACCGGATAAGATTATTTTTCTCGAATGCCGGGATATGGATGTACTCACCCAACGTATTTCTAAACGCGGGCGCGAAGAAGAAAAAGATATCCCTGTGGATTTTCTTATGGGGCTTAATGGTTACTACAGCGCTTTTCCAAATATTGTCGAATCAAAATACGGCATACGCATGATGCGTTTTGATGTATCCAAATTCAATATTCATGAGCCGGAACAGGCCAAAGCTTTTGTCGGTTCGGTAGAAGACTTCCTGGCCAGCTAATTAAACAACAACCCGCTCAAGATCAGTATCTGCGTTGTTGACCTGGGCCAAATCCCGATAAGCACTTTGCTTTTCAGATGCGGTGACTGCACCTGAGAGTCGTGACTGCGCCTGAGAACGATTTGCCCGGTACCAAGAACGAAGCGCCAACTCCTCAGATTTTTGCGGCTTTAAGGTTAGCTCCTTAACCTGACGCTCTTTGAGCATACGCTTAACAAAACGCTCATCCGCAGTCTCAATCAAATTACCGCTGGCATCGTAGGTATCGTTCGACATATTGCGGCTATAGGAATCCAGGAATTCATCGTAAGCTTCTTGCATTTGCTGCATGGATGCGGCGAATCCCAAACGCACCTGCATGGTCATAAGCCCCTCAGCGAAATCATCCGTGCTTGAGCTTGTTGCTGCAACCGCCGTCAAAGCCACACTTTGTGCCTTGTCGATCTCGCCATTACGACGCATACGATTAATGTTCAGCAACATTGCATGTCGATCAAACTGGCCTTCGAGTTTCGGTGCAAAGAAACCTTCTATTTTTTCGAGCATGCTTTCGTGAGCAGCAACCGCCTCCGAATCGCCAGCTTTCTTCGCTTTATTTTTTGCCCGCGTGATTTGCCTGGACAATATGCGCTCCGCAAAGAACAGAGTATCCGCATCACTTGTCCCGGTTTCTAAGCGACCAAGAAATTTCTCTACTGACTCTGTGGAGAAACCATCCTTCTTCATCTTGTTTACACAAGAACCTATTTCACGCTTATTGAACGTACTTGGCAGAGTATCTGCGAAAAAGTTTTCAAACTTAGTAAGCAAGGTGGTGTCCGCACAAGAAAAGCTGCCATCATTCAGGCGACGCTTGATCTCCCACTGCGCCCATTGCAAATCGTCCTGATCCTCAACACCTTTAAGTTGAGCCAAGAGTCCACGAACATCACGCTTCGTTAAGGTTCCGCCCTCGGCTTCGAGGCGCTTAAGCTCTTTACGAAAAGCCCAACGGTCTACGGAAAAAGTGACTTTGTCGGAAGCTCCATCACCCAGACCAAGTCGGTAACCGCGCTCCAGCAAATAATCGCGTAAAAGTGGTACCTGGCTCGACCGTCCAGGGATACGACGTAACTGGCCAATGACTGGCGCCAAATCCTTTGACTCCGGGCAATTTTTATCGAGGAAAGCAATTAAATCCTGCTGACTCTCAGGGGAAAAACGGGAAGCCACCATGGCCAAAATATTTTCACGCAGCTCACGTTTGTCGGTCTTGCCACTGGCCATATCACTGGCAACCCGGCGCGTCTCCAGCATGCTTTCACAACCATCTGAGCTTACGGGCATATGCAGGGCTTCACCAAAAAGACGGGCTACCGCAGAGCCATGCAGAGGCGCGATAGGCTTTTCTTCGCGCTCCTTGGCGGCCTCAGTCTGACGCACACTTAGTGGTCGTTTGGCCTCAATATGTAAGTTCGACAGCTTCATGGTATAGCTCGCCCCTGTTGTCGGGTCTTATGTTTAGTATCGGCCCTCAGAGGCCAAAGGTGTGTAATATCGGCTTTTTAGCTAAAAAATCGTTGCCAGGCTTTACGGGCCGGGCCACTCAAGGGTTCCTCCAATGGATCCTTAGTGATTTTAAGGGCTTGGCTCGTTTTCAGCGGCATGGATTGGGGTGGAATATAGACCGAAACGATCACTTCCCGGTGGGTTAAAATGTGGGTAAAGCGGAATTTTGCTCGGCCCAGGCGAATTCCCAAGCGCCCCTCCAGCTCCTTCTTGCCCGCGCTTCCCAAGGCCGAGAGTGGCTCCCAAAGACCGGCCCAAAGACCATCGAGGGGGCGCTGCTGTAGATAAAATCCACCTTTTGGCGCCTCTAAAAGCACCAAAACCAAATCCATCTTCTTCTTTTTCGCCTTGGTTTTTATCTTCGGATAGGCATCCACATCCCCAGCCGCATAAGCTGCACAGCGTCGAGCAACCGGGCACCGACCACAATCAGGATCCCGTGGGCGACACAGGAGCGCGCCAAACTCCATGACCCCTTGATTGACCAATGATGGCTCCCCACCCTGCACCAATTCACTGGCCCAAGCCCACAAAGCTTCCTGCCCCGCTGAGGATTTAACCTCGTGCTCCAGGGCAAAAAATCGCCCCAACACCCGCTCCACATTACCATCCACAATAGGCGCAGCTTGACCAAAAGCAATGGAGGCAATGGCCCCAGCAGTATAACGACCTATTCCAGGGATCCGCTGCAACGCTTTGGGTTCCTGCGGTAAGTGGCCATCAAGCTCCTTGACCACATATTCGGCCCCCGCATGCAGCAATCGCGCGCGCCGATAATATCCGAGTCCGGCCCAAGCCTCACAGACCCGATGCACCCCCGCTTGCGCCAATACTTCAACGGTCGGAAATTCTTCCATAAAGATTTTGTAGCGAGGCTTTACCGTATCGACCTGAGTTTGCTGCAGCATGATCTCCGAAACCCAAACACCATACGGGTCATCAATCCCGCGCCAGGGTAATTTGCGCTGATGCTCGCTATAAAACTTAAGCAAATGCTTTCGCAAATAGGAAAGGTTCTTTGTGCTCACAGTGGCCCTTCATTCGAGCCCGTAACAAATTGCACAACTTCACCTCGCTCAGAGCGCTTAAGGTCCGCTGGTTCGCCACTGTAAATCGCTTCTCCTTCACAGAGCATAATCACCCGATCACAAATAGGAAACAACACCCCTAAATCGTTTGAGACTACAATCGTTGCCATCTTTAGCGAGCGCGTCAACCGCACAATCAGATCAAGAATCATGGCCGCCGCCACCGGATCTAAACCGGCGGTTGGCTCGTCGAAAAGACCAATTTGTGGCTCCGTAATTGTGGCACGAGCAATACCAACCCGTTTCTGCATTCCCCCGGAAAGCTCCGTGGGAAGACGCTCCTTCGTATGCAGCAGACCAACATCGTTTAACCGTTGCTCTACCCGGGATGAAATATCCGACTCTGCCACCCCCTTACGGCGCAGAGGAAAAGCCACGTTATCAAATACAGAAAACCCATCGAAAAGAGCATTATTCTGAAAAGACATGCCCACCTGTGCCTGCCAGGATGCACGCTCATCCAGATGCAGGTGCTCAACCCGCTCATCCTTAATAAACAGTTCTCCCTTTGCAACCTGCGTCAGGCCGGCGATGGTTTTGATGAGAACAGTTTTTCCAGAAGCGGCCGGCCCAATTAAGCCAACGACTTCTTCTTTTTCAACGCGAAGGGAAATATTGTTTAAGACATCAACATCTGCAAATCGTACGGAGATGTCTTTGAGTTCGATCACCGCTTATTCATCCATATCATTTTGGCGTCCAAAGAATCGCCCGAGCGAAATTTTCTTAATATGTGGTGAAAGCCAGTAACGACCTAAAGTGCCACCAAAAAGCATACTCGCCAAATAAAGACTCACTGCGGGTAAAACCGGCACACCCAAAATTTCGATATCGTAGTTGCCCAAAATAACCAAGGAACCACCAATCAGACCACAGGCCACTAAACCCATAAAGATGGTTACTCCAAGCGCATCAACGGTACGGACGATGCGTTCAAAATTAGGATTATTCACCTGGATCGCTAATTTTCCAGTCTCAAGATCGGTTAAAACCTGCGACACCGTAATAGGAATCTCTTTAACAAAACCGCTTGCGCGAAAAAGATTCTTGAATGTTGATTCACCTAAATCCGGAATGCTCAAGCGTTCATCTAAAAGCTGCTTAACAAAAGGTTGTCCCAAAGCCAGCACTTCCAGATCAGGGTCAAGGGAGCGAATCACCCCTTCAACCACCACCGCACAGCGACCACACATGACATATTCACCCGGAATGCGAATCTTATAACGGGCAGCTAAATCAAAAAGTTCGTTGAGCAACTGAGCCCCCGCAACTTCATCCTTATAAGCATCCTGATTGAAGTAATCGGTCAAAAGTTTAGCGCAGTCATCCCGCAACTCTCGTAAGGAAATACGAACATCCGGCACACCGACACGATAAAGTAGACGAGCTACCGTATCCGCATCACGAGTACCTACCGCAACCACCAACATCACAAGATTATCACGCATGGCCGGAGAAATTTGTCCAACCGCGCCGAAATCCAATAGTCCAAAACGGTTGTCATCGAGAATCAAAGAATTACCCGGATGTGGATCCGCATGAAACAAGCCATCAACAAAAAGCTGCTCGAACGCTGCAATCACGATATTACGGGCAATCTCTTTAGGGTCATGGCTATCCGGACCAAGATCGGCCAAACGCGTTCCGACAATCAGGTCCATGGTCAGAACGGTTTTTGAACTCAGTTCATCATAGACCTTAGGTACAATATAAGTGCGCTCTTTACCTTGGGTGTTGTCGTAAAAGCGCTTTAGGTGTCGCGCTTCTCTTGTAAAGTCGAGTTCTCCTAAAAGCGCCTGTTCGAACTCATCAACAACATCTTTGGGTGTAACCAAGCCGGTCTCAGCGACAATCGCTTCAAGAAGATGAGCAAGTCCGCGCAAGAGGTCCAGATCATTGATAATCGAATTTGCAATCGATGCACGCTGCACCTTAACCGCTACATGCTCTCCATCTTTAGTCAGGGCACGATGAACCTGGGCAATCGAAGCACTGGCCAAAGGCTCCTCATCAAATTCCTGAAAAAGATTTTCGACCGTATCGCCTAAACCTTTCTCGATAGAAGACTTAATCTCATCAATGGGAATCGGTTCGACTTTATCCTGCAGCTCACTCAACGCTTCCGGGAAACCGCGGGGCAAAAGGTCGTTACGGGTTGAAAGGATCTGCCCAAACTTAATGAAAGTTGGTCCGAGATCTTCAAGAAGATCCTTAAAGCGATGGGCTGTGGAAGAAACTTCCTGAGTAATCTCCGCAGGCACCTTGCCTGTGGATTTTTTGTCGCGACGCATCTCCAGGAAATGGTCAAAACCATGACGCGCCAAGACCCCAGTGATCTCACGCAGCCGACCTAAATTTGCCAAGGTTTTCGAAAAAGCCATCGCGCCCGATTCTATGTCATGGATGGCAAATCCGCCAAGATATCTGCATATAAAGGAAACTCTTTTGCCAGCTCCTGGACCTCGCCGCGCACCTTCGCCAAATGCTTATCATCTTCCGGCGCCTGTAGCGCCAAATCAATAAGTCGTGCAGTTTCAACCATTTGCTCCTCTTTCATGCCCCGAGAGGTCAAGGCGGGGGTGCCCAAACGGATGCCGCTGGTAACAAATGGAGTTTCCGGATCAAAAGGGATCTTATTTTTATTTACAGTGATTTCCGCTTTTTCCAGCGCTTTTTCCGCCACTTTGCCGGTTAAGTTCTTGGCCCGAAGATCGACCAATACCAAGTGATTGTCCGTACCGCCGGATACCAAATTGTAGCCATGGGAGAGCAAGGCTTCCGCCAACGCCTTAGCGTTCAACTTAATCTGCTTTTGATAGCTTTTAAAATCCGGTCCCATCGATTCCTTAAAGGCCACCGCCTTAGCCGCAATCACGTGCATCAGAGGCCCGCCCTGAATGCGTGGACACACTCCACTGTCGAGCGCTTTACCATATTCGGCTTTTGCCAAAATAATTCCACCACGGGGTCCGCGCAGAGTTTTATGAGTCGTCGAAGTCACATAGTCCGCATGCGAAACCGGCGATGGATGCTCATCCGCCGCCACCAGGCCAGCAATATGGGCCATATCCACAAGTAAGCGAGCACCAATAGAGCGTGCAATTGCACCAAAGCGAGCAAAATCAATTTCCCGCGGGTAGGCGCTGGCGCCAGCAATAATAAGCTTGGGCTTATGCTCTTTGGCCAAAGCCTCAACTTCATCATAGTCGATACGTTGATCGTCTTCGCGCACACCGTAAGAAATGGCTTGATAAATCCGGCCCGAAAAATTCACCGGTGAACCGTGGGTAAGATGGCCCCCCGCGTCCAGATCCATAGCGAGAAAGGTCTCGCCTGGCAGCAAGGCATGCATAAAAACCGCCATATTCGCCTGCGAACCGGAGTGAGGCTGAACATTGGCATATTCTGCGCGAAAAAGTTTTTTGGCCCGCTCACAGGCCAGATTTTCGGCCACATCCACCATAGCGCAACCACCGTAGTAACGCTTGCCCGCAACGCCTTCCGCGTACTTGTTGGTAAGCACAGAACCGGTCGCTTCAAGCACCGCCCGTGAGACAAAGTTTTCCGAGGCTATTAACTCAAGCCCATATTCCTGGCGTTGGACTTCGCCACGAATCGCCGCATAGATTTCCGGATCAAACTCCCTAACGTGCTCTAGTGTTCCACCCATCTTGATTACCTCAACTTTCAATGAGCTCGACCCGCTTGGCGTGCCGACCTCCCAGAAATTTACTCTCTAAAAACTTATCCAAAATACTTAAAGCTAAATCTGCACCGATAATACGCTCCCCTAAACAGAGAACGTTGGCGTCATTATGCTCTTTGGCCAGCTGCGCCAGCTCCTGGCTTGTGCACAGAGCTGCTCGAATGCCCTTTTCCTTGTTGGCGCTGATGGCCATACCTTGACCACTACCACAAACGAGTACTCCCAATTCTGCTTGTTGTTCTTGAATCGCTTTGCAAACTTTGCGCGCATACACCGGATAATCTACCGAATCATCAGACTCGACCCCAAGGTCCAAGACCTGAAAACCTTTGTTCTCAAGGTGGGCCACCAGACGCATTCGTAGGCTGCGCCCCGCATGGTCCGAACCAAGCGCAATATTCACGATAAAGTCTCGAAATTAACTTTGGTGGGTTTTAATATAGGTGACCGCATCACCAACGGTGCGGAGTCCTTCTGCTTCTTCGTCAGGAATTTCAAAGCCAAACTCATCTTCCATAGCCATGACAAGCTCAACAACATCGAGGGAGTCTGCACCCAGATCGTCCGTAAAGGACTTATCAACTGCAACATCACCTTCATCCACGCCTAATTGCTGAACAATAATCGATTTGACTTTTTGCTCAATGACTTTTGCTTCTTCCATTACAAACCTCCAAAATCCCCACACGGGTTCTGTTCGGGAGCTTTTCAACTACCTATATGGCTCCGCTTTAACAAGAGGTGCACTAAAAGCCAACCGGAAAAAACCTTGCAGAGACAACCCCCTAGAGCAAGTCGCCCCAAGGTGATCGCCCATAACCGAAGGCCTTCAAGCACTTCCGAGCCAAAAAAAAGGGCCCTACAAAGAGGGCCCTTTTGATTATTCTATAATTGTATTGGGGTTTCTTAGAAACCACCCATGCCGCCAGGCATTCCGCCGCCCATGGCAGCAGGATCCATAGCAGGAGCACTGTCCTTCTTAGGCTTTTCAGCAACCATAGCATCGGTTGTCAAAAGCAAAGAAGCAACTGAAGCTGCATTTTGCAGCGCAGTACGTACAACTTTAGCAGGGTCAATAACGCCCATCTTCACCAAATCACCGTACTCTTCGCTACGTGCATTGAAACCGAAAGTTCCTTTGCCATTGCGAACTTTGTCAAGAACGATGGATGAATCAAGACCAGCATTACCTACGATTTGACGAAGGGGTTCTTCAATCGCACGCTTGATAAGATTGATTCCGAATTGCAGATCGCCTTCTTCTTCAAGCTTCTCAAGTTCAGGTAGGGCACGCAATAAAGCAACACCACCACCAGGAACGATACCTTCTTCAATCGCAGCGCGTGTCGCATGCAATGCATCTTCAACGCGAGCTTTCTTTTCTTTCATTTCAGCTTCTGTCGCAGCACCAACACGTACAACAGCAACACCGCCAACAAGCTTAGCAAGACGCTCTTGCAGCTTTTCACGGTCATAATCAGAAGAGGTTTCTTCGATTTGGCCACGAATCTGAGCGACACGTGCCTGAATGTCCTTCTTCTTACCAGCGCCGTCGATAACGGTTGTGTTGTCTTTGTCGACAACAATACGCTTGGCAGTACCCAAGTCATTAACGCTTACGTTTTCAAGCTTCAATCCGAGGTCTTCGGAAATCAGCTGGCCACCAGTCAATACTGCGATGTCTTGCAACATTGCCTTACGACGGTCACCAAAACCAGGAGCCTTAACAGCTGCAACCTGGATTGTGCCACGAAGCTTGTTCACGACCAAAGTAGCCAATGCTTCACCATCAACATCTTCAGCGATGATGAAAAGTGGGCGGCCACCACGGGCAACACCTTCAAGCAAAGGTAAAAGGTCCTTCATGTTGGAAATCTTCTTCTCGAAAATCAAGATTTGTGGATTCTCGAGAGCTACTTCCATACGCTCTGGGTCTGTTACAAAGTAAGGAGAAAGGTAACCGCGGTCAAACTGCATACCTTCAACAACTTCAAGTTCGGTTTCCATGGACTTGGCTTCTTCAACGGTGATGACACCCTCTTTGCCAACTTTTTCCATGGCTTCTGCCAAAATGGTTCCGATAGTTTCATCACCATTCGCAGAAATTGTACCAACCTGAGCAACTTCTTTGTGGTCACGTGTTGCCTTAGAAAGCTTCTGCAGCTCAGCAACAGTCACTTTTACGGACATATCGATACCACGCTTAAGATCCATTGGATTAGCGCCTGCAGCTAAAAGCTTAACGCCTTCACGATAGATGGCTTGTGCCAATACAGTCGCTGTTGTGGTTCCATCACCAGCAACATCAGAAGTCTTGGAAGCAACTTCCTTAACCATCTGAGCTCCCATGTTCTGGAAGTGGTCCTCAAGTTCAATTTCCTTGGCAACAGTTACGCCGTCCTTGGTCACATTTGGTGAACCAAAGCTCTTCTCAAGAATAACGTTACGACCTTTTGGTCCCAAAGTTACCTTAACTGTATCAGCCAAAGTATTAATGCCTGTGAGGATTTGCTCACGGGCACGGTGTTCAAAAATAATTTCTTTTGCACTCATTATAATATTCTCCTAATTCGATTGCTCTACTCAAGCACACCTAAAATTTCGTCTTCACGCAAAATCAAATGCTCGATACCATCAAGCTTGATTTCACTTCCTGAATACTTACCAAAAAGAACGCGGTCGCCTTTTTTAAGATCCAAAGCGACTTGTGTTCCATCATCAAGACGCTTGCCATTGCCAACAGCAACAACTTCGCCTTCTTGTGGCTTTTCTTTTGCGCTGTCAGGAATAATGATTCCGCCAGCAGTTTTTTCTTCATTCTCAATACGCTTGATCAATAAGCGATCTTGCAGTGGACGAAACTTCATAATTGCTCCTTTGTTGTCCAAAAATCTCTACTAGTTCTATTTTTAGTCCAAATTCTTAAGCAGCCCCCTTAGATGGCTTCTAAGGCCGGCAAACTCAGGCGTGGTTTACTGGTACACTCAAAACTTGTCAACCTTAAAAAAAACGGGTTCAACCGCCACAAGTCACTGTTTTAAATGTTTTTTTTATGAGTTTTTAGCAGCCAAAGTCATGGAGTGCTAAAAAATATCAGGGGATGATCACCAACTTACGCCCGATGAGCCCGGAAAAGCTCCATATAATGCTTTGAAACTTCGTCTGAATTCAGGCTCAAAACCCGGGCATATTCAGCCACAAAGCCGCGCACATAAACTGGTGCAGGCAAACGCTCAAAGTCATTATCCTCAATGGCCCGCAAATAGTGTTTACCGATTTTGGTAATTTCCGCCACATCCTCCAGGCTCGCCTGGCAGGCCTCACGGGCGCCTTTAAGGAAAGCGCCATCGAATTTTGTATCCGGTAGAATTTCAAAGGCCTCAGGAATCGCCAATTTGCCCTTCGGCGGCTTTGGCGCAGCTTGCTCTATGACGGGCGCAGCCTCCATCTCAGGCTGTATACTTTGTTCTTCCTGCGAGTGCTCATCCTGAGTCGGTAGAAATTTTCGCAAATGTTCCGGCAAATCAGAGGCGGTCAGCGACGTGCGCTCTGGGCCCCGCGATTTGGCTTTGGGCATGTAGTCGGAAACCACTTTCATTTCTGAATCGTTCTGGGGAGTCTGTAGCTTTTGGATCTGCGGCGCTTTCACTTCAAAGTCCGACGGCTCAATATCACCAGAACTTAGGGCCCGATCATAGGCGGCTCTTCTGTCCGGATCACTCAAAACCCGGTAAGCCTGCGAGAGCTCCTTACGGTGCCGTTCCCGCTCATCTTCATCGAGCATCGAGTAGGTCACCAGAGAAGAACTATCAAAATAGGTTGTGATTCGCTCAAACGCCCGTTCGACTTCGTCAAAGCTTGCGTTAGCATTCAGATCGAGAACATCGTAGAGGGTTTTATCGATGGCGACGTTCATTCTCCCCCCATACCGAGCCCAAAAGCGATGTGTCTCAAGCTTTGGGCGGCCTGGGCATCCGGACTATCCATAATCAAAGGACGCCGGTTTCGTACCGAGCGCCAAACCGCATCATCATAGGGTATATTGCCCAAGTGATTCATATGGATGCCAAAATACTTGCGACAGGCCTGCTGCATCGCATCGCCCAAATTCTCTTCTTCTTCTGAGCGCACCTGGTTCACGACCAAGTCAAAAGGGAACTTAGCCATTTGCTCCTGCAAATAAGCCCCACCTTCCGGATCTTGTTCTACCACCCTTCGCAGTAAATCCGCTGGGGTCCGCAGTCCCTGCTTACCGGGATTGCGTAGAATATCATGGACAACTGGTTTCAAATCCCAGTTCATTTCAAGCGCCTTAAGGCGTCGATAGTAAGCTGCCTTTAAGAAACGGTAAGCATTTTCAATCGAGGTCGGCTCCGGTGACACCATCAACACCCCGCGTTTCGCCACCAAAAAGAAATCGAGAATATTAAAACCCGTTCCACCACCCAAATCGATGATGACATAGTCCACATCCAGACGAGAGATCTCCCGCAGAATGCGAATCTTTTGCGTGTATTTCGGGTTTGCCGCCTCAAGCAAATCCATGGCTCCGGAAATCAAACCCAATCCCGGTACAGTCGTGCTGGAAACCACCTCTTGCAAATTTTCGATGCGCCGAGAGACAAAATCTG
>CAXGWX010000076.1:0-12892 GCA_964013445.1 uncultured Bdellovibrionales bacterium | reverse complement strand
CTAAGCTCCATTAGGAGGCGCGATATCTTTTCTGTGTGTTCTCGGTAAAGCGCATCACGAATATATTTGAGAAAGTACGTGTTGTTATTTGCGCGCAGGTAGAAAGAGCAACCGATGGGTGAAAGGGAGTGTGCAATGGGAGTCAGCTGCTCTTTGGACCACTTAGGGTTGTGCTGCAGGATTTCGTCGCGAATTATATTTATAAGTTCGTTTTTGATGTCGGTGCCTTGCATGTTTTACTGCTTTGCTAAGAGTGTACTCTCCAAAGAGATTATGACCGGGGCTCTTCAAATGGGATATAAAATGAGGCGCATCCCGAACGATAACCGAAGTTTAGTGTCGGTAAGGTGCCAGAATCGGGTAGAAGGTAGGTGAAATAGTTCATTTCCAGGTTTTGCATTTCTTTTTTAAGTTTCTCTGTGATTAGTACGTTGAAAATCTCAACACCTTCTTTTCGCAGGGGCCACTCGTTATTGGCATCTCGTTTAAGGTGTTTATAGTAATTCCACTCATTTGTTTCGCTGCTGGGGGTGTCAAAGATGGATTGGGTAAAAGTGAAGAAATTGGGAGAAGGGGGCAGACGGGTAGTGTAAACAGAGCAGTGACCACTCGTATCTATTCCAAGCATGCGAACGGTTGATGTGCTAAGAGGAATGTCTGAAAAATCCTGGGCTTGTAGAGCTGCGTTCCAGCCCATGACATAAATCTCATAGCTCAAGCTTTTAGACGTGGCGGCCAATCCTAAATGTATGATGGCTTGGTTTTGCTCTGCATATTCGAGGTAATAGTGGAGGTTTCTGTGTGGGCTTAATATAGAATTTGCTATCTTATAGATCGCAGGATGCTTACGGAAAAGTATGTTAAAGCGAATGGCACACTCGGTGCTAATGGCGAACTCCATATCGACTTGTTGTTGCAAAAAAGCGTGTTCTCCTTGGGCAATAAACGCCTCAAGGGCATCTCCCCAGCGGCTTAGAAGCTGAATCTCGTCGGGATGCCTATGCTCTTCGACTTTAGCAGAAAAAAGTTTAAATATAGAAGCAGTCATCGGCTCACAAAGCGGTTTTTCTCGCTAAGCATATCCCGACCAATTTTCTCTGTCCATAAATAACGTTATCCGGAAGCATCGAGGTTGTGGATAAGTGTGTGTCAGCGCTAGATCTAAAAGGGGCAGAGGTGCTATGCTTGTCTGGCATTTTAATTTGCCGAGATAAGTTAGAGGACATCATATGAAAATTTCACTTACAGTAGAGGTCGAGGATTTTGATTTTTGGTATGAAAGCTTCATGAGCAAGGTTGATATTTATTCTGAACTTGGTGTCGGCATAGTCGAAATATCTCGCGGTCTTCATAACCCAAACTTAATTCATGTTGGCTTTGAAGCGGACGACCTGTCTGATTTGATGGAGTTCTTAGCTGCTCCACAGTGTATTGAGCTTATGAGAGCGGATAAGGTCAATGTCGACAAAGCCAAGTTTTTAAGCTTGCATGAAAAAATAGTTTTTTAGCACGTTATGGGCCGGTCAATAAGCATTTGTGCGCTTAAGTTCCAAGAATGTTCAGCCTGTCTTTTGGATTGACAGCCTTTTTGAGTTCAAGGAAAGCATCTTTTACAGGTTTTGAGAGTGACCCGTTTGAATAAGATGACATTTTGGCGAGTTCAGCCTGAGAATAGTTTTGGAAGCCAGCCTCTCGAATCGTTTTTGTATAGGTTTCGAGCAGTTTAAAAAGAGTCGGCTTCAGGGCTTCGGTTAATGACATCATACCTCTGATCTCAACACCAGCAAAACTCCCTTGCGATTCATTGACGAGTGGGACGTGTAGACCCTTGTCTTTAAATTGATAGAGTTCTAATTCGGTTTTGTCGAATAAGGATTGATGTTCAGTGAAGAAGTTTTCTTGTAAAGAACGCATCTCTTGCGTTTGCTCAACCGCACCAAAGCAACAAAACCATGTCAAGAATTGTGACCCCTTAAAGGGATTTTCACGTGAATAAAATTGTGGGACTTGACCAGATACATCAATTGGGTAGGATACCAAGTTTGCATTTAAGGGAGTAATCTCAAGTTTTGCATTGACGATGAATCCGAGTTGGCCTGATGCGCCAAAAAGATAGGCGAAGAGCGGGTCTTCACGGGTAAGAACGATTTGTTCTGCATTAGCACTTAGACATGTTATTTCTTGGACATAATTCCAAAACCCATCATCTTTATGTTTTGTAGGGGATATTCCACCAGCAGCGATGAATCCACCGACAGTCGGTCCAGACCATCCGCCATTCTTGACAGGCAACTCGTAACCATAGCGTTTCAAGAGAGCGTCCAGATCCCAAAGATTAGTGCCTGCCTCTACGGTGATTGTGCCCGGTTCGCTAAAACAAAAATGGTCCATGCCCTGGGTGTTGATGAGCAGCTCGTTTTTGCGAGGTAGTGAGCTGCCGTTCATGCTGTGTCCAGCGCCGCGTATCCTTATCGATGCATTTTTCTGATGCGCATACTTAAGTGCTGCCTGGGCCTCATCAATGTTTTGCGGACAGATTTCGAGATAAGTGGATATACCGGTGTGAATTTGGCCGTAATCGCGCAGTACTCTGTTTCGTTCGTATATATTGAAACTTGTCTGTTGAGAATTCATGGCAAGGGTTATCCGGGAATTTGTAGGTTGGCTGCTAGATTAACACAGGGCTCGGGCGGGAAACTATTATTAAAGTAAAGCCAGGTGAGCAGGGGAAAGGATATTCAAAGCAGGTTTAGCTGTGGGGAGAGCCCCACCAGGGTATCTGTTTCCCCAGCACTTCGATTGCGGCAAAAGACAGAAAAGCCCTTGTTTTACAGTGCCTTAGAGGAGGCGAAATTCTTGGCTTGATTTGTGCTTGTAGCATTAAGAGAAGAGAAAAGAACAAGACAGCATACCTTTGGTCTCCGCGAATAGGAGAGGAGTTGTTCATGAAAATTGATAACAATCGGGAAGAGAATTTAGAGCTGAGCGAAAGCTTGTTGGAAAAGCTGCAAGAGTCTGAGCCGTCCTTAGAGGAGGCGGATCCTGATGTTATTGAGAATGTGCTTAGAGCGCTCCTTGATGTCAGCAGCCCGCAGGAAAACAAGCCGACAGAAAGTGGTGACGAACGTATGGACCAAAGTGTTGACTTGGCGAGCTCACAAATGAGCAGAGGTGAGTATTGGGAAGCCTACTCTCAGGTGAATATGGAGCAAGAGATCCCCTTAAGTGTTAAAGAGCGAGCGGATATTGAGGTTCAACGTAAGCAAGAAAAATCTGGTGTTAGGGGCTTTAACGCGAGGGATTTGCAAAATCGATTTGCTCTGCAATCGGGCATGTTGGCATGTTAACATGTTTAGATTGATAGATTTATTATTCAGAAAATATTGGTGGAGCATATCTCATGAGTAGTTGCACAGGCGCTTCAGGAAAAGGAATCAACAATAACTACGCCGGAGACGTTCAGGTGTCTGCGGTGAATTCAAATGTTGAAGTCGATGTCCGTGCCAACACAAAAGACGAGGCATCTCTACCTGTAAAAAAAGATGGCTATGCTAAAGGCGTTAAGCAGGGCAAATACAAACAACGATTAGAAAACCTTACAACAGATGTTAGAGACACAGAACTCAAAGTCCTTATTGACCCATTTGCCCCAACAAGTAGCTCGAACACGTGGTCACTAGAATACAAGAATAAATTGAGTCGCCTTTTAGGCAATAATTTTTTCTCCAAGCAGACGCGCGGGTATTGGGATGCGATAGCCACACGTTTTAGTCTTGACCAACGAGTGTTAAAAACCAATCCAGCCTTCAATGGTGAGTCTCAGTATGGGGATGCTGGTAATTGGACAGAGGTCGACGCCTCTTCAATGTGGAATGTCGAGTTGTGGGGAGGCTCTGCAATCAATGCTTCGGAAATTTGTCAGAACGACCTTGGAGATTGTTATTTCTTGAGTGCCTTAGCTTCTGTTGCCCTCACCGATCCAGGGGTCATTGAAAACATGATCTCTTATGACCCAGAGACAGACCTTTATACGGTGACTTTTGCTGGGGTGGCTTACGATGAGAGTGGTTCGGTTGTTCCCAGTGGCGAAATGGTTGAAATTGTAATTGACGATGAACTCCTGCAAAAAGTGATATACGACGACAACGGTGAGGTTTTGGGCTATGGTGATGTTGGTGCGAGCATGACTGATTCGGATGGTGATGGCGTCTGGGAAATAGGTGTGGCTCTCGTTGAAAAAGCCTATGCGTTATATGTCGACCAGATGAACGCCCTTGCGGAGGAGCAAGGGCAACCACCTTTTTTTGGTGATATCGATCCCAACAATGCTTCGGGCTATGACCTTCTTAATGAGGGGGGATTCATGGAAACCGCCCTGATATCTATAACCGGTGAGCAGCACACTTGGAGCCCCGTTACCATGATCGGTGAGGGTTGGGGGGGAGGATTAAGCTCGGAAGAATGGCTTATGGATCTGCTTTCGGCGGCGGATGAAGGGGTCAATGTATGTGTAGGTTCCATGGTGGATTGCGACCTTGAAGGATTGGTTGGCGGCCATGCTTATACTGTTCTGGGGCTGGTTGAGGTTGAGGGTCAAATGATGGTGGCGCTTCGAAATCCATGGGGGATGGGTGAGCCAGCAGGCAATGGTGATAACGATGGGGTCTTTTTACTGACGATGGATGAGTTTCACTCAAATTTTGACCAAATTGCTTTTAACTCTGAAACCTATTTTAGCTCAGATTGGTCGAGCCATGAGTTGGCGTCGTTTTCAGATGCGGTTAATGGTTATGCGGGGTGGGCAGATTTAGGCGAATTGGATTTGACTCATGTCGGTGGGCAAGCGCCTGGATTGCCTGATACAACGAGCACTTTTATCGATTTTATCAATAACCCAAACCCATATACGGGTCAGGAGTTTTCGGAACGCATGGATGCATTAATGCAGCAGTTCCCTCACGGCAACATCATGGATGTTCTTATGCTTGTCTTTATGGAATCCATTAAGGATATGAATGAAGATAAGAAATATTTCTTAAAGAAGCTAATGATGTACAATAAGATGGGTGAAGGACTCTCCAAGTATCTGCAAGAAGTTCTGGTTCCCGCTTCAGATAAGCTAGGCAATCTGATTGCTAACGGAAGCAGTGAGGATGCATCGAAGAAGATGGTAGAGATAGAGATTCGAGAGCATGATACGACATGCCTTGGCGCTGACGGTGAAATCATGACAACCGCAGTGGCTGTGGAGGAGGGGAAAGAGGTGCGGGAAAAGAGGTATGGCTGGTTTGGCGTCGATTGCTTCGCGAAAGATAATGTTTATAATACGAAGGACGATCGGGTAGAGATAGGTCCCGATGGTGAAAAGAAGGTATACAGGCATGTCAGCCAGCTGTCTCTGGGCAATCGAATCAAAAGTCTTGAAGCAGAGCAGGAAACCGTGCGCAACAAACGCCAGATGGCTTCCACCGCCTTTCAAAACTTCGACCAAAAGACCAATCAGCTTTACAACCTACTCTCGTCTGTTCTTAAGGGGCTGGGCGAAATGCGTATGGGCACGACGCGCAATATGCTCTAGCGCTGGTTTTTGATTTTGTATCGTTACTTTGCGACAAAGAGCTATTGACGCACTCGTCGACCGGCGGCGGCCAAAACTTTACCCATTTGCTCAGGCGTGAGATTATTTCCATAGAGGGCTTCAGCAAAGCCTGAACGGACGATATGGCCCGTTTCGCTGTCGACAAGTCGCATGTTGATCGCAATCTGGTTATCCGCTGAGGTGGGTGCGGAGTGGTTTTCGAAGTTAACGGTGCCCAGTAGAATATGACTGGCACCCATTAATTTGTTGGCACCGTTTTGGACACTTTGAATGGTCTCGGTGTTGAGTTGTGGGAGGGCCTCAAAGCCATTGTTTTCGCGCATGCGAATCATGAATTCAAAGTGGCCATCAACGTATTCAATTTTAATTTTGGCGGCGCCGATACTTAATCCTTGCTCGAACCCTTGGGCAATCAAGCGCGCTTGCTTTTGTAGATGCGGTGCCAAGGGTTGAGTGTCAACGGTGGCTTGGGTGCCTTGAAGGGCATTGGCTGATTTACCTACTGTGGTCATGGGGGCATCCTATTTTACAAAAACTATTGTGTCTATTCTGATGTCCTAATCTACAAGCTCGTAAGTGTTTAGGTTAAGAATTTAGTGGGAGAAAAAATGCACTTTGGTGATCATTTTACTTAAAGTGCAGCGCTGAGCTTGTAGAAAAACGAAGCTTAAAGAAAACAGGGACTTAAGAATTTTGGTTTTGTGACCTGGATCACAAACCTTTGAGATCACTTGGTTTTTTTCTGCAAAAATGCATGTGGAAGCTAAAAAAGCTAACCCGAAAAGCAATGAGTCCGTAAGTCTTGATGAGCCGTTGAAGCGAGAGAAAAGCTCAACAACTTAAGAATAGTTTTTTTGGTCTTTGCGAGGTCCTTTGGGCCTTGGTGTGGAGCGTTGCGTCCGCCACGAAGACGAAGGAGAAAAAATGGCCCCCAAAATTGCCCCCAATGTCCATGTAGAAGGAATTCATCCTTTTCTTTTTAATTCATTCAAAAAACAGTTCGCGCTCTAGGGGCCCTAGGCCTTTTAGAGCAAATTTTTAAGATGCCTCTTTAGAGGCAAATTAAAGGAATATAAATAATGTTGAATAATGTCCCCCATAATAACCCACCGGGCACAAAGGTTTGGCTACAGGCTAAGTCTCTTGTACTGGTGTTTGGCATCCTGATGTCGATGGGCCAGCTTGTGGCCTGCGGCAAGAAGGATGCTGGAAGTGTATGCGGGCGCTGCGAAGGTGGCGACGTATGCATGTATGGCGAGTGTCGTTCTCTGTGCACAGAGGACGCTGATTGCCAAAGTCAAGGCATGGCCTATTGTGGTCAAGAAAATGTTTGTTTTGTCTCTATTGCTGAGGCTGAGGAATTTGATGCGGTTCTCGCAAATGATGTGAATACTGCGGATATCGATGTCGTTGATGTGCCCGAAGAGAATGATCTCGGTGTGACCGATGACCTGGAAGAAGCCATTCAGCCAGAAGGCGATATTGTCGGTGCGGACGATGTAGTTGATGTTGACGACATTGTTGACGCTGACGATATTGTTGAGGCCGACGAAGTTGTTGAGGCCGACGATATTGTTGACGCTGACGAAGTTGTTGACGCTGACGAAGTTGTTGACGCTGACGAAGTTGTTGAGGCTGACGATCTTGTTGACGCTGACGATGTAGTTGACGTGGACGATGTTGTTGACGGTGCCGATGTTGTTGACGCTGACGACGTTGTTGACGCCGACGATCTTGTTGACGCTGACGATATTGTTGACGCTGACGACGTTGTTGACGCTGACGATCTTGTTGACGCCGACGAGGTTGTTGAGGCTGACGATCTTGTTGACACTGACGACGTTGTTGACGCTGACGAAGTTGTTGACGCTGAGGATGCGGACCTGAACCCGGTCATTGAGAATGTTTCCGGCACCGGGACAATCAAAGAACTCAACACAACAGCTGACCTGGATGAAGAGCTTACGGAGCTTGGTCTGAATGAAGAGCCACGTATTGTGTCGGAGCGACGCTTTCAGAACGAACTCAAAGTCACAGGTCAAAATTTTATAGATATCGAAACAATTGAAATTATTTTTGAACACTCCGGTGAAGTCGTGGAGATCGACGAAGCCGATTATACAATAGAAGAAGGAGGCACCATGCTGTCACTAACACTTGAAAACATTGAAAACTTTGCAACTAAACTTGGTAACCTAAAAAACTCTATCCTCGGTGGATTAATTACTCTTTCACTTGTTGGCACCGTCGGTACGGCTGAAGCACAGGTGTTCTTGCTGCAAGGTGAGACCGGTGCGGCTGCAGAGGCTGCAGAAGGTGTGGATTGGGATTCTTTGAAAGACCTTTTGGATAACGTAGCGATTGATGAAGCCGGTACGCTCCATGTTGGAAACCTTCACGCTTCTGAGCTTAGCCTCAATGCAGAGAGTGAAGAAGAGTATATCAAACTTGCTGCTGACGATGCGGGCTTAAGTATTAGCCAGGGCGAAGATGTGCTGGGTGTGGTTCCTCAAGCAGAAGTATCATTGGCTGACTTAGAGGCGGATATGGATTCCAGCAGCAACGATATTGCAGCCATTAATGCCAAGCTTTCTCACCATGGAATTAGCCTGGGCCACGGTTCTCATGAAGCACGGATTCAAGCTCTTGAAGGTGTTGATGTTGTTGCGGAGCTGGACCTTAGCCTTGTGGATATTAGAGACCGATTGGAAATGGTTGAAAATGAGGTTCCAGAGGTCCACTCTGAAATCCTGGATATTTTTGAGCGTATTGAAGACATCTGTGTTTGGATGCCAGACAAGTGCTTGCAAGAGCCTTTGCCACCATTCCCAGTTGACCCCTTGGTAGACCCACTTGTTCAGTACTTCGAGTATCATATGACTCCAATTGTAGAGGAACATGTTGCTGCTCTTGATAGCACAATTAAGGATTGGGTTTCTTCAAGTTATGCGAGCAAAATGACTCTTGAGCAAGAGCTTGCAATCATTGAAAATGATATGAGTCAGCTGTCCAAGGGTGTGCAGACAGATATCATTTTACTTGAGGACAACTACAGCACTTTGAATTCAAGTCTGTCCACCTTGCAGGGTAACTACAGCACTTTGAACTCAAGTCTGTCCTCTTTGCAGGGCAACTACAGCACTTTGAATTCAAATGTGTCAACGTTGCAAGGCAATTACTCAACTTTGAATTCAAGTGTGTCTACCTTGCAGAGTGACTATGACTTGCTTAGTTCAGATGTTGCCACGTGTACGGCTGAGTATGCGAGCGAGCCAATGTATGATTACAAAAAAGCGACACCAATGTTCTAATTGCTAAGATCAGAATAAACTAAAAAAGCTGGGCTTAAGATATCTTGAGCCCAGCTTTTTTTTCGTTCAATGAAAGGAAGTTTAGTCGTCGATAAGACCGTGCACGACGCCCGCGCCATAAGCGACGCCGGTACCAAGCAAGGCACCACCTAAGGCCCAAACCGGACCCGCAATCACCATCAGTTTCCAGCCTTGCAGGCCTAAGCCCATGATTGCGCCAAAAGCCCCCAGAAGCGAACCCCCTGTGGCCGCACCGATGCCCATCAGCTTTTTGCCAATCGGGCCACCTTTAAGAGCGTGTTTCGCGCGACTGTCAGGGCCATTATCGATAAAGGTTTGCATGGCCTCTTTTGCTTCCGCACTGGCAGAGATCTGCCCGCTTTGGATTCGACTGTGCAGCGAGGATACAGCCTGATATTCATCTTTCCCGACAAATGAACCGATGCTTAGAGGCTTTTTGAAAGCCTTATCTTCTTTGGAAAGGATGAGCTTGGCTTCCGCAGTGGAAAGATGGCCATCGGCCAGGGCATTTTGAATATGTTGATTAACGGCGGTCAGTGACATGGTGGTTCTCCTATGTCATGATTCTCGGCGGGAAAGGGTAAAATGTTGTTTAAAAAGGCTTTTTCCAGAGACTGGACCGGCCTCTCTCTAAGCCTCTGTAAAGGAAGTGTTTTTCTTCAATCTTTACCCCCTGGGGGGGAAGTATTCCGGCCGTGGTTTACCGGAATACTTCTACTTTGCACAATAGGGCTAGCAGTCGAATCATCCTCCACAGCGCTCATCCTTGGTTAAATCGAGACCAGGGCTATCGGGCAATTTTATGGTGTATCCATCAACAAGGTGGCTTGAAAGATAGAAGATATCACTCATATCAATGACACCATCGCCGTTCGCGTCCGCTGCATCGGCACAGGCTGGTGCTTGACCATCGTAAAAAAGCCAATCTTTGAGATACGAGATATCACTCTCATTGGTATAACCATCCCCATTGGTATCGCCGCGCAAAAAGCGTATGCCGGGGAGAACTTCAATCGTTTGTTGCAGTGTCTCGCCATAACCGTGCGCGTCGATGGCAGTCAGGGTAATCAGATAACGACCGGGTGTCAGTTCAAGAGGAACACTTTCGTCTAAGGACCTTAACCTGTCAAAGTCATCGGCATGAAAGAAGAGTAACTCGGTTTCTCCGAAGGCAACATCACCTTCAAGCGCCTGGGCCTCCAAGCGAACTTCGATCAAGGTGCTTGCATCGTCGACTTCGAATTCGAGATCGAAGGGGCGATGCACTTGGGCCCCTTCGTCAGCTCGGATAGTTAAGCTGGGTGGAGTAACATCGCAACGCTGACCTTCATGGTTATCGGGCAAGTCAATAATCAGGCCGGAGCCGTTGTTGGGCGCTAACCCTCCGGTAGAGCTTGCATCATCGTAAGCGATGATGGTGGCTTCACCGCCGGCAAACCGTCGGGCATCAAGAACATATTCAAAAGCACCATTTTCCGCTGGCAGGAAAACCTGTTCGTACTCATTAAGGAGACCCGAAGTGTGTTCTACGAGAAGAATCAATTCAGAGATGCCTGAGTCATCCCAGACATCACCGCGAACGACGATATCGCAGGCTGAGGATTCGGCCTGGTCGACGCCAAAAGAGCTTATGAACGGACGAGTAAAGTCGGTTCGTCCCAATTGAACATCAATATCCATGGACTCCCCATCCGCTGCTTCTTCGATGGTGATTTGGGTGCCTGATAAGGGTAAGGTATAGGATTCACCAAAGGGCAGTGCCACCGTATAGGGTTCGTAGGTGTCCAAAAGGTCCATTTCACCCTCGACTCGATAAGGGTCAAAGAGCAGGGAAACGGGCATTGAGCCGCCGGTCCCCAGACGTAAGAGAGCACCGGAAAAAACATCACTTTGTTGATAACGCGGGTGTCCAAGAATTGAATGATCCGCATTTAGAGTACCATCCGCATTGGTGTGTTGACGGTATTCGACATAGAGCGAAAGAAAATGGTTAAATGGGATCTTGATGGCCTTTGTGCCGACAAGATTTTCTTCGCTGATGGATTTTATATTGTAAAAGCCACTCTCTTCTACCTTGGTTAATTGATGGGCTGCATCTTCGGCCTCACTGAGCCAGCCCCAAGCCTCTTTGGCGACGGCGCCAGAGTGGGTCATGCGCGAGCGACCGCCAAGTCCCATAAAGCCCAGCCAGTCGGAGTACGTTCGTGTGCCACAGGCTGCATGTCCGACGTAAGCATTGGTGTTCTGTGAATAAGGAATGTTGTTCCACTGGGCACCTTCACATTGGGTGACGCCCGTATGGCCCATTCCCATAATATGGCCTAGTTCGTGCGCGATAGTGCGTCGCTGTAGATTTAGGGATAAAGCAAAGGGTAATCTGAGCTGCCCGTCAGGCAGGTTGGCTGCGCGCAGGCGACCACTCATGGCGACACCCGCATAGGGACAGGTGACGTTTTCTTTGCGAACAATAACCAAGAGCTTTGCTCCTTCCGCCAGTGGCAGAGGATCCCAAGCCTGCGCACTGTCATCAAGCACCTGCTGTAGGGCCAAATAGGGAAAGCTACAGTTGAACCAGCTGACTTGAAAGGGGCCCATGATGTCATCGGCTCCACCGGGCTCTCCGTCAACTCCGACAATGGAGGTTTGTCCAAAGGAATCGGCGAGAAAGGTTTCGTTCACCGAGAGTTCAGGCGTAGCAGCTTCATCGTCGGCCTCGGCGCCGTAGATGAGATGGGGAAGGCCTGCAAGTTCTTCCTGGCTAAAGCTTCGGTCACCAACTTCCAGGAGTACTGTCATAACCCGCTGCGGACCAAAACCAGGTTTCTGCTCGGGCAAAGCGCCAGCACCGCCACCATCGCCAGCACCAGGGGTGTCAAAGTGAGCTTGCTCAGTGCGTTGACTATCCAGCTGTTGTTCCAGCTTAGCTTCGATTTCGCCACCAACGCCGCAGCCCAATACATCAAAACTTGGGTCAGCCGATGCATCAGCAGAGCCTTCGCCCTCCGGGCCGGATTCAACGAATGGCCGTACATTTGGCTCTTCAGGCTCATGGTCTGTGGAGGGAGGTGTGATTGGCTGGGTGGTCTCCTCACTTTCAGTTCCCTCATCAACTGAGTCATCGAGTTCAATATCAGAGCTTTCATCTGCCGGGCTTTCTGTCGGCAATGACTCCTCCTCATCTGCCGGGCTTTCTGTCGGCAATGACTCCTCCTCATTCGCTGTGCTTTCGTCTTCCGGAGTAGGCTCAGATGTGGTCTCCTCATCTGCCTCTGGCATTTCCTCGTCCACCTCTGGCGTCTCCTCATCTGCCTCTGGCGTTTCCTCGTCCACCTCTGGCGTTTCCTCGTCCACCTCTGGCGTTTCCTCGTCCACCTCTGGCGTCTCCTCGTCCACCTCTGGCGTCTCCTCGTCTGCCAATTGCGGCGGGATGGGTTGGGCATCCAGGTTTGGATTCTGGGCAGCGATGTTTTGGGTTTCCCCAATGCTTGCGAAAGCACCGCTCGCATCTTCGCTCGTTTGCTCTATGAGGTCCGGAGTATTTTGTTGACGAACACTGGCGTTCTCCGTTTCCCAGTAAATGCTTCCTTCATTGTTGAGTGGTCCGCCCTGACAGGCGACGAGCAACAAAGAGCCCAAGCCGATAAGTTGTTTCATTGTATTGTGCATAAGTCTCATCCCTTTTTGTGGTTATCCACTTATGCACCTAAGCATCTTGTGTGCCACATCAGCACGGAAGCACTAAGTTGTTGAAAAATATAGAGAATGGGTGTGTTCAGGGGGCTGAAACACAGGGGCTGGGGGCGACACATAAGGTGTCATTTTTCCGGTTATGGCGCAAGATGTGACAGATGCGTCTGCACCTATCACTGGGTATTTTAGTCCTTCAGAAAACCGGAGGGTATGCTTCTATCGACGCAAATCGAAGTAGAGTCGCTCCTGTTTATCACCCTTGATGTTGACC
>CAXGWX010000075.1:0-13088 GCA_964013445.1 uncultured Bdellovibrionales bacterium | reverse complement strand
GGGCCGCACCAACACAGGTCTCTGCTCCGAGCAGGCAGGCATTGGCGGTGTTGTTACAGGTGCCCTCATCGCAGCGATAGCCATCAAGGCAGCTGCTGCTGTTGTGGTCGCAAGTGTTGATACACGTATAGGCGCCACTGCCTTCATCCTCTTGGGCACAGCGTTTGCTACCTTCTGCTCCATCGCAGGCACTGTCATAACACTCAGGATCGGCACAATCGGTCATGGTGTCGCCATCGTTGTCGATGCCATCGCTGCAATTGGTTTCGCCTGCGAGGTTCACCTGGCAGGTGCCGTTGTTACAAAAATCACTGCTGCAGTCCGTGTCTACTTCGCAGCTGGCGCTGCCGGTGGTGCCGCGGCAAACATCGTTTTCACAGGTATAGTCACTTGGGCAATCGCTGTCGGCGGTGCAGCTTTCGGTGCAGGTGTTGGTGGTGGAGCAGTGGTAGGCTCGGCGACCACTTTCGTCGACGCAGAGCGTATCATCACAGGTGCATGTGCCTTCGGTAAGAAACAAAGCGCAGCTCATGCCGTTGCCTTCGCAGGCGGTGTCGCAGCAGGTATCATCAGTGCATTCACCACTGTTGCAGGCGGCCGCATCGTCACAGCTTTGACCGTTGGCCACGAGGCAGTAGCCGTTTTCGTTGGCGCAAACCATGCCGTTTGCGGAGCAACTTTCCTCGCAGCAGGTTGAACCATTGCCAAAGCCGGGGGTGGACACGCAGAAATTCGCACAGGCGTTGGCATCGTCGTTACAGTCTTGCCCATCGTTGCGTCCACAAGAGCCGTAGATGCAGTTTTCGTTGGCAGTACAGGCACTGGCGCAGCAATTTCCACTTTCACAAATGCTGCTTGAGCATTCGGCGGCAACGCTGCACTCCTCGGCATTGTTGAGCAAGCATAGGCCCGAGCCGTTGGCGCAATTCTCTCCTGAGTTACAAAAGTCTTCCTGACAACAGGTGTCATCGGTGCAGAAGAGGCCATCGGTGCAATAGTCACCATCGCTGCATGCGGCGCCCGCAAGGCCCTGGCAATAACCGCTGGCACAAGTTTCATTCAGCTCACAGGAAGCCTCCTCGCAGCAGATATTGGTTCCCGTGCCCACATCAAGACAGTTTTGCGAAGTACATTCTGCAGCAGCACTACATTCGTCGCCATGGTTATGGATGCACTCATTGTCCTCACAGGCCCAAGGGTCATTGCACGTGCCACTTACGCCGTCATCACAACTTGTGGTGCAGTTTGCATTGTCCCCATCGCAGTGGGCGCCGCCGACACTGGCAGTGCAACTTACCGCATCGCATTCGCAAGCGTTTTGTTCTGAGCAAAAAGTGTGGGGCTCTGTGCATGGACTGTGATCTGGAGCGATGCATTCGACGCATTCGCCATGGTTTTGATTGCTGGCGACGAGACAGTAGGGCGTTTCGCTATCGCATGTGTCATTACAGTCATCATCACATCCTTTACAGCATTCTGCTCCACAATCAGGATCGTCACAATCAAAGGCGCCGTCGTCGTCGTTATCGTCCCCGTCGTTGCACCAGGTTTGCCCTGCAAGTGTGTCTTCTTGGTAACGATGCTCATTGCACTCGACCCGGTTGTCCGCAAAATAATTTTCTTCATCCGCCGCGTCAGTTTTAGGAGTGCATAGATGATCACCATCACAATTTTCTTTGTTCGCCTTGCAATATAGGCATACCGGAATCAGTCCGTCCGCAAGTGTAACTAAGTCATCGTTGTTTTCGTCTACACCAAAGACGTTGACACAGACGGTTTGGTTGTCGTCTTTATCCATACAGCCGCCTTTGCCCACATGGTTGCTGCTGCATAGTTCGGGTAAATCATAGCAAAAGCCCTGGTGTTCATAGCTTGCGGAATAAGTAATGCATTGGCCGTCGTTGTCGCACTCGCTGTGATTCGCACAGAGGACGCGGCATTTATTACCGATGCCGCAACCTTCATTCTCGCCACAGTCGCTGTCTTCAAGGCATTCAAAGCAGGAATACTCACCATCGTAGAGGCAAACCGGTTGGATTGAGTTACAAGGATATTCTGGTAAATTTTGGCAGATTCCGTCGTTGCATGCATAACAGCTGTCGCTGCTGGCGCAATCGCTGTAGGTCTCGCAGCTTTTGATGCACTGGCTATAGGTGGCACTTGTGGTGTCGGTGTCGCAGGCAGAGCCCTCTTGGCAATCATCATTGTCGAGACAAAAGCTACAATCGCCGCCGCCAAGACATTCAATGCAGCGCCACTCCCCTGGCGGTGTGTCGATAAAGAGGCAACCTTCTTCCTCCCCACAGCCACTCAGTTCATGATAAACGCATTGGCCATCGATGCACTTGTTGCAGATTTCGTCGTTGGTGAAGCAATCGTTGTGGTGAGCGCATTCAGCACTGCAGGTCAGCGCTTCTTGATAATGCTGGGAGGTGGTTGTGCATTCACCGTCGGCGCATTCGCAACCACTGTCGCAATCACAGGGAATACAGACCAGCTCGCTTGTGGTACCGCCATCACCGTCATAATTGGTCACCCAGTTGCATGTTCCGGTGCTGCCATCGAGTAGGCTGCAATCATCACCGACGAAGTCGTAATCGTCATAATTTGGATCGCCCGGTGAGACGATGCCCGTGCCATCGATGCATCTGCTGACGCAGCGTTTGTCGCCACTGCCATCGTAATCCACGCAGCGTTCATTCTCTGAATCACAATCGGTGTCGTTATGACAAGGCATGAACATGCAGTGGGGTGCGTCGTTTATCGTCGCACAGTGCTCAAGACCGCCGTCATTTGCACAATCATCATGGGAAGCGCAGGGTGCGTCCGGGCAATAGACGGCGCTTTCACAGGATTCATGGGGCAGTCCGTCGTCTCGACCGTCGTAGATGCAGTTTCCTGGACACTCGTCAGGACAAGCGACGCAGACGTTGCTCGATGCTTTACTTGCAAGAGCTGGCACGAACCACTCTTCGGCCAGAATCACCGAGGCGCAATAGCCGTTGTCATTGTTGCATGAAGAACCGGTGTTTTCACATGAGGCAAGAACGGCACCTTTGGGGCCGGTCTCATCATCGTTGCTGAGCAGAACACAAGGCTCATTGCCGTATTGAGAATCTTCCCGACAGTCCTGCATGGCTGGATTGCAGTCCGCATCGCAAGGACAGGGGCCGTCTTCGAGTTGATCGCAGCTGTAGTCGGTGGCGTTGCATTCGCAAACGCAGAAGGGGTGTCCGTCGCTGTTGAGATCGTCACAGTATTCGTGTTCGTCACAGTGGCCGTCGTTGTCACAACCAACCACACAGTCGGCGCATTGTTGCTCATGACCTTCGCAGGTGCCATCGTAGTCGCAGGATTCGCCGCCTTGGCAATCACTGCAATTGTATTCATCCGGATCGCAATTGCCGTTGTAGTTGCAATTTTCTCCGTTGCCAGGGCAATTGAGTGCGCTGGTAAAATAATCACCAGACTCGCCGCTGGAAAATTCGCAATTGCCGGTTTCGGTGCAAAGCTCATTGGCGCTGCATGGTGCGCAAGCCTGGGTGGTATTGCCATCGACACCTTTGAGGACAAGACAGGAGCCATTCATGCCTTTGTAGTCGGCACAATCCGCACCTAAGGCATCGCATTGGGGGACACATAGCCCAGGGCCATTTTGCTCTTTAGCCGCAACACAGCGGTGATTGTCTGGGCACTGCTCATCGTTTGTGCAATCGCCGCAGAGAAAGCCGCCGGCGAAGCGTTTGTCCTGTTTACAGGAGAGACCGTCGTAGCGTGAACAGAAGGCCGTGCCCACCGCATCGCAAGGGTTAAAGCAATGTCCCGATGTATGACAAGTCTCCGATCCAGAACAGTTGCTTTCTATAGCGCAAGGGCCTGCGTTAGAAGCATCGACGCACACGCCTTTGCTGTAGTCTGTTTCAGAATCACCGTAGCCCGAGTGGTGTAAACCCTCGAGCCAATTGTAGCAGATGAAAAATTTACCGTCCGTATTGAGACAGTCGTCATCACTTTCACAAAAATAGGTTTCCTCAAAGACGTCGGGCAAATCCGGAATACAGCCAAAGATGAGCGGCAAAGCGAACAAAAGTGGGGCAAAAATGCGCAGCATCGTAATTGTCGACTCTTTTTCTATATTAGACGTTAAAAGTTACCCAATCGGCGGCCAGCCATAACCTATTGTCTATTGACGCCGCAAGGGGGCATTTTATTTAATTTGCAGAGCAATCTTCGTGGCTTAAAGCAGCTAAGTGCGGCTCTAAACCAGCTTTATCCGGCTCTTAGGGATCTGGGCTGACGCATTTGTTGGTACTTGCATCGCATATACCGCTGCTGCATTCGTAATTGGCCGTGCAATCCTCGCCAATGCCGAGCAGTGTGCATTCGCCATCGCTATCCCCATCACAACAGTATTTGCCTGACGAAGCCGTATCTGTATCCATGTCTTTACATACGGCAAAGATGCCATAGGTTTCGTCGGTGTGCTCGTGGCGCCAGGCGGCGCAGAGGGTTTGGTTATGGTCCGTATCGCGGGGACTAAAGGCGATGGTGATTTGTGAAGAGGCGCCATCGCCGTCGTTGATGCGTGCCAGGAGCGTATCATCACCAGGCGCGGTTTCCCGGCCCATCGGCGACCAGCCATCATTAAAGCCAATAAGCTGGACGTTGTTGGCGTCGTTTTCCCAGCCGAAGAGGTGCTCGCCACAGGCTGTGGTGATGTAGTCGAGCCCATCAAGCACCGGTTCGCCCGCAGGCGTACTGCTGACGCTGGTCCAGGTGTCGTCTGTACCGTAAGTTCGGGCACGGATTGCATTGGGGCCAGTAGGATCTGTTCGGGAAATGAAGGAGAGCATGGGCAGCCCATAGGCGTTGCTGCTGAGCTCTGGAGTATAGAGACTGTGGCCGGACCAGTTGGCAAGAAAGCCAGAGTCTTCATCACTCTTTTGCGTTGTCTCTCCATCGTCGTGCATGATCTCGCCCGCCTCTTCCCAGTTGTCGTCGGTGCTCAAGCGGCGCATAAAGAGGGTCGAGCTTTCCTGCAGAGTGCTGCCATCCTGATAGGCATCTTGCTGCCAGGCGCTGTAGTAAGTCCAACCAAGATCTGCACCCTCTGCGTTATAATGACGGCTCCAGCTTAAGACCGGATTCTTAATGGCCACATCCTCGAGGATAGGCAAGCAGGGCACGGTCGGGCTGCTGATATCCCAGCGGCAGTCCAAATTTCCATCACCATCCGAATCTATGGCCTCACAGCCTGCCTCTGCGGTGCCATCACTGCAGCCGTTGTGCAAATCGGTGATCCTATGGGAGATGCCCGCGGTCAAAGGATTTTGGGGGTCGTCGTTGGCGCCAAGATTGTTGCCCGGTGTCTGGTAGTTACAAAGTCCTGAATTTCCCCCATCGTAC
Organism: uncultured Bdellovibrionales bacterium; assembly: GCA_964013445.1. Classification (GTDB taxonomy): domain Bacteria; phylum Myxococcota; class XYA12-FULL-58-9; order XYA12-FULL-58-9; family JASMKV01; genus JASMKV01. The sequence goes on along the minus strand of CAXGWX010000075.1, from coordinate 7,682 downwards.
ATCCAATAGGGGCAAAATGTGCCATTGTCGTTACTTTCAAAAGTATAATGCTGTTGCCCTATTTCCCGGACTGTATCGGCGGGGATGCACAACGTATAAGTTAAATCACAAGAACCTGAATTCCAAGCACAGCCTTGATGGCTTTCACAGGTTGCCTGGCTTGTGCTGTCAAAGATGTCACAATCAAAAGTTTTAGTCGTACAGTTTGTCTCTACGGGGCTTTGTTGAGACACAAAGCTTAGAACCACATCGCCTGTTTTTCCACGGTTGGGGTCGTTGCTGTCATCGTGGGTGAGGACGCGCACCGCCGGGTCGAAGAGTTCATAGCTGTTGTTGTCATCGTTTTGCGTGAATGCGCCCATGCTGAGGGTGTGTCGCGTCCACTCACTTTCACTTTCAGCCCTGGTGAATGTGGTCATATTGATCCGTTGGGCCTGCCTGTCTTCGCTTGGGTTGCAACAAAAGCTTGTATCCCCGCACACATCGCCGGACTTGGTGCAATCGCCGTCACCGTCACAATTCAACCAGTAGCCGAAAGAGTTCTCGCACTCGGCACCATTCCACTCACAGCCATTATGGGCAGGATCTTCGCATTGGCTTTGGTTAAAGTCCGAACACATATAGTCTGTTGGATAACAGTCGTGACGCTCAACCCAGCCCATGGCGACAATTTCGACCTCTTCTGTTTGAGCGCTGCCCGTATTAACCTCGACCACCGCATAGTCGATGCTCGGTTTTTGTAAACCATGCCAACTAAAGCCGGCGTTGCTCAGTGGCTCGTCCGTATTCGAGCCAACCCATTCGGCTTCGGCTGAATCCCAGCGGCGATAGAGGATTTTCTCGTCTTCTTGATCGTGATAGATGATCCAGGGATTGCCCACTTTGTCGACAATCATATCCGCATCCCCATAATTGCTTTGATTGGTGTCGCTGCTTTCTTCAGGATACAATCTTTCCTCGTCCGCACTCAGGCCCCAGAAATAAGTGGAATTGCCCATCCCATCCCATCCATTGGAATAGTCGCTGCCGCTGTCGTCGTTGTTGGCAAAGGGGTAGGTGCAGGCCGTGCCGTCATAAAAGGTTCCATCCGGGCATAGGGCTTCGGCCAGCGGTATGGGGCTGCAGGATTCGTTCTCAAAGGAGCAAGTTTTTCCAGGGTGTAAGATAGAGCAGGCCATGCCCTGGCAGCCAAAATCAGCACAGTCTGCCAGGCCATTGTTGTTGTTGTCGAGAGCATCGTTGCAGGTGTTTTCGGCGGCGGCGCAGGTTCCGTAAACTGGATTTGTACCCTGGTAACCCGAGCAGTCAGGATCACATGTGCAATTCTCTGTGGTGCAGGTTCCAGCTTCATCATCGTCGCAGCTGCATGCACAGGCACCACTGTTACATTCAGAGTTGTCGATGCAGCCATAGCTCCCATCGTCGAGTAGACAAATGCTGGCAAAATTGCCACAGGTCCAGCCGCTGCTCTCCGTACAAAAGTCCTTGTCACAGCAGGCTTTCCCACCGAGTGCAGCGGGTAAGTCGGCGCAATAGTCCGAAGCACACTCGCCATCGGCGCTGCAGCTTTGTTGGTGTGCTAAAAGACAAACACCTGTTTCACAGGTTTCATTCGTGGCGCAGGATGTCTCGGCGCAACAGAAGTTATCCACACAATTGCCTGAGGTACAATGCGCAGGTGCGTCGCATAGGTCACCGTTGTTGGCTGTGCATTCGCCGACATTTTCTTCGTTGAGGTTGTTGCAGCTCCAAGGTGAAGTGCACAAGCCCTGCGGAGCCCAGCCGAATAGCTGACAGGCATTTGTGCATGATTCTTCTAAGTCACAATGAAAGCCATCGCCTGAGTTTGCGCAGGCGGATTCGTCGCAGGTACACGCGTTGTCTATACAATCACTATGGGCGCCACAATCGCCGTCCTCAATGCATTGCACACATGTCCCAGCGTCCGCGTTTTCGCTGACAATGCAATGGGGCAAAGCAGGGGCGGTACAGCCGCCGTAGCAGCATTGGTTCCAGCAGTCGTTATCGGCGCAATCGACGGCCCCATCGTAATCGTTATCGACAGCATCGTTGCAAGATTGGGTTTCGTTGTAGGAATTGCTGTCACATTGGACTCGGATGTCGACATAATAGCTGGTGCTTTCTTCACTGACCCAAGCGCGACACCCCTGACCGCCACTGCAGTAGGCTGGACAGTCGATACAAATAGGCACCATGGTGTCGTTGATATCGAGCACATCATCACCATTGCTGTCGATGCCGTAAACATAAAGGCAAGCTTGCATATTGCCATTGCCACAAGGGTCCCCTCCCCAGTCTTCACCGACCTGGTTCGCAGGGCATTTTTCCGAATTGTCAAAACATAGGGTTGTTGAGTCCGAGGTGGTCACACAGGAGCCAGCGTCACAATCGTCATCATCATTGCAGGTTCTTCGACACTTATAGTCAAAGGCGCAGATTTCACCCGCATCGCACTCACTGTCGGTGCTGCAGCTTACGCAAGCACTCGTATTGCCCCGCCAGACACAAATGTTTTGAGCGCCTGTGCAGGAGTTGGACCATTGATAAGCGCAGAGGTTGTTGTCATCGCAGGCATAGCAATTTTCCGTCGACGCACAGTCACGATCTACGTTGCAGGTCTCGACACAACGATAATCACTTGGGTGACAAACTCGTCCTTCGTCGCAATCGCTATCATCACCACACTCAAGACCGCATTGCCCTGCAAAAGAATCATTGTGCACCAAACAAGAGGAGTTCTGGCAATAGGAGCCCTGGTTTTTGCAGACGCCATTGTCCGCACATTCATGACACTCTCCGTTTGGATTAAAGCAATCCGTATTCTGGGTACACAGCTTCGTACATTCGTTGTTTTCGTTGCAGCCGAGATTTTCATCACCACAGTCCGCATGCTCTCTGCATGTCACGCATTGGTAATCGTCGCTGCAAAGCTTCCCATCGCTACAATGCTCGTTTGTGCCACATTCTTCACAAGTGCTGCTGAGACCTCCGCTGGCATCATCGAAGACGAGGCAACCATGCTCGGGAGAGCAGCCATTGTTAATGTATGTAAGAGTGCACACATTGTTAAGACATTGGTTGCATTGGCTGTCGCCGGTAAAGCACTCTCTATGCTCCGTGCATTCGTAATCGCAGGTGATGGAGTCCTGATAGCTTTGCGCTTGATTAGGGCAGGTCTCATCGCTGCAAAGGCAATCCTCATCACACTCACAAATGACGCAAACAAGCTGGGTTGGGTTTTCACCATCTGCAGTGCTGGTGGTGACCCAGTTACACAGGCCGTCGCTGTTGTCGGGCATTTGGCATTCTTCGCCCGCATTTATGCCTTCCCCACATGCGGGGACACAGCGCTTCTCTGCGTCGCTGCTGTTGAGCTCGGTGCAGTATTGGTTTTCTTCACAGCCCTGATTATTTTCACAGCTGACAAACATGCATTGGGGGCTGCCATCTACATCCATGCAATATTTTAGATGGGGATTGCTGGCGCACTCTTCATGGGATTCGCAGGCGCCGCAATCAACCTGGTCGCTGACAGGTCTGAGGCTTTCTCCCTCCGGTAATTCATCATAGGTGCAAGTACCGCCGCATGTCTCCGGACAGGGGACGCAGACGGGGATATTGGTTTTTTCTTCATCCGCTTCAGCCCATTCTTCTGCGAGGGTAGCGATGAGGCAGAGTCCGGGCTCGCCGTTTTTGGCGGTGCAATTTCGGTCTTCATCGTAGGGATTGAAGCAGGTTCCCATGATAGCGCCCTGAGCTGTCCCCTCATCGTTCACCTTTGCAATGACGCAGGGTCCCTGACCATATTCACCACCATGAATACAGTCTTGCATGGCAGTGTTGCAATCTGCGTCGCAAATACATTCTTCCCCATTGTAGTCGTCGTTGGGGGGGTCGCCATTGTAGATATCGCAGACCCCGTTGGTGTAATCGCAGTCGCAGCGACAATGTTTCTCACCATTGCTTGCGTCACAGTATTCGTGCCTGTCGCAAGCTTCGTCTTCCGGTACAGCTTCGCAGCCTAAGATGCAGTCCGAGCAGTCGTATTCGCCGCCTTCGCAGGTGCCATCGAAGTCACAGGAATCGCCACCCTGGCAATCGCTACAGTTGTATTCGTCCGGATCGCAATTGCCGTTGTAATTACAATTTTCTCCGCTGTCGTTAGTGCTACAATTGAGCGCTCTGGTAAAGACGTCACCTTCTTGCCCGGGAGAAAATTCGCAACGCCCAAGCTCATTGCATAAATCATTGGCGTTGCATGGAGCACATGCTTGGGTGGTATTGCCACCGATACCTTTGAGCACAAGACAGGAACCGTTTATATCCTGATAGGTGCTACAGCTTGCGTCCAGATTATCGCATTGGGGTACGCAGAGGCCCGGGCCCGTTTCTTCTTTCGCTGCAATGCAGCGGTGGTTGTCTGGGCACTGCTCGTCGTTTTGGCAATCGCCGCAGAGAAAGCCTCCGGCAAAGCGTTTATCCTGTTTGCAGGAAAGACTATCGTAGCGCGAACAAAAGGCCTGGCCTACCGCATCGCAAGGATTAAAGCACAAATTCTCCATACTAGATGGATAGCAAATATCGTCCCCTGGGCAGTTGTTGTGATCGCCGCAGGAGCTTGTGCCAGAGGCGTCAACGCAGACCCCTTTGGAGTAATCGGTTTCCGAATCGCCGTAACCGGCATGGTCGAGCCATTGCAGCCATTTGTAGCAGATAAAATATTTTCCGCCCGTATTGAGACAGTCGTCATCACTTTCACAAAAGTACGTTTCCTCAAAGACATCCGGCAGGTCCGGTATGCAGGCGCTCACCGTGATTAGAAGAAGCAAGAATGGGACAATACTTTGACGCATCATTATTGCAGAGGACCTTATAATTAGAGAGTAATCTTAACCAATTTCGGGCCAGCCATAACCCATTCATTCATGACGCCGCAAGGGGGCATTTTATTTTGTTTTCCTGGAATTTTTTGCGCCACTGCGTGTCCCTTCGCAGAGATAAAAGTTAAGAAGTTTTAGGGTCTTGGCTTTAACCCGGCCTTTGTTTATGGTGGCTCTAAGATCGGAAAGTGCGCCCATGTACATTGATGCCCATTGTCATTTAGAAAAAGAGACCTACGGCGATGAGCTGGATGCGGTGATTGAGCGGGCCGGAGAGGCTGGTTTGAGCCATTTGATTGCGGTTGGCGCTTCCCGGGTTTGTGCCGGCGCCGCCGAAGCACAGGCCTTGGCTGAACGCTACGAACATATTTATTTTACAGCGGGCATCCATCCGCATGAGGCCCAGCATGCAAGTGCGGAAGAAATCGCCAAAATTGGCGGCTTCCTGGACCACCCAAAGCTGGTGGCCCTTGGTGAGATTGGCTTGGACTTCTTTTACGACAATTCACCTCGAGATGAGCAATCTGCTGTTTTTAAAGAACTTTTAGCTATGTCGCGGGATGCGAATGTGCCCGCCATGTTTCATATCCGGGATGCCCACCCAGAAAGCCTGGCCATTATTGACGAGGTCGGTTTGCCGGAGCGAGGCGCGGTGGTGCACTGTTTTACCGCCGGACCCGCCGAGGCCCAGGAGTATTTAAAACGTGGGGTGTATTTGTCGATCCCGGGGGTGGTAACCTTTAAAAAAGCTGAAGAATTACGGCAAGCGGTGGCGGAAATCCCCTTAGAGCGGATGTTGATTGAGACCGATTGTCCTTATTTGGCACCGGTGCCTTATCGAGGCAAGCGCAATGAGCCAGCCTATGTGGTTAAAACCGCTGAAAAAATAGCTGAAATCAAGAACTTAGCTTTAGAAGAGGTTGCCCAGGCGACGACCCTAAATGCCTCGACCTTCTACCAGCTTAATGGGCCGTAAAACCCCTTGAATACCCGTATTTTTCCATTTTTGATCGATTGACAAGCATGGCTTGGCGTTATAGCTAAGCGCCGTTGGGTGGGTGGAGTCCAGGGCGCTGGGTTCCAAGGTTGGGGAAATCGCTGGCTTAAACAAGTGGGCTTTTGTAAAGCCCATTTTTTTTATCTACAGGATGACTATGGGCACTGCCTTAGAAAAACAAATTGAAGAGCTATTACGGCCACTTATTGAGGCTGAGGGCTACGATTTGATTTTGGCGGAATATTTATCCGGATCGAAGATTTTACGTCTCTTTGTCGATAAAGAGGGTGGAATTTCTCTGGATGATTGCACCACCGTTTCCCATTTGGTGGGGGATGTTTTGGATGCGGATGGGATGATGCAGGGGGTTGATGGCTCCTACAAATTAGAAGTGTCATCACCGGGCTTGGATCGACCTTTGGTTCGGCCGAAAGATTTTATTCGTTTTGTTGGTTCGGAGGCGAAGGTTACCACAGCGGTTGCCGTTGAGGGACGCCGTCGATTCTTAGGTGAGCTTAAGAAAGCCGATGAACTTGGAATTTGTATTGTAGTGGATGGTCAGTCGTTGCCCATCAACTACGAAAATATTGAGAAAGCGCGTTTGGTGCCGAATTTTTAAGGCATTTTAAAACGCTAATAATGTGTTTGTGAGGAAATAAAATGGAACCCAATTTGAGTATCGTTCTTGATCAAGTTAGTCGTGATAAAGGCATCGACCGCAAGATTTTGGTGTCAGCTTTGGAAGAAGCGATTTTAGCTTCGGCGAAAAAAGCCTTTGGCATGGATCGTAACCTTGTTGCCGAATTCAACGAAGAAAAGGGTGCGGTTGATTTGAGTCAAACCATCACGGTTGTAGAAGAATTAACTGATGCGGCCAATGAATTCACTGTTGCCCAGTGTGAGGAACTCGAGATTGAGGTTGAAGAAGGCGACGAAATGGTCTTCCCAATTTATTACCTGGAAGAAGACGCGCAGGCCGCCCAGGAGCAGGATGAAGAGTATGGTGATATTTTACGCCTGAAAACTTACCGCCGCTCTTTTGGTCGTATTGCCGCCCAGACCGCCAAGCAGGTTATTATGCAGCGTATTCGTGATGCGGAGCGTGGCATTGTTTACGGTGAGTATAAGGATCGCAAAGGTGAGATGGTCACTGGTATTGTCCGTCGCTTCGAGCGCGGCAATTTGATTGTGGATTTGGGTCGAGCGGAAGCCATTTTGCCTGCTCGTGAGCAAGCTCCCCGTGAGTCCTATCGCGCCGGCGACCGGGTTTCAGCTTTTGTTAAAGAAGTTCAGGAAATCGCCCGCGGGCCACAGATTGTTCTGTCTCGTACATGTCCAGAAATTCTCATCAAGCTTTTCGAAGCTGAGGTTCCAGAGATTCATGAAGGCATTGTTCGCATTGAAAGTGCGGCCAGAGAGCCAGGTGCTCGTGCTAAAATAGCAGTGGCCTCTTCCGATCGGGATGTTGATCCAGTTGGTGCTTGTGTTGGGATGAAGGGCTCGCGTGTGCAGGCTGTCGTTCAGGAGCTGCGTGGTGAGAAGATTGATATTGTTCCTTGGTCACCCGATCCGGCAACTTTTGTTTGTAATGCATTGCAGCCAGCAGAGGTAACCCGTGTTCTTATCGACGAAGCCAATGGGCGTATGGAAATTATCGTACCAGACGATCAGCTGTCTTTGGCGATTGGACGAAAAGGTCAAAACGTGCGTTTGGCTTCGGAAGTCACCGGGTGGAAACTTGATATCTATTCCGAATCACGAATTAACGAAATTAAAGACCGTGC
>CAXGWX010000074.1:0-13296 GCA_964013445.1 uncultured Bdellovibrionales bacterium | reverse complement strand
CGTTTACGTGAGGTTTTGATCTATCAAATTTTTCTTTTGCCATGATGTTCTCCTAGCTTTCCCTTTATTCAAACCCAATGCTTCCTCAGCAGTGGAGCCCATGACCGGATTTGAACCGGTGACCTCTTCCTTACCAAGGAAGTGCTCTACCTACTGAGCTACATGGGCAACTCTCATACTTGCCTTCATGGAGCGGGCGACGAGGTTCGAACTCGCGACATTCAGCTTGGAAGGCTGATGCTCTACCAACTGAGCTACACCCGCTCATATACCCTCCGCCCCAACCAACAACGAAGCCCACAAGGTGCCGATGGTGGAGGGAGAAGGATTCGAACCTTCGTAGCGAAATCGCGGCAGAGTTACAGTCTGCTCCCTTTAACCACTCGGGCATCCCTCCATAACCACCAACCCTCGTTCAAACTCCGTAAGTGGAGCTGGCGATGGGACTCGAACCCGCAACCTGCTGATTACAAATCAGCTGCTCTACCAATTGAGCTACGCCAGCCCGACACCCACACACCTAGAAATGAGCAAAAGTTTTTTCGTTTAAATCCGGCCTATTGGCTCGAAAATAAAAGAAAATAGTCCAATGCCCACTCTACTCCAGGGTATAAACCGCGCGTCATATAAGTGTCCAAATGCAGCAAGTCAACCCCTAGCAAAGTAATTTTTTCTAATATTTTTGATAGGCTGGGGCACTTTTTTCGCCCCGGTGATCATTGTTCCGAGGGCTGGTTTTGACCACTTCTTTGGCGGCTCAATTCATAGAAACAAAGGGCCGCTGCCACCGAAGCATTCAAGGACTCCATGCCTCCCGCCAGGTCAATTGTCGCCAAAGAATCACAGGTTTTCGCACTCAAATCTCGTAATCCCTTATCCTCCGAGCCAATCACCAGCACTGTGGGGCGACAAAAGTCGATCTCAGACAACCCCGTGCCCCCCTCCACAACAGTCCCAACCACCCAGAATCCTTGTTCTTTTGCCAGTTCCAAGGTCTGCCGAAGATTCTTCACCTGGGCAATCGGCAACCGCCCGGCCGCGCCTGCGGAGGTCTTAAAAACCGTTGCTGTCACCGAGGCCGCCCGTCGATCGGGGAGGATAATCCCCTGCACCCCAAAAGCTGCGGCGGAGCGAATAATTGAACCCAAATTATGCGGGTCTTGCACCCCATCCAAAGCAACCAAGCAGCCGAGCTGACGATCTTTTGTTGCTTTTTCAAAAAGATCGGCCAAATCCGCGTATTGAAACGCCCCCAGGCGTAGACACAGCCCCTGGTGATTTGCTCCCTTGGTCAATTGATCCAACCCCTTCTTCGAACTCCGCTCAATCTTTATGCCCATCGATTTTGCCAACGCCAGAATCTCTCCGAGCGCCTTCTCTGCCGAGTCCTGCACCAGCAGCGCCTTTGCACTCTGACCGGTGGCTAGAAATTCACTCACCGGGTGCTTACCAAAAATTAACATCTGCTCAGACATCAACCTGCCGCCGCTTTAGTGCTCTATATAGAGTGGTTGAGGTTTACGTAAGCCGGCCACAACCGCTTCGGGCACATCCGTAATAATTCCATGCACCCCTAAATTTCGCAGCTCAACCGCCTCTTCAAGCGAATAAACTGTCCATACCCAAACCGCAACACCGGCTGGTGCATGCTTGAGTGCTTCCTTTGCCTGATCCTTATGCACCGCCCACACACTTAAGGGCAGAGATAAAAGCGTTTCAATGCGTACCTCCTCCGCAATGCCAATCAGCGGAATACTGGGGTCCGTATTGTATGCTTTTTCCAGCAAAGCAAAATCGAAGCTGCCAATGGCACAGTGGTCTTCCATTTTCGCCTTATAAATGTCGGCGATAACTGCATCGATCACCTTTTGGCCCTGACGCTCCGGTACGGTTTTAATTTCAATCATCAACCGTGCATCCGGCACCTCAAGCACCTGCTCTAAACTTGGTACGCGTTCAGCGGAATAATCCTTGGCAAACTTTAATGCCCCTTGGCCAACACCTTCCAAATGCTTTGCCATACTGCCTGAGGGCTTCGGCATTCCCACCTTTATTTTGGTCAGCTCATTTGCAGAATAAGTTTCAACATTACCTTTGCCATCACTTGTGCGCTCCAGAGTATCATCATGCATCAACACCATGACCCCGTCGCTTGCGGGCTGCACATCAATTTCCTGCCAGTCGGCTCCAACAGCGATGCCGTGCTTGACGGAACCAAGTGTATTCTCGGGAGCCTCGAGAGCACCGCCCCGATGAGCAATGATTGTCGGACCTACAAGTGCGGCAAAAGGAGGATGGGGACGCATGGATTGTAAATTAGGTGTGCACGACAAGGTGAGAAAGGCCGCGCCTAGTATAAGGTATTTGCCCAAAGCGCATCACCCCGTCAATAACCACCGTTACGGGCTTTGCCTCCAGAGGATTTTTTCCCTGAAACGATTTCGATAGAAGCACTCGCTCCGATTCTCGTTGCCCCCGCGTCCAGCATATTTTTTACATCTTCAGCGGAACGCACACCGCCCGAAGCTTTCACACCCATCTCGGGACCGACAATGTTGCGCATCAGCGTGATATCTTCGACCGTCGCACCACCGTGCCCAAAACCTGTCGATGTTTTAACAAAGGCTGCATTGGCAATTTTTGACAACGTACAAGAGATAACTTTCTGTTCGTAGTCCAACAAACCATTTTCTAAAATAACCTTCACTGGCTTAGGTGCTGACGCCTGTACAACCGCAATAATATCGTTAAGAACGGTCGTATAATCTTTATCCTTAAGGGCGCCAATATTGATCACCATATCGATCTCCGCCGCCCCATTGCGTACCGCTTCCCTGGCCTCAAACGCTTTTGCCGCAGATGTTTCAGCACCAAGTGGGAAGCCAACAACCGCAATCGCTTTCGTTGAAGAACCTTCCAGCTGGGCCGCACAATAGCGTACATTACAAGCATTCACACAAACCGTAGCAAACTGATACTTCCGAGCTTCATCGCAAAGGGTCTTGAGTTCTTCACGAGTGGCGTCACCTTTGAGTAAGGTATGATCTATATATTGCGCCAGATCGCTTTCCGGTCGCTCATGCCCAGTCCCCGCCGCAATTCTTGCTGCGCCTAACTTGACGAATTGACGCACATCATCAGGCCTGTTCACATGACAACCGCGACACTCATCGCAATTCGAGGCTTTAATTCCCGCAACCTGGCAGGCTTCAGGAATGCTTGTCCCCGTCGCTGCAGGACTTGCTCCTTGCCCAAGACGTGCCTGTACACGCTTGGTGATCTCGTCGACTAAATGTTCAACTTGTGCATTCTGCTCCATAAAAAACCTCTACGATGCCTGTTTCTTAACTGCCCTGCTCAACTCTTGCAAGCCCATTGTTTCCCCTGCTCATCGCCCTAATGCACTCCGCAAACTCTCATTCACTACAATTTTGAGTTCTTCTTTGCTTTGCGCCGCTGCTCTGGCCTTTGCGCCTAAGCCCGCTTTGGTGCGCGCCTCTAAAAGTTTAGTGATGTCACTTTGCGGAATCGTTTTGACCGCACCACTTTGCTGCGCAATGCATTGGATACGAGCCAAATGCTCAACCAACTCCATTCGCAGGTAGGCGGTTTCTAAGTCCGGTCCAAAACTCAAAACCCCATTATGGGCCAAAGTGCAGGCATCCGCATCATCCAGAAATGGACTCATATTCATGGTCCATTCAGGTGTCTTAGGTGCCGCATAAGGCACCAATGGCACCCGCTCCCCTAAAGAAACAACCGCTTCAGGCAGCATGGTTGTGATGACCTCACGATCGCTCACTCCAAGAGCGCTTGCATGAGGCGCATGGGAGTGGATCACCACACGAACATCTGGGCGCTGACGATAAACATAAAGATGTAGTGCCAACTCACTAAATGGCTTGTAACGCCCGCTGATGACTTTCGCTTGCCCGTCAACGACAATCAGCTGATGTCGTTCGATGCTGGCCTTCGACAATGCGGTCGGTGTAATCAAATAACGATCTTCACTCAGACGTACAGAGATATTGCCATCATGGTTGGCAACCCAGCCCATTTGATGAAGCCGGTGGCTGTACTCAACCAAATTATCTTCAAGCTCTTTGCGCGTCATCATACTCAATATGATCAATCACACCGACGATCAGTGATCGAATGGGCCCGGAATCCGCACCCAAAATTTGTCGTACCCCATTGCCCTCAGCCAAAACCAAAACCTTATCACCAACCCCGGCCTGTACCTGATCAACAGCTATAAATGCGCTGCCTGCAGAGGTGCCATCGGGCCGCTCCGGCTTGAGCAGTAAAACTTTTCGGCCATCGTAGGTCGGGTGGTGTGCCGCCCCGACAACCGTACCTATAACTCGAGCGATACGCATCTTTAACGCTGCACCTCTAGTTGATCGACAATACCAACAATCGCCGCATCGACCGGAACAAAGGTTTCCTCCAGTGCAAGCGCCGCTTCTCTTGAACCAACCAAATAAACCAGATTACCCGGTCCGGCCTTAACCGTATCCACCGCAACCTCTTTGGGGCCGCTTGGTTTTTGCTCTTCATCAAGAGGCTGAACCAACAGAAGAATCTGCCCTTCCAAGCCTGCTGGTTTTTGTGAGGCGACAACCGTACCGATAACACGTCCAAGATACATAATTGTCGGAATTCGTAACACGGGGGGCCATAAAGAACAATAGGCTTAAAGGAGCGTCAGGGAGAACAAAGTCTGTAAAATACTTCTCTTAGGATTCAGGTGCGTGGGCCGCAAGCACTACGGTCACGTTGTCATTGCCACCTGCATCGAGAGCCGCTTGTATCAGAGCCTGTGACGCCTCCTGGTAATTCGGATAGGTCTCTTCAAGAATGTGGGCAATCGCCTCATCCGCCACCAGATCACTAAGACCGTCTGAGCAAAGCAAGAAAACATCGCCTGGTTTATAGGTAAGGCGCAAAACCTCCGGCTCTAACATATTTTCCAAACCAATGGCTTGGGTTAAGATATGGCCCACCTGTTTGGCCTCCGCTGAGCCCTTTTCGACTTCACCCTCTTCGAGCAAATAACGCAGGACCGTATGGTCATTGGTTATTTGCTCCAACTTACCGGAGCGATAGCGGTAAGCGCGCGAGTCACCAACGTGAACCAGATCAACCTGTCGGACACCAACCCAGAGGCAAACCAGCGTTGTGCCCATACCCTGCTGACCACTGTAATGTCCCGCCAACTGCACCGCCTGATTTGCAGCGGTCACTGCCCGCAAAAGCTTGTCTTTACGGGCTCTCGGGCGACCCGGGATTTTCGGTTCGGTGAGATAGGCCAACACGGTTTCAATGGCAACTCGAGAAGCCAAATCACCAGCCGCATGACCTCCCATGCCATCCGCCAAAAGAAAGATACCTTTCTCTGGAATGGCTGCAGCCATGTCTTCGTTGCGCTGGCGAACCAGCCCAACATCCGACTTAATATCAAACAAGAAGTTCATCACTTTAACTAAATATTATAACCTTCCTGGTCCAAAACGTACTCCGCAACCTGATCCTGTAAGGTCGTATAGTTGACACGATAACGTTTATCCAGCTTAGCAAGATTATCATAAAGCGCATCGAGTTCTTGGTCATCGGCCATGATCATTGCCACCCGTCGCAAACGTTGGAAAACATCTGCGCGAGCCTCAAAACAATAAAGCTGAGCCATGGCCACCGCTTGATCCGCCTTAGCACCACCACCGGACGTAGCAATCTGCGAAGCCCGAGCGACACATGAATCCATACCATAAAGGTCGGTGATACAATCAGCAATATCTCCCAGGAGCCGCTGCTTGTTTTTCAGGTCCTCCATATACTTTTGCGCAGCATAGGATGCAGCATACAGGACCGCACGCTTCGTTAACTCCGTAGCCCAAATCTCATTGGCTAATGGTCCATCACCTTTTTCCGGCAGTGGAGAAGCGCCCTGTAATTCACCAAGAATACTACCAACGACCTGCATCAAAGGCACTCGCCCTTGCAACACGCGCTTAAATAAAGTCGCGGGTACAATCAGCCGGTTGATTTCGTTCGTACCCTCAAAAATACGATTGATTCTGGCATCACGATAAATTCGCTCCAATGGATAATCCTCAACGAAGCCATTACCACCATAGATCTGCAACATTTCATCAGCCACATAGCCCAAAACCTCAGAGCCGAAGACCTTCAAGATAGATGCCTCAATGGTAAACTCTTCTACCGCTGCAATCGCTTTTTGTGCATAATCCGCATCCTCTTTTGAGGCAGCGGAAGCACAGCCATCAATTAAACCGGCTGTCCGATAAGCCATCGACTCGCCCGCAAAAATAAGTGTCGCGGAACGGGCTAACTTCTGTCGGATTAAACCAAAGCTTCCAATGGGCTTCTTAAACTGCTTACGCTCGTTGGCATATTTTGCACCCAATGCGAGCGCATTCTTAGCACCACCCATTGATGAAATTCCAAGTTTCCAGCGTCCAATATTGAGAATATTAAAAGCAATCTTATGCCCGCGGCCAACTTCACCCAGAAGATTCTCGACAGGAATTTTTGCATCCTCAAGAATAACAGGGCAAGTCGAGCTGCCTCGAATACCCATCTTACGTTCTTCACGGCCAATAGTTACCCCATCCGTATTTGTTTCAACAAGAAATGCAGAGAACTTATCGCCATCAACCTGAGCAAAAACCGTAACCAAATCAGCCCAAGCCGCATTGGTAATCCATTGCTTGGTTCCATTAAGAACATAATGCTTGCCATCTTCACTCAGCATCGCGGTGGTCTTCGCCGCCAGCGCATCGGAGCCACTGTTGGGCTCACTTAAAGCATAGGCCGCCAAAAGCTCACCGGTCGCCAGTTTGGGTAGGTAGCGAGCCTTTTGTTCCTGGGTTCCATAATAAACGATAGGCAAGGTACCGATTCCTGTGTGGGCACCATAGGTCACAGCGAAAGAACCATTGATGGCCAGAGCTTCGGAAATAATCATCGCCGTTGTCTTATCGATATCCAAACCGCCAAACTCTTCAGGAACCTCGACAGTAAAGAGACCAATCTCCGCAGCCTTCTTCATCAAATCACTCATGACCCCAGGTTTCTTGATCTCGATATTTTCAGAGTGCGGCAAAACCTCCTGATGCGCAAATTCCGCAGCGGTACGTTGAAACTCCAGCTGCTCATCAGAAAAATCCTCAGGAGTAAATATTTCCTGCTCTGTTACCGGTGAAAATAGAAATCCCGCACCCGCAAGTCCGGTCTTCTGAGCTTCGACTTCTGCTGTACTCGCCATTGATTAGCCTCCAAAAAATGTTTTCCTTACCTGCACCATAGGCCAGCAAACCACACTTTATTTCCCTGACTGCAATGCAGAAACGTACACCATTTAGAATACGCATCCTGCAAAGCGCCGCCAACCCTATTCGCAACCCCTAAAAATTCACTTTATTTCCAGGGGCTTGCCCCCTTAAGGGGCAAGGTATACGAGGCATCTTGGGAAAGGAGCGCAATAAACTCCACTTTCCGACAAGAGCCGCACAACCGTCTAACTAAAATAGTGGGTAAAACGCAATGAAATTCGCAGCCCTGCGACCGGACAAACTTAGCTGAATACTAGCATCCACCAGCAAACCATTATATAAGTGCGAGGGTCAGCAAGAAAAGGGAGACTCACATGGCTTCAACAAAAGCCCATTTGAAAATTCAATCCGGAACGAGCACAGGCGATACCCTGAGCATCGAGCAAGGCATCTGTCGACTTGTCGGACGCCACCTCTCGGAAGGTGAAACCGCTATGATCGACCGGGACGGCAACCGAGCCTTGGGCGGCGCGGCCAAAAACATCCTCAAGCAGCACCTTGAAAAGCCCGGTGATAAACCCGAAGAACCTGCAATCGACGACGCTGAACCTACAAGCACCTTTGAACGCGGAGCCGATATTATTCTCGGCGATACGGCCATCTCAAGAGTGCACGCCATGATCTTTTTTGACTCAACCGGTATTGGTGTTATCGATCTCGCCAGCACCAACGGCACCTTTGTTAACGATAGACAAGTTAACTCCACCCGGGTTCAAGAAAACGGTATCATCCGCATTGGCAACAGTGAACTTGTGGTCAATTTCATCTAAAAGAAAACTTGCTCTTAGAGCCCTGAACTTTTTCCTACAAAGCTAAGTTGGGCTTTCCCCTGCATGGTCACGATCTTATCCGAGCTCAGAGCGATTTTTAATTTGCCCCCGGGCAGTGCAATCACATGGGCTTGATCTGGCCCCAGTAAATTTGCCATCACCAGCGCGGTTGTTGTCGCGCAGGCACCGCTGCCGCAGGCCTGGGTAATACCGACCCCACGCTCATAGACCACAAGTTCAACTTCTTCCGCCCCTGTCTTGGCAAAATTAATGTTTGCCCGCGCCGGAAAAACCTCATGGTTGCTCAATTGCTCACCGTAGCGCTGCGCGTCCCTAAGGGGCGTCGAACTCAGCGTAACCGCATGTGGATTGCCAAAGTGGGCAGTCCAAAGGGAGAATTCTCTATCCGCACATTCTAACCGCAAAACCCCATCACTGGAATTGCTCTTAGGCAAATCCCCATGGTCGAAATCCGGGGTCCCCATCACCACCAGAAACTCGTCGTTTGCGAGCTTTTCGCACCTAAAGCTCTTTTCTCCTGCCCATAGGTCTAAGGTCCGCTGCTCCTGGCTAACCCGCTGGGTTTCATAGAGATAATGGGCCATACAGCGCAAACCATTGCCACACATATCGGATTTTGTTCCGTCCGCATTCCACACCACCATCCGTCCAGCGCTCCCTGGCTCCGGCACCCACACCAGCACCCCATCCGCACCAACGCCCTGATTTCGATGGCATATTTCCTTAACTCTAGCTTCGGACATACCGCTGCCCTCACAACTCCCATCAACAATCACGAAGTCATTCCCCAAAGCCTGGTATTTATGAAACTCCAACATGCGCACCATCGAAGCACGGCGCCCCGCAAAGCGCAATGCCCTAGTCCCTATCTGCCATTTTTTTTTAAGACGCACTAAGCCGTGCTAGGGTTCGAAACCATGAAAAGAACAATACTTTTTGCTTTGGCCCTTAGTCTCGGCGGTTGTCTCCACTACAACCACCTTTCACTGCCCTTACAAAAAACCCTGGCAGCCCAGTACAGCGGCCAAACCGTTGCCCTCAAACAATCCTGTTATTTTGGCTCTCTCTACGACGAAAACGAGAAATATCTGCTTTCTGCCCGACCATTTACGGAGATTTCTCATATCTCAGATCTTGAAGGCTCTCCTATTCATCCGGAAGGACAAGTTGGAATTATTCCAGCAGGGACCCTTTTTAGAATCAAACGTATCGCTTTCCCCAGCTTCATCAGCTCCTTTGAGCGCATGCTCACGACCCCACGCTATAATCCATGGATATATTTAGAACCCCTGGAGAAAAACAATCCCCATATCCCAACGGAGCACCCCTATATCGTACTGCTTCCCCTCGACATCAACACGGAAGCAGATTTTCACACCCACTTGCATGGCATGCTTGGAGAAAAGACACAGGTGCTGACCTGGCTGCAGAAGCGTAAACCCAGTATACGCAGCGCCATCACCTACAAGGAAGTTGTTCCAGGAATGCAGCGGCAAGAGCTGGTGGCTTCCTTAGGAGAACCACCCCATTGGCTCAGCTCGGCGACCAGCAGCGGTGAAGCACAAATCGCCTGGTATCCGGACCGGGAAGTCTGGCTGCTGCACAACAAGGTTCTTGAAGTTCGCCAAGCCCGCTCACTCTACGGCGCTCCAAGAGTCTCAGTCGATACACTTGAGAGCTTTAAGCAGCTTAACTAATTCGCTTCCGCCAAAAGTCCGGAAACAAAATCCTGAGCAACAAAAGGTCGCAGATCTTCCGCCTGCTCACCGACCCCAAGATACAGTATAGGGAGCTTGAGCGTATGTGCTATGGCCACGACGATGCCTCCCCTGGCAGTACCATCAAGCTTGGTCAAAACAACCCCGGTTAAACCAAGGGCCTCATGAAACTCCTTGGCTTGCTGCAAGGCGTTTTGCCCCATGGTCGCGTCGACCACCAACCATACTTCGTCAGGGGCCCCTTCGCATGCTTTGCCCGCCACCCGTTGTATTTTTGCCAACTCGTCCATCAATTCAGTCTTCGTATGCAAGCGCCCGGCCGTATCAGCCAAAACAAAATCCGTTTCACTCTGCTTGGCATGAGTTAGCGCATTAAAAATAACACTCGCAGGGTCCCCGCCTGCATCGCCCCGAATCAGCTTCGCACCGGTGCGCTCGGACCATATGCCCAACTGCTCAGCCGCAGCGGCGCGAAAGGTATCTCCAGCCGCCAAAACAATATCTTTTTCTTGAGCCGCAAGCTTCGCGGCAATTTTTCCAATCGTTGTTGTCTTACCTACGCCGTTAACACCAACAAAAAGAATCACTTTAGGAGAACCGACCCCTTGCGCAAAAACATCCCGGTTTGACTCGACGAAACAATTCTCTAAATGATTGGCCAAAGCACTTTTAATGCCTTCAACATCCGTAATCTTCTTTGCTTTAATATCGCCGCGTAGATGGTCACAGAACTCCATTGCCAAACGTACGCCCACATCCGCACTCAGAAGAGCTTCCTCCAAACTTTCGAGCATTTCTTCTTTTAGATCTGTGCCTGAGCCGAAAATTTCACTCAAGCGGCCCATTAAAAACCCGCGAGAGCGAGAGAGTCCTTGGCGAACTTTCATATCCGGTGCGCGTTGCTCTTTGGGCTCGACCTTCGCCGCTTCCTTTGCAGCAGGGACAGTCTCGCCTACGGCAGGTTCCGAAATCGGAGTT
This sequence comes from uncultured Bdellovibrionales bacterium, assembly GCA_964013445.1. GTDB lineage: Bacteria > Myxococcota > XYA12-FULL-58-9 > XYA12-FULL-58-9 > JASMKV01 > JASMKV01. The sequence goes on along the minus strand of CAXGWX010000074.1, from coordinate 2,454 downwards.
TCCGGCAGCGAAGGCACCGGCTCTTCGACAGAGCTATCCTCGCCTGAATCCTCTTGTGGACTAATGGCTCGCTCTGGCTCAGACTCGAAGGTCGCCAAACGACGCTTTCGGGCCCGCACCAACGCATAGCCCAGCACACCTGCACCTAAACCAAAACCAAGAATAATAATTACGGCCGCATTCATGAAGGCTGGTGTTAAGGGCTTGGGCCCCTGATGTCAAATCCAAAGAATCACAAGCTAGCCAAAAAGCAAAGCTTTGTGCTACGAGCTGCTATCATGGAGGCTGTGGCGAAAAATAGCATACTTGTTGTTGGCGGAGAAGCTTCTGCCGACATGCACGCCGCGCGGGTCATGCACGCCCTCCGGGAACAACATCCTGACATCCATATCTTTGGCATCGGTGGTGAGCAGATGCGCAACGAAGGTATGGAGGTGATTGCACCTGCGGAGGATTTAGCCACTGCAGGCTTAACGGAAGTGCTTTTTGCGCTGCCGAGAATTTTTGGCATCATGAAACGGATGGAGCAAAAGGCCCGGGAATATAAGCCCTCCGCTGCTCTCCTTCTCGACCTTCCGGATTTTAACCTGCGCCTGGCCAAAAGATTAAAGCGACTGGGCATACCGGTGATTTACTATATCAGCCCTCAGCTCTGGGCTTGGCGACCCAAGCGGGTTGAAACTGTTCGCCAACTGGTCGACCATATGCTGGTTATTCTTCCCTTTGAGGAAAAGTTTTATCAGGAGCATCAAGTTCCCGTCGAATTCGTCGGACACCCGCTGTGTGAAATTCTTCCGGAGAACCCTGATAAAGAAGAAGACCGCACGACGCTGGACATTGGCGCGCAGGCCGAGCCTGTTATCGCCCTTCTCCCTGGCTCCCGCCGTAAAGAAGTACTGCGACACCTACCGCGCATGCTTGAAGCCATGCAGCTGCTGGGCCAAAACAAACCAAATATTGAAATTCTCATTCCGGTTGCCAGCACTATTCCCCAGAGCTTAATCGAGGAGCTGGTGACCAAAAGCAGTGTGAACGCAAGAATTGTCGATGGCAATGCCACCAAAGTTATCAACGCTGCAGATCTTGTGGTTGCCTGCTCGGGTACAGCAACTCTACAAACCGCCTTACTTCTTAAACCCATGGTTGTGGTCTATCGCGTCTCCTGGCTGAGCTACCAGATACTCCGTCGGCTCATCAGCATCGCCAACATCGGTCTGGTTAACCTGGTTGCAGGTAAAACATTGGCCACCGAACTCATTCAAAATGCTTTTTCCGCAGGGAACCTTAAAAAAGAGTGCCAAAAGCTCCTCGAAGACGCAGAACATCGTAAATATATTGTTGATGAGTTTTCCCGGCTCCGAGCCAAATTAACCAAGCCGAATACGGCCAAAAGAGTTGGTGAAATAATTCAGCAGTATTTGCCGAGCAAACCTTGAAAGATTGACGCAAAAAGGCGAAAAGCCTCATCTTAATGATGGAAAAGAACAATCAACATAGCGCTTCAGACAACCAGCCCAGACGAGCCGTCGTTTTGCTGCCGACCTATAATGAGAAGGAAAACCTGGAAAACATCGTTGCGGCGATTCTTGCTGCCGCCCCTGTCGATATCTGGATTCTCGACGACAACTCCCCCGATGGCACCGGTGCCATTGCGGACCGGCTTGTCGAGGAGCATGCTCCTCGAGTGCGCGTTGAGCATCGGGCAGAAAAGCAGGGCCTTGGACCCGCTTATATTGCAGGATTTAAACTGGCGCTGGCCGCCGGTTACGAACGCATTCTTGAAATGGATGCGGATTTCTCCCATCCCCCGGAAAAACTCCAGGCCTTGCTTGAGAATGCAGAAACCTACGATTTAGTTTTGGGCTCCCGCTGGGTGACTGGCGGCGGCACCGAAAATTGGCCAGCCCATCGACAATTCATCTCTAAGGCAGGCTCTTTCTATGCCCGTACCCTCCTTGGGGTAGGCATCAAGGATATCACTGGTGGTTTTAAATGCTTCCGCCGCGAGGTTCTTGAGGCCCTGGACTTAGAAAATATTGTTTCCGCCGGCTATATGTTTCAAATTGAAGTCACCTACCAAGCCCTACAAAAAGGCTTTAGCGTACACGAAACCCCTATTACTTTTGTAGAAAGACGCATTGGCAAGTCCAAAATGTCGCGCTCGATTGTTCTTGAGGCTATAATCAAGGTACCAATCTTGCGACTGACGGGGAAAAAATGAAAGCACTCAGACGTCTCTGGCAATATGTAAAGCCAGAATGGCCGGCCTTAAGCATCGCCTTAATCTGTATGGTCGTCCTGGCGCTGACCACCGCCTTCTACGCCTTTTTGGCCGGACCAGCTCTCAAGTTCATCTTCAGCGGCGACTTCAGTGCGGTTTTACGGGATACCAATGGAGAGATACGTTCGATCTGGCAAGGGCTCCCCGCCTCCTGGCTCGCCTCTATTGAGGAA
>CAXGWX010000073.1:0-13325 GCA_964013445.1 uncultured Bdellovibrionales bacterium | reverse complement strand
GACAACGGGATCCTTTCTTCGGCCAGCGCTTCAGCCACAGAGCTTGCCTACAGCGGTGAGAACTCACAACTTAATGCCAATAATGGAACGCTGGACATGCAGGTCAACGCTGATGGCTTTGTTCAATCCTTAAGCGCAACCGCCCAAGATGTTGACTACAGCGATGGCACAACCAACGCTATCGCCACAAACGGTTCATTGAATTTTGGTTTCGACCAAAACGGGAATCTCTCGACTGCGGGAGGTGAGGCAGACTCAATCACCATCACCAATCCAGAATCCACCATCGAAGCCCAAAACGCCAATTTCTCCGCCAACTACGGCGAAAATGGTCTCTTAGAAAGCCTCAATGCCACAAGCGGCGACATTCAAGCCAGCGGTGACTTTGGCGTACTTGCGACCCAAGGACAAAGCACCTTAGGAATGAACTACCACGAGAATGGGAATCTTGCTGAAATGACGACCGAGCTGGGGCAAGTCAACTTTGAGAGTACAAGCGGTGAAACAGTGGCAATCACTGACGGCGCCGCGCAAATGACCTTCAATGACGAAGGTTTCTTAGAGAGCATGACCGGAAATGCGGAACATCTTCAGTGGAGCAACAACGACGGCTCTTCTTTGGATGCCCAAGGCATGAACATGAATATTGTCATGGGCGAAAATGGTATGCTGCAGAGTGCGGATGCAAGCTCTGGCGCTTTAACCTATACGAACGCTTTTGGCACACTCAACACGCAGGGCAACTCTTCGGTACAAATGACGTGCAACGAGAATGGCACCATCACCCAAATGAACTTAAACAGCGATGATGCCCACTTCGTTTCCGAGAGCGATAATATCCATGCCTTAGGTGGCGCAGCCCAATTAAACTTTTCCGAAAGCGGCCAGCTCATCTCTATGGATGCGAGTGCGAATCAAGTTGAATTGCAGGGCGCTTACGGTTCATTAACCACCGCCAACCAAGCGCAGGTCAATTTAGACTTCAACGCATCTGGCTCTTTAACGCAGATGCAGGCCCAAGCCGCAAGTCTCCAACACACTCAAGGCAACTCTTCTCTTAGCCTGGAAAACGGCACCTTGAATGCGGCGTTTTCTGAGGATGGCCTGATGACCAATATTGAAGCCAGTGTCGCAACGCTGACCCATGTGCAAGATGGCAACACTTTAAACGTCACCGATGGCCAAGCCCAACTCACTTTTGGCGAATCCGGTTCTTTGAGTCACTTAAACGCCCAAGCCCAAAACCTTCAACATACTCAAGGCAGCAACACTGTTGATGTCAGCAATGGATTGCTCAATGCAGAGTTTTCCGAAGACGGGCTCTTAAGCCATATGCAAGCCAGCGCTGATACCCTGACACACGTTCAAGATGGCAACGCCCTCAACATCACCGATGGCGCTCTTGACTTAGACTTTGATGAAAGCGGTGCTTTAAGTCAGATTGAAGCAAGCGTCACAGACGGTTCCTACAGTGGCGATTTTGGCTCAGTGACTTTGAGTCAGGGTGCGGATTTCAATGCCACCTACAATGATGGACTTTTAAGCTCGGTAAATGCCTCGGTTGAAAATCTTGATTATGGTAACGATGAGGGGCAAATCCTCCTCTCCGGCGCCAGCATGACAGGCGCCTTTGGTGAGGATGGCTCGATCGACAACATCAACTTCCAAGCTGCCAACATCAACTTTGACGGTGGCGCAGAGCATGGACAATTAAGCTCCGCCTCTTTTGACAATGCTGAACTTAATCTGACCGTCAACGACTTGGGCGAGCAAACACTCTCTTTAAGCGGTGAGAATGGCTCTTTACATGCAGAACAAGGGCAGCTCAGTATCGCTGAAATGGAAACCCTGGCCATACACACAGCCAGCGATGGCCAAATCACCCAGATGCAAGCGAGCTTTAACGGCGCGATTCACTTTGTCGAAAATGACGGCAATATGAATGTTGAGGTCATGGATCTCAACGGTTCCCTCAACACCCAAAGCAATCAACTTTCGATTTCTTTTTCAGAAGCCCATATCGCTCTGCAGAGTGAAGGGCTCAGTGCCAATCTGCTTGGTGCCAACCTCGAGGTTGAAGAGCGTGAGACCCGCTTGCACCTCGGACAGGCTGAACTTCTCAGGGAGCTTGCGGATGATCTGGATTTCTCCGCTGAGATCAAAAGCCTGGATGTGGTGTTAAAGAGCGGTGAAAGTGGACAGCTGCAAGAACTCGACATCAGGGTCGAAGATCTTGCCCTCGAAGCCAAAGAAGTCAATCTGCATATCGTCAACGAAGATGGCCAACAGTTGCGCCTTAATACGAGCTTCTCCGAAGACGGCACAGCACTTCGCCGCATCTTTATGGAAATTCCCGAAGGTGGCGAGGTTGAAATTTGCCGTGATGACAATGTGGCCATTTTAGGCAGCCAAACCATCGAACTCAGCCACGATCCAGAACTGGGCTTGTGGTTAAGCGGCAGCCAAAACAATATTGACGCCACTTGGGACGGCATCGAAATCAAAGCCGACAGTCAAAACATGCGCGTTGGCATCGACCCCAATAAGGGCCTTGTTTTTGACCAAATCAATGGCACCCATATCGAAGTCAAAACAAAAGACCATGAGGTCAACATTAACATCGAAGCCTTGAACAATCTCTGCCTGCGTTTAACGGGCATCGAAGATTTGGCCCAAGGTGCACGACTTGAACTGGTCGCTGCTGATGAAAGCGCCGACTCCGAATTGACCGCCCGTCTGAGCACCACCTACAACGGTATCCCGATGGCCCTCGAATTTGACAACATCGAAGCCTTAGAAGTCGCTGGTTCGATTCAAACCAATCAGGTTCATTTCATCATGGCCGACCCAGGCGGCGAAGGCACCATCACCGCTGAAGCCGGCAGCATGAAACTCGAAGGTTCGGCGCTGGAATTTTACGCCCGCTACAACGAGTACGACCCAAATCGTTTAATGAATTCCGTTGGCCGCTTCCTATCCAGTGATGGGGTTCAGCTCACCAAAAGCTTAAGCGTTGAGTCCGATGGGGTTGTTCGTTTGAGCAAACAAAGCGATGGGATCTTTGGTGAACTCTCCGTGTTGTTGCCGCGCGGCGGTGCAAGTGCACCTTCCTATGCTTTTAGCCCGGGCACCAGTGGTGGCGGTGCTGGTCTGATGCTCAATGCTGGCGGCGCGGGCACGACAAAAGATGGTACTCGCTATGTCGGCAGCGTTTTTGTTGGCGCCTTGCCCGGCTCCTATCTCGAATACAAACAAACCCAAGGCGAAACATTCATCGCCGGCGTGAAGGCTCCAAAACGCTTCACCCTGCCCTCAACCCTTACGGCAGGTGTGAACTTTCGACGCCACGGCACAAACTCCCGCTTTGATGCGACCATCGGCGCTTATGTGAATCCAGCAGCCCGCGCCCCTTCAGAACTCAAGCCCTATCTGCACGAAAGCAATATTGGCGGCGCCTTTGCCGGCTTTAATCTGCGCCGCGGCAATTTAAGCACCAGCCTGGAAGCGACCGGCGGCATCTCCGGCAATGGCAAGCTTGGCCTTGAAGGTGTACGTTTAAGCGTAGGTATTGGCTTTTAAATTTTTCTTTCCACCCAAGAATCATAATCAAAATCTTCGTTAGCCCCGTACCAGCCGACACAGTAAAGCCGTGGCACATCCCCTTGAACCGGCGAAACCTTATGACGAAGTCCTTGAGCAATTCGGAAAATCGTCAATTCACCAAAAGCCGACACCGGAAAGCACCCCAACTTGCGCAGAGACCAGGGACGCTTGAGCAGTAGCTCGCCACCCTGCACAGCTTCTTTTTGTAAATTTAAACCAAATGCCACAACGCGCCTATTTTGATAATCCACATCCGAATGCCAGCCGTCCGCATCCCGGCGCTGACGCATTTCATAGACCCTGGCGTTAAGCTTGAGCACGGAACCTTGCGCAAGCCCCGTTACTTTTTCGATGAGATCTACCAGTTTCTCCTGACTCAGCAGAGCACTTAACATGGCCTGGGTAATATTACCGCGCATGGTATAGTCGTAACCCAGTTTACCATGGGAGAAAGTCTCGAAAACCGCATCTTTAACCTGGGCCGAGATTTCCTCCAGCAGACCTTCATCAAAGAGCACGGGCAAACGCACCACATGGTCCTCCATGAAAGACTTCTGCCACTGCCTCATGTCTTCCTCCCCAATCCCTTTAAGACCATCGCTGAGCAAAGAGGAGCCGGTTGGGCTTTGCTGAGCCGCAATCACTCTTTCGACAAAAGCCTCTTTGCCAAGCGCCGTTGCAAAAGAATGTAAAAGCTCAAAGCTCTTTGGGAAGAACGCTGCAAGACTTGCCTGATATTCGAGGCCTTGGGCGCTTTCATTCCGCCTTTCTTCAAAAGCGCTTAAGAGTTGCGCCTGGGCGCCAAAGTTGGGCTCTTGTTCCTGGGCCAAAATATCCGCAAAATGTTCATCAAAGGCCACGCCATCATCGGCTTGCAGGATTTTAAAGAGCTCGAGCGCATTGGTCAGGCGGTTAAAGGAAGCGAATGATTGTAGAGCCTGGTGCACCATCCCGCCGCTACGGGAGTTCATTGCAACGGTCAAGGACGAGCACACTGTAGTCCTGGGTTTCCGTATCCGTAAAAATAATATCCTCTGTCATATCGAAACTAATTCCTGAATTTGCCCCAAAAACAACGGTTGTCAACACAGTCGTCACACCATCTGTAGAAGCGATTGTCCCCCCTGAAAAAGACACGCCCAAAACAAGCCCGCCTTCATTGGTGGTCACCGAAAATCCACTATCCTCTGCAACACCACCGCTGGCGCTAAGTAGAACCCCGCCACTAAGGGTAAATTGAAATCCGGTAAGCTTATCCTGACTTTGAAACTTAACGTCAGCAAAGCCACCATCATCATCCACACAAACATAAATATCATAAACACAAGACCCATCGTCTCGTGTAGCATTCTCATCATAATTATTGGCTTCCTCGTCCATACAGCCATTGATATAACAGGAGCCATCGTCCACATTCGCCGAAGCCTCATAATTATCGGCACCTGAATCCGTGCATCCGTCATATTCACAACACACACAATCTTCGGCATCGTGCCCTGCATTCGGATTTAAACCGTCACAGTAAGTTGAGTCTTCAAGATAGGTTTCACAATCTGTATTTGTGCCCGTAACCGTATTGCTTGCATTCGCATCGTTACAGCCGGCGTAAGCACAGGAACCATCGTCCCAGGCCGCACTCGCATCATAGTTGTCCGCCTCCGAATCGGTGCAACCACCGTGAAAAGAACACTGGGTTGCATCGTGAAAAGCAGCCTCTGCATTATAATTGTCCGCATTAGAATCGGTACAGCCCACCACCCATTCTACCAATCCGAGATCACAGGTATTCATTCCCGCATTTGCCTCACAAATAGTATTTTCTGTTTCCGCAACCAAAAGCAGGTTTTCAGACCAGTCATAAAGGTGGAATTCTGGCTTGCCATCCGCATCATTGCCAAGCAAAACCACATCCACCTCGATAGTATAAGGCGCTTGTCCGCTCAGATCCACAGCCCCCACAATATGGTCATCATCGTTATAGGCCAAAAGCCAGTCGCCTGCCTCGACCGCTACTTCCTCATAAGTGCCACCATTATTCGTAAGCAATTTAACTTCTGATGCACTATAACTCACCGCCGTGGTCAAACTCCCTGGCCCAAAGGTGCAGCTCTCATCATGAATGGTTGCCTCTGAATCCTCATTATTGGCTTCCTCCTGCATACAGCCGCTGCAGGTGACATTGTCGTTGCTTGAATCAGCATCACAAACACCACATGCATCCTCGACACCATTACCTCCACACTCATTACACTCGTCAACTGTATTACCAAAGCAATCACAATTCCCCTCTGGTATCCCTGTCCCCCCACAGACGCCGCACTCGTCCACAACGGCAGAACCATTGCAGGTTCCGGCACAGTCCTCGACCGCTGGGCCATTGCAAGCCCCGGCACAATCGACAAACGTTCCCGAACCATTACACACACCACAGGCATCAAGCACCGCTGAACCACCGCACACATCTAAGCAATCATTTTCCTGACAGGAACCATTATCAACCGTAGCGGTGGCATCATAATTACAGGCCTGGTTGTCGGTACAGCCGCCAATTCCTGAATCGGTACAACAACCATTGCAAGCAATCGTTGCACCTGAGTCATAATTCGTCGACGTATCATCCATACAGCCGGTGCAGGTGCTGTCATCCCCCGCGCAAACGCCACAGGCATCCACAACCGCTGTACCACCACACTCGCCGTTACAATCCGCCACATTGCCCGCACAATCGCATTCCCCTTCAGGAATGCCCGCTCCACCGCATACGCCACACTCATCCATCGTATCGCCAGCACAATTACACGCCCCTGCAGGAATCCCGCTACCGCCACACACACCGCAAGCATCCGCCACATTGCCCGCACAATCGCATTCCCCTTCAGGAATACCTGAGCCCCCACAAACGCCGCATTGATCCTCTATATTGCCTGCACAATCACACTTGCCCGTGAGAATACCGGCACCCCCACATACGCCGCAGGCATCGAGGGTTTGGTCAAGACAATTACAAGCGTCCTCTGCCACATCTTCGCAGCCACAGGTATAAATGGCCCCTTCTCCCCCACACACGCCACAGCTGTCTTGAACAAGACCGCTGTTGGCCACACCATCGCAGCCCAGGCAGGCATTGTCCCCGCCACAAACCCCGCAGGAATCGAGCACATTGCCCGCGCAATCACACTTCCCGGCCGCCATCAGGGTGCATGAGTCATCATCTACCGTGGCACTCGAGTCGTAGTTACAAGCGTCAGCAAGCGTGCAACCCGAAAATTCACAGGAACCATCATCATGGGTCGCGTCCGCATTATAATTATCCGCCGTGCTCTGCGTACAGCCCAACACACTGCCCTCGACTTCGATCGTATAAATCCTCTCCTCTACCGCCAAATCCATATCCACTTCTTCACCGGCACTAAATCCTTGTCCCTGATTTTCCTCTGGCTCTGCTGTATAAAGTCGCCCGCTGCTATCCTCTTCTTCAGATGCATTCGCTTCACCGATTTCTGTCACATAGATTTCAAAAAGCGGGACCTGCCCTTCCTGCAAATAATGGCTGGTCTGCGCATCTTCCGGGTCGTAACCATTCAAGGTCATGGAAAAGGGCAGGGTTCCGGTGAAGGCAGAGGCACCAACGAGATTGTCCGGAACATCCGTTGATTTTTCTTGCGCAACTGGGGCAAAAGCTAAAACCCAGGCCGCACCAACATCAGAAGAGCCATAGCTGATCTCTGCAAAAGTATAGGTCGCCTGCTGGCTTGATGTATGGGGTGTTGGAAAAACACAGGAGCCATCATCCTTTTGTGCCTCCGGATTAAAGTTTTCCGCCTTGCCGATGGTACAGCCTAGAACCGGACCGGAATCTTCAGCAGGATCAGTCGAGCAACCTGTGTCGCTGTTTTCTGGGCAATCGTCACAAAGGTCACCAATACCATCTCCATCCGTGTCTTCTTGCTCTGGATTGGCCAAAATAAAACAGTTGTCTTCACTGTCAATCACCCCATCACCGTCCGCATCCTGCCTCGTAGACAAAGAACAGGAGCAGATGAAGGTCAGGATGAAAACCAGCCCAAAGCTACGCTTCCAGTGCATATTTTCTATTTTGAGTGCAGCAGCGCCTTTCATCACAACAAGCCTACCTTATTTCATTAGAAATCTCACTCGCAAAATTAAAAGGATTGAGCCAACGCTCAACCCCTTCAGCCTCCATGGCCTCAGTGCAGTGAGCACACAAGAGAATCATTCAACCTCACATGAGTCGTGCATATTGCCAAGATAGGACAGCTCACTCGAAAAATCCACCAAAGCAGGATCTTGTCCGGTTGAGAAAGTTATTTCTGTTCCACTGCTCATAGCCTCATCCACCTGAAACTGAACAAGAAGCACCCAACTCGATATTTGTTCTGCACTCAGGCTCTGTTCCGAGCTGTTACTAAAACCGATCACACTTGCAGAATACTCACCTGAAGAACTATTGGTCACAGTAACAGTCATGCCGTTCGCCGCCGCCAAGCCAGCATCCCCTACAAATGCGGAGGCATCCGCACTCTCAAACTCTTCTACAAAATCGAAATAAAGCTGGAAGTGTCCCAAAGCAACTGTGCCCCGAATATAAATATTGACCGTATTGTTGAGTGTCTCCGGCCCCAAGAGTGGACAAATGGACACCTCAAGATCATAAGGTATACACGACCCATCATCCACCAACGCCTCTGCATCGTAATTTGACGCATCTTCATCCGTACAACCGCTACAACTCGAGTTATCGCCCTCGCAAATGCCACAGTCATCAATCACCGCAGAACCACCACACATACCTGCACAATCCACACTTGCATTGCCTCCACAAGTCCCGGCACAATCCTCCTCCGCATTGCCATTACAGGTCCCAGCACAATCCTCTTGGGCTGAGCCCCCACACTCACCGGCACAATCAAGCTGATTACCTTCACAGTCACACTTGCCTTGAGTAATGCCTTCTCCCCCGCAAATATCACATTCATCCACAATAGACGTGCCGCCGCAAACCCCCGCACAATCGAGCACATTACCTTCACAGTCACACTTCCCTTCAGCTATGCCTGCCCCTCCGCAAACATCACATGCATCTAAAACATTGCCGGCACAATCGCATTTGCCCTCGGCAATTCCGCCGCCCCCACAAACACCACATGCATCCAAGACATTGCCGCTGCAATCACACTTGCCTTCGGCGATGCCACTGCCACCACACACCCCACATTCATCCAAAACATTGCCCGCACAATCACATTTGTCGAAATCCATATAAGTGCAGCTGTCATCGCTCTTGGTCGCTTGCGCGTTGAAATTGCACGCCTCACTATCCAGACAGCCCAAAACAACACCATCATTGGGCCCCCTTAAACAGTCGGTCGTGCTGTTTTCAGAACAGGGGTCGCATACATCTCCGCGACCATCCCCGTCGATATCCAGCTGCTGTGGATTCGCCCTATTTGGACAGTTGTCCTTATGGTTGAGATGTCCATCACCGTCCCGGTCCATAAAGGCGGTACAACCCAACAATGTGAGTAGGATCAACGTTAGAAAAGCCCTGATATAATCCATCACAATATTTGAACCATTCAAAAACATACTAATATTAAAGACAATATTTCAAAACTCAAAAATACTGCCCTACAACTATTGTCCAGAATTGTCTTTCAGCGTAGCACCAGCCTGCGGCTTTTGCTACTAAGAACAGAGGAGTAAACTTGCAGGCCAAAGACTTTGATATCCTTCTCTATGGAGCAAGCGGTTTTACCGGCAGACAGGCGCTAAACTATCTGGCGAGCAATGTTTTGCGACCCGAAAATAAGTGGGCCATCGCCGGCCGAAACCTGGAGAAACTGAAGGCTTTAGTAGAAAAGCTGCCAGAAAACGTTGCCAGCCCGGAATGCCTGGTGGCGGAAGCCTCTGACCGCCCCGCCATCGAAAAAATGGTCTCCCGAACAAAGTTGGTCCTCACCACCGCCGGCCCCTTTGCTCTTTACAGTGCGGAACTTGCGAAAGCTTGTGCCCGCCAAGGGGTAGACTATCTCGACATCACCGGGGAAACCCCTTTTGTCAGAGAGCTTATCGACGAAGAACATGCAAATGCGCAGAGCAGTGGCGCAAAAATGGTTCCACTTTGTGGCTTTGATTCCGTACCTTCTGATTTAGGAACCCTTTTTACAGTTCGCCACCTACAGGAAGAGTACGATGAAGACTGCAAAGAGTTAAAACTCTTCTTCACCCTCAAGGGGGGACTCAATGGTGGTACGATGGCTTCGGCTCTCGACATGATGTCCAAAAAGCAAAACATTCAACTTCTCAACCCTACCCTTCTGAATCCTGCAAACCATCGACAAAAAGAAGATGCAAAACATATCGTCGATCTCTATCGCCCATATTTCGACAAGAGTTTACAACGCTGGGCCGCACCTTTCTTTATGGCCCATATCAACTCAAGAGTTGTCGGCCGCTCCGTGGCTCTCTTCAAAGATTTGGAGGCTCCCTATGGCGCGGAATTCTCCTACCAGGAAGCCATGCGCATGGGCAAAGCTCTCGGCAAAGTTCAAGCCTATGGCGTAACCTCAGCCATTGCAGCAATGCAGCTGATTGGCAAACACCAATCCGGCCGAACCTTAATTGACCTCTGCACCCCCAAACCCGGCTCAGGCCCCTCCACCACCGTGCGGGAAAATGGATTCTTTAGGGCTGACATCTTTGCCTGCGGCAGTCGAAATACCAAGGTTCAGGCACGCGTTTCCGCAAAAGGTGATCCGGGCAATAAGGTGACAATAACAATATTATGTGAAGCGGCCCGCTGCCTACTCTTTAAGCGCGACGAGCTTCCAGGCGGCAACGCACGCACAGGAATCCTTACCCCCGCCACTGCCTTTGGTCATGTATTACAAGAGCGACTTGAAAAAGTCGGTATGAGTTTTGAAATTGAGAAGGTCTAAATTTTTAAAAGACTTGTCGCCATCTGTAACTCCGCCTCACTCACACCCCTGGCTTGAGCCATCTCAATAAGCTCCTCGAGTTTTTTATTGCTGACATAAGCTTCACCAACAACTTTGCGTAGCGCCTCAATCACTTTACGATAACGACACATTCGTGTGGCCATACCCAGACGCCCAAAACGTAAAAAGAGATGGTCTAATTTTTTTAAATCAACCGCAAAACCTTCCGCCCGATGAATCAAATCAACGGCAGTCAAAAAGCTCAGCTGTTTTTGTAAGGATACATGCTCTACCATCTCTTCCAGCAAAGATGGCAGCCCCTGTATTGGCTCATCATGAGACAAAAACTGAATTACTTCTGCAGAACTCGACATTCCGAAAATACACTCCCTGGACTAAAACAAATGCAATTCCGATACCAATAAGGCTCGAAATCACATCAAAAAAACAAGGGCTTGAAATTATTGCACTTTAAGGCAGGCGGACCCAATTATTCGCCGGAGCACTGGGAGCCTAACAGTGCAAAGAGGGTACAGCAAGTGCCAAAACTGGCCCAAATTGTCACAACCTGTCCCAATTTGTCCCACTTTAGTGAAAAGATCCTCAAGCCGCAGCAAAAATGTCAGGGCCAGGGTCTATAAGGGCTGTACAAGTACCCATAAGCATATTATCGGTGACGCGAAAGGCTAAACATGTTGATTTTATCACTATTTCTCGCAGGCACGCTGGTTGGCGCCGGTCTGACCTGGCTTTTTCTCAAGCAGCGCAGCCGGGCCCAAAATGCGGCTCTGAACGAGCGGCTCAAGCATAAGGATGAAGCGATTGGGCGACTCGAAGAGCAGCACGCTGAGGATAGGGAACAACTCACCACCAGCCAGGAGGCTCTCGACACCTTACGCCAAACCTGCGCCACCTACGAAGAGAGAAATCAACGGCTCGGCGAACTTGAAAACGGCTTAAAAAATAAAGAAGAAGCCTTAGAGCAAGCCCAGGCAGAACTTGCCAAGAGCAAAACAAAAATTGCCGAGCTCGACACGCAAATTCAAGCGGACAAAAGCAATCACGAAGAAAAACTGCGACTCCTACAAGAGGCCAAAGAAAACTTAAGCGAGCAGTTTCAAAACCTGGCCAACAAAATATTTGAAACCAAGGCCAAAACCTTTGGCGAGCAGAGCAAAGAAAACCTTAGCGCCATGCTCAACCCTTTTCGCGAACAAATGAAAGACTTCAAGCAAAAGGTCGAAGAAGTTTATGTGAATGAAGCCAAAGACCGCAGCGCCTTAAAAAGTCAGGTCGAACAACTGCAAGAACTCAATCAACGCATTTCTCAGGACGCGGTTAATCTAACCAACGCCCTGAAAGGCGAAAGCAAAACCCAAGGTTCCTGGGGCGAACTTATTTTAGAACGCATCCTCGAAGAGTCCGGCCTGCAGGAAGGTCGGGAGTACGAAGTCGAAAAGAGTGTCACCTTAGAATCAGGCAAACGCTTTCGACCAGATGTTGTCGTGCATCTCCCCGAAGGCAAAGATGTGGTCATTGACTCCAAAGTCTCCTTGACCTCCTACGAAGCTTATTGCTCAGCAGAGACCGATGAGGATAAAGATGCGGCTTTAAAAATGCATCTTGGCTCCGTAGAGAACCACATTAAAAACTTAAGCGATAAAAATTATCAGAACCTCCCCGGCCTGCGCACTTTAGGCTATGTCTTGATGTTTGTCCCTATCGAGCCGGCCTTTTTAGTGGCGGCGCAAAGCAAAGACACCTTAATCACCGATGCCCATAAGAAAAACATTATGCTGGTTGGTCCGACAACCTTGCTTTTGACCTTAAAAACCATTGAGGCCCTCTGGCGCAACGAACAACAAAACCATAATGCCCAGCTCATCGCCCAAAAAGCCGGTGGCCTTTACGACCAGCTCGTACTCTTTGTCGAGGCCCTCGAAGATGTGGGCGACAAACTCAATAAGGCCCAATCCGCCTATGACACAGCCCATAAACGCTTATCTTCAGGACGCGGAAATTTGGTCAAACGCTCCGGGGAACTTAAAGAACTCGGCGTCAAAGCCAAAAAAGATTTGCCCGAACAAATGCTTTTAGACAGTCAAAACGAAGACGACAGTACCGACAAAGTCCAGCACGAACTTAACTGATGCCCAAACCTGTTTTTTTCTATCCAGCCTCTCTCCTGTTTTCCCTGCTGCTCTCTTTAAGTTGTCAGCCCAAAAATCAGAACACAAAGCCTATCCCTGCCGATGAGAACCAACTCATCCCGGTCACCGCCAAAGACATTCATGCCTTGGTTGAAAATGCCGAGCACGAGATTGTTCTGGTCAATGTTTGGGCCACCTATTGCCCTCCCTGCATTGCTGAAATCCCCATGCTGGTGCGTTTAAAGCAAAGCCAGGACGCCCCACCTTTTACCTTGCTTTTGGTCTCGGCCGATTTCCCCGAAGAGGTGCAAAACGCCCGTGCCTTCCTCAGAGAGGTTGGCGCCCCGCTGCCCTCTTATCTTAAAAATGAAGACGATATGACTTTCATCAACGGTCTCGACCCAACCTGGAATGGCTCTTTGCCGGTGAATATTCTTTTTTATAAAGGCATCACCCAAATGGTTTGGGAAGGCATCATCAACGAAGAAGAGCTGCGCGAACTCTTAAACAAACTTTAAGCCCACAAAGGAAACATCATGAAAAGACATCTCTTCACCAGCACTCTCTCTTTAAGCTTAATGCTCTTAAGCCATTCGACCCAGGCCAAGCCTTT
>CAXGWX010000072.1:0-13423 GCA_964013445.1 uncultured Bdellovibrionales bacterium | reverse complement strand
CTCTCCAGCAAAAGCATGGCACCAGGTAGATAGCCTACCGGACCGAGAGAATTCCCGGAAAAATCGTAGGTCATCGCTCCCTCCAGCGGTGAAAACGGCTCCGTGATGGCAAACTGATGGGTTGTCGTCCGTGAAAGAACTTCATCCAATGGCGCCAGTGCCTGCCCCTGGCTGTCGTAGCGCTCGCAGGCAGACAGGTCCCCATGGACTGATATCTCCTTCAGGGCAAATGAAACCTTAGCCTCTTGGCTCAAATCCCCACCTAAGCCAAAGCTTTGCCCTGGCTTAATGAAGACCTGTCGGTCATCTCCTTTATACAAACCAAATCGATCTGCAGCCCGTATTCGATAGGCCACACTACCATCGCCGCCGAAACAACCGGATGCTAAGGGTGCGTCGAGTTGCAAGTGGGTTCTTCCATCCACCACCGTCGTCCCGACAATACGGCGCTCCAAAGAACACAATCCTTGATAGTCATTGAGTACGCAATCCTCTTCATTGGTCCGCGGCTCCGACAAAATCTCCAGAACATCACCGAGCACACTCTCACTCTCCTCACCGGCGAGTGCAAAATCAATAGAGGCCAGGTCCACACCAATATCGTAGAAAGTGCCATCCTCCGCGACCACCCCGCCACCATTATCCCGACTCAAGATGATATCTTCCCAAATCAGACTCCAGGTGTTGTTGCCACTGTGCCCAGGCAAAGCCAGTACACCCGCATCACCTTGACTGAGGCAGACAAAGCGATCCCGTCCCTCCGGACTTCCTAAGCAAGGAGCGAGGTAGGCGTCTAAGTTCGCTCCCGCAATTTTCGTCAGAGTCGCTTCCTCACACCAAGCGGAATCCACCACCTGCGGCGTGCCACCGGCGGCCAAGCCATCCATTGAACTCAGCCTTAAGGAGCCATCGAGGCCCGCACTCACGAGCAGCCGGCTATGACTTTGCTCCTCTTCCCCGCATTCGATACTTAAGGCATTTTCACTGGCACCCCCATCCACGAGCACCATGCTCTGTGTTTTTGCGCCGAGAAAAAGTGCTTCATAGGGCCTATCCCCTGCCAGCGAAAGGCCATCCGTGTCCAGACAAAGGGCTGCGTCTGCCTGATGAGTCGCAGAGCAAACCGCTTCCACTTCGGAAGAACAAGCATTGAGGCAGCTCGGGGCCGGTCCAAACTCCGGATTTACATCGAGAATGGTTGGCTGAGCAGCGCTCAAATCCACGGTCAAAATATCCTGCATGGCTGGACGGGCAACGAATAAAACCTGATCATCCGATGACCAGGAGAGTGCACTCACCCGGGCGCCAACATTCAGAGAAGAGATCCCATTGGCATCAACGCCCACATCAATTCGCCACAAAAGAGTACCCTCTTGGTCCGAGGCAAAAAGAATATTGTCTGCGGTGTATAAAAGGGTCTCCGGATAGCCTCCATCGATGGTCCATTCTTTTTCCAACTCAAAGGTTGGCGGGTCATTCGGCAGGAGACGCATCTGCAAAATCTTTTGCGCTTGCGGCACGGAAACAAAAAACCGTCCTAAACAGTCCTCACAGGCTTGGCTTGACTCTATATCCGCAGCGACGCCGAACTCCTGTAATGAAAAGCCGACAATGCTGCCACCAAGTCCTTCCTGAACCTCGTAGGTATTCGCATCGATGACCCCTAAGCTTTGCTGGGCCGCATTGTGAAAGACAACATAATTACCATCATCAGAAGCAATAAGGTTCTCCACCGGGCCGCCACAGGGAATCCGCAAGGGTAAGTACTGCACGGGCCCTTTGACAAATTCACCCTCAAGCAAAGTTTCTCCCAGCTGAAAAACCTGCAACGCCTCTTCCCCTCGGTTTGAGATAAAAATTTTATTCATCGACGCGCCGGCGAGGACCATGGCTCCTGGGTTGCTTAATTCCGCATCAATGGAATCGGTTCTGCTCGGACACCCATAAAGGGATAAGAGCAGCACAGCCGTTGACATCATTTTCAATCCGCTGCTTCTCATTCTGTTCCCACTTTAGCTAATAGTCTGTAGTCCGCAGCACTACTGCCATCGAGTTCTATGACGCTTAGACTATTTCCATTGAAACCCAGGGCGATAAGGTAGTTCTTTTCATCGATGGTGATGAGCTCTAACCCAAGCAAACCTTGCCCAAGGTTATTTAGCTTTCCAGCAAGAGCCGCGCTGCCGCCGCCAACATCAAAAAAGCTCACAGAGCCTTCTTCAAAGTTGCTCACCGCGAGTTTGTCCCCTGCATCCGTACTCCAATAAACCAGGTCCGAGACAAAACCGGAAAAGCTGTGCGCATCGACCAATTCGAAATGTGGCCATGCGGCGTTGGCGAGTTCTCCAGTGCTCGAAGAAATATAACTCTCTGTACTCACCGCCGAATTAAATACGAGCAAAGCATCCGGCGCATTGGCCAGCATATAAGCGAAGTCCCCATTGCTGGAAAATGCTATGGCGTTTAGTTCCCTGCTGTAAACTTCCGAGTGGGCAGAGTCGGAAAAGATATAATCGTCTTCGCTTTCGCCAAGAGCCTTCTGCAAGTCTACGTGGTAGATACGACCACGTATTCCGTCGCTGCTGTTGAGCTGAGTTCCAAGAGAAGCAAAGAGACCTTGGCTCTGGTCCGGGTGAAGCGCAAGCGCACTGTTGCCATCTCCACCTAAGTATAGACTTCGATGCGCCGAGAGACGAGGCGGGTTCTCACCCTCCTCCATATTCAGCACACTTAGGCGACCGGTTCCCGCATGTCCCACTAGCAGAATGCGCTTTTGCGTATCCGCTGGGTTCGTCGTTATGGACAGGGCCAATGGGTCACTTAAGCGACTCGGTTTATCCTCGGAAAAATCTGCGGTAGAAAACTCATAGCGGTGGTCATCATCGCAGACCTTATCGCTTAAACCGTCAACACGGCAACTTAGCGCTCCGGAAGTACTGTCGACCTGTAATACACTGATGCTGTCTGTGCCTCTATGAGAGGCATAAAGCACATTGGATGTACCGTCAACAAGCAGCGCGCCGCCGAAAGCCTGCACCGCTTGCCCATTTTGATAAACTTCAGCCAGTGTAACGTCCCCATTGTTGGCTCTCTCGATTAAGCCACCCAGGTCAATACTCGATACCCATCCGCTCTTATAGCGACCATCGAAATTTGTATTCAAAACATACAAGGATCCGGAGGCGCTATGATAGGCCGTATCCAAAGGGTAATGGAACTCACCTGTTGGCACAGCCTCAGACCCGCTCCCTGTAGTGCATCCGTGCACGGCAAAGAGACAGGCAAAAAGAGTAAAACAGGCCTTAACGACCGGGTACATTAACTCTCCTTATTCAGCGCCGCATGGGCCGCAGCTATACGGGCGATTGGCACACGAAAAGGCGAACAAGAAACATAGTCGAGTCCATTATTCACAAAGAACTCGATGGATGCGGGATCACCGCCATGCTCACCACAAACACCAACCTTCAAGTTTGGTTTGGCTTTCCTTCCTAGCCTCGTACCAAGTTCCACCAAAACCCCAACACCGGTTTGGTCCAGGCTGGCAAAAGGATCCGCTGCCCAAAAACCTTCCTCCACGTAGAAGGGTAAAAACTTGCCACTGTCATCACGGGACAAACCCAGTGTGGTTTGGGTCAGGTCGTTGGTTCCAAAGCTATAAAAATCCGCAAATTCAGCCACCTGATCCGCGACCAAGGCCGCTCGCGGCAACTCAATCATCGTACCGATAAGGATATTCGGCATTGCATCGCGCCCCGCCGCCTTAGCATCAATGATTTCTTCTACATCATGTCGTAAACGCTTGAGCTCATGCGGATGCATAATCAATGGAATCATGATTTCCGGCAGAACTTCGATGCCCTCATCCATCACCGCACAGGCCGCATCGACAATCGCACGAGCCTGCATCTTATAGACTTCTGGATAGGTTAAACCTAAACGACAGCCCCGATGCCCAAGCATGGGGTTAAATTCATGCAAGGATTCATTCTTACGCTTCAGGGTAGCCAAATCCGTACCAAGAGCGCTCGCAATCTCCTGCATATCAGCCTCATCATGCGGCAAAAATTCATGCAGTGGCGGATCAAGAAAGCGAATGGTAACAGGCTTGCCCGCCATTGCTTTAAAGATGCCTTCGAAGTCACTGCGCTGCATCGGCTCAAGTTTGCTTAGAGCTTTTTCTCTGGCCTCTAGATTATCAGCCAAAATCATTTCCCGCACCGCACCGATTCGGTCCGGTCCAAAAAACATATGTTCGGTTCGGCACAGGCCGATGCCTTCGGCTCCCAAGTCTATGGCGTTTTGTGCATCTTCAGGACTGTCCGCATTCGCCCGAACTTTCACCTGGCGTATTTCATCGGCCCAGCTCATGAATTTAGAAAAATCGCCGCCGAGATCACTTTCAATGGTCGGCACCTTGCCCATGAAGACTTCTCCGGATGAACCATCCAGGGTAATCTCATCCCCCGCCTTAATAACCCTTTCACCACTTTCGTTACGAATGGTGACAGTGCCTCTACCTTCATCGATACTGATGGCCGCACAACCGGCGACACAGGTTCTTCCCATGCCTCGTGCGACAACCGCTGCGTGGGAAGTCATTCCCCCGGTTTGGGTTAAAATACCCTGTGCGGCGTGCATACCATGAATATCTTCCGGACTGGTCTCCTTGCGCACAAGAATGACCGCTTGACCTTCCTTGGCTTGTGCTTCCGCCGTATCCGCATCTAAAACCACCAATCCGGAGGCTGCGCCTGGTGAAGCAGGTAGACCTTTGGCTAAAACGTCCTTCTCCGCCGCCGGGTCAATCTGCGGGTGCATCAGTTGGTCAATTTGTTCCGGTGTTACACGGCTTACAGCGGTTCGGGAATCAATGAGTCCTTCATCAACCATCTCTAATGCTATCTGTAATGCGGCTTTGGCCGTGCGCTTACCGTTACGGGTTTGCAAAAGATAAAGCTGATCATCCTGCACCGTAAACTCGATATCCTGCATATCTTTATAATGTTTTTCCAGGGCAGCCATAACCTCGCGCAACTCTCTATTTGCCTCGGGCATTTTTGCCTCTAAGGAACCCACGTCAGAGTCTGCCGCGTCCTTTTCATCCAACGGTCCCGGAGTACGAATACCGGCAACAACATCTTCTCCCTGGGCATTAGGCAACCACTCACCCATGACACAGTTTTCACCAGTGGACGGATCTCGTGTAAACGCCACACCTGTTGCGGAAGTGGGACTGAAATTCCCGAAAACCATCGCTTGCACGTTGGCAGCGGTTCCCCAGTCTTCCGGAATATTGTTGATGGCTCGATAGGATTTCGCCCGCTTACCACCCCAACTCTCGAATACAGCAGCAACAGCCGCCTCAACTTGGACTTTGGGATCTTGGGGAAACTCTTCCCCAGTTTGTTCCTGATAGACTTGGCTTAATTTATCAACAAGACGCTGTAGCGCATCAGCGCTAAGCTCGGAATCAAAGGTCACACCCTCGTCTTTTTTTAGATGCTCAAGGGGTTCCTCCAGAAGTTCCCGATCAACACCTTTAACAACATCTCCGTACATTTGAATCAATCGACGGTAGGAATCCAAAGCGAACTGACGGTTACCGGTGGTCTCCGCGAGCGCTTCCACCGTTTCTCTGGTTAAGCCAACATTCAATACGGTGTCCATCATGCCGGGCATCGATACGCGGGCGCCTGAGCGCACGGAAACGAGTAGAGGCTTTTCTTTATCCCCGAGTTTCGTCCCCGGAAGATTTTCCTCTATGAAGCCAATGCCTTCGGCTATCGCTTGGCGAACATCATCGCTGAGACTGGTCGCCCCCGATTGGGTATATTCAACACATAGGCTGGTGGGTAGGGTAAATCCGGGAGGAACCGGAACACCTAAGCTGCACATCTCCGCCAGGTTGGCACCCTTGCCACCCAAATGGTTGCGCATTGTTTGATCACCATCAGCCTTACCTTTTGCAAATCCATACCAATTTTTCATGGTCGGTCTTAAAGCACCGGAGCCTTGGAGGGTCAACAATTAGATGCGCTTTGCAGCGAATAGTTTAGGGTCTTTGCTGGCGTCCACTTCGCCTCAGCCAGGGCCAAAAAAGTAGCCACCAGAGGGTCCCCGGGCTGCTCTGACAGTCCGCACATCCGGCGAGTTCTTCATCAAATAAATCTTCCGGATCCAACCCATCGACGGCCCCTTGCGGATCTTCGCTGACCTCTACCTGCGCCAGAGTCGTCGTGCTCAGTGCGCCATCGCTGACCGTCAAGCTAATCTCATAGTTCCCTGGCGTTTCCAGAAGACATTGGGTCAGGGCCGCTGTCGGCTCATCCACACTCACGCTCGCTGGACCACTAACACTCCAGGCATAAGTCAAAGGGTCACCATCCGGATCCGAACTCAAGCGTCCATCCAGAGCTAAAGCGGTCCCAGCCGCATGAGTCGACGCTACGTCAACATGGGCTACGGGCGGACGGTTCGCTCCATCATTATCATCCGGGTCGTCGTCCTGAGGTAACCATCGCTCTTCGAGTTCGTTCCAGAGCTGATGATCCGCATCCGCATAAGAAACGGCCCAAAACATCACCCCACCAAGCTCGTAATCCAGGATTAAATCGAACTTCGCCGCCATCGAATCCGAATCCTCACAAAATCGTTGTCGGGCCTGGTCTCCATCACTGTAAAGCATATAGGGGGTCTGGGAGGCTTCATCCCAGGACTTGTTACCATCCCAGAAGTCATCGCAGGCGGAAAGTATTGGCGTGCTAGGGTCTCCCACCGGCACGCCAGGTAAGCTGAAATCTTCAGTTGGCCAGTCTCTGCCGTAGAAGGGCAAACCGAGAATCAACTTATCCTTATTTTCGCTGCCACCGTATTGAATATAATCTTCGACGGTCCACCGTAAATCCCGACTCCCCCAGAGTTCCCCCGCATCGATGGGTGCTATAGGCCCGGTGCTGCTGCTGCCAGACCAGTGGTAATCGTAGCCCATGATGGTCAGCCCTTCGCAGGCCTCTGCCAGTTCATCAAAATCGTAGGAGCCGCTCCAATCCACCGCTGGCGTGGCAATGGTCAGATGATTGTCTGGAATCTCCGCATTCAAGGCGGTCTTTAATTCCTGGATGAAGGTGACAAAATTTTCCTTCGGCGTAGGGCTCTCGCCTTCCAGGGCGCCGGGTACCATTTCAAAATCGATATTGATGCCGTCACCACCAATATCCACCACCTGTCCCACCATATTTTCGATGGCATTGGCCCTTTTAACCGGATCCGCCAGCAAGGTGCGGATATCTGGCCGGGAGAATAAGGTCACACAGAGCACGACCTTCACCCCTGCCGCATGGCCCGCCTCCACCAAGGAGGCGCCGAAACCACTGGCCCAACCGTGGCTGTCCGTAATATCTCCATTCGCATCAATTTCCAGACTAAAATAAGCCAGATGGGTAATTTTATGCCATGGCACCGAAAAATTGTGAGACCAATAGGGCAAGTAGACAAAGACACTCTTCTCATAGCGTTCACTGGCGGGAGGCTCATCCGTATTGCGGCCAAGAGAGTTTTCATGGCTTCGAGCTTTAGCCTCTACTGATTCAATATATCGATACTTTTCCTGCTCAAGCTGGTGAATGCTTGGACCCCAGCCAAGGCATGCCAGGCTCAAAAGAGCAATCCCGAGCTGCCGAATTCTATCTTGTCGCCCCACTTATGCCTCCAGAAAATAAACGCCAAAGCTTTGCCAGCTTTCTCTTATGGCATTATAGTGGCTTTTGTCATCTTCGAGGGTTTTTTAATGTCAGCAAATATAGATATTACCGATCAAAAACAGATTCAGGAACTCCACGCGCTAGCGCAGCAAAAAGGTTCCCTGGAAAATTTCGATAAAGAAGTATTCTCAGAGCTTGCCCAAGCTGCTTTGCGCATTGGCGAAAATGATAATGCACGAGTTCTCATGGAGACGGTGGTGCATCTCGAGCCTGAATACGATCAGGGCTGGGTACTCTTGGGACGCATCCATGAGTATTGCGCCAATATTGATGGGGCTATTGCAAGCTACGAAAAGGCCATCGAACTTAATGCGGATGGCCGCACCATTCTCGCCATTGCCAGTCTTTATATTAACCGCAAAGACTATTCTACAGCCCGTCAATGGCTTAAACACATCCTCGACCAAACCCTCAAAGCCCGACAAGATGGAGCATTCGTGCAAGCCTCCGCCCTCTGGGAGCGCCTCGACAATATGGAGGGTTAATTCCATTCTTCCTATTCGTATCGTTTTGGTTCGTCCCCAAGGCGCCATGAATGTGGGGCTCATTTGCCGTGCTGCGGCCAACATGGCTGTGCAAGACATCCGGCTCGTCTCCCCTCAATTTGATTTAGAAGATAAAGCACTTAGACAATACGCCCTACATGCCCATAAGCAGCGGGACGGTTTGCAAGTGGTCTCGAATCTGCAGAGCGCCTGTGAGGGTGCGGACTTCATCGTCGGTACGAGCGCGGATTTACGTAATTGTGAGTCTATCCCGCGCCTGAGTGTCCCAGATATCCACCAGCGGGTCAGTAAGACCCATAGCCAAAGCCTGGCGCTGGTCTTTGGCAACGAGGCGGCGGGCCTGAGTAATGAGGAACTTTCTTTCTGCCAGGCCTGCTTGCAGCTGGAAATGCCCGGTGAGTTCAAAAGCTTCAATTTGAGTCATGCGGTGGCCATCACGCTCTATCTCCTGCGTCAGGAGCCCGACCTGCCCCCAGCCGCAGATCCCTTGGCCACCCCCGCGGAGCTTGCCCATCTACACGCCATTTGGCTCGATGCCCTGGACAAGCAGGAGTATTTTCAGCGATTGCACAAATCCAGGTTTGCCCCAAAACTGCAGCGCTTGCTGGATCGTATAGAGCTGCGAAGCCGTGATATTAAAGGACTTTATGGTATGTTCAGGCATTTTGCTCGGCACGATATGGAGGCCAAAACCGAGTCCAAGCCATGAAGCGCTTGACAGGTGCGGTTTTAGCAACCAAATTAAGAAAAAGCACGATAAGAGAGATAACTTAGCAAAGGATGCATCATGCTTGTAAAAAGCCCCGGTCAGGCTGGCCCAATCCAGCCCACAGAGCAGCAAGAGCCGACAAATTACCAGCAAACCATGCTCGATGGTTTAAAGAAAGGCGCTGCTGGCCTCGCTGAAGGCGCACGCTTTAGCCTCTACTTTAGTGCCGAGGACAAACCTCAGCTCGACGCGATGCTTGATGCAGCGCAAAAAGTCGGCGCTGAGGCAGCAAAGCTATGGCCTGATATGACCCCAAACCTTCGACTCATCAATGGCAATGAAGTTGTTGTTTCTCTTTTTAATACGACGGATCCGATGCAAGTCCACATGCTCAAGCGTGGAATTCAATAGCACTAATCCATAGGATGCATTTTTGAGCGCTCGCGTCGCAACCGGGAAATTCGTTCGAATGCATAAGGTTCTTCCGGAGCCTCCAAATCGCCATCGAGCTTTAAGGCACCCTTCACCACCGAGTTGAATTCTGCGGAGGTAAATTCAAATCCATGCCCCTGAGCAAATTCGACAATCGTTTGTACACCAGAGGATGGTTGTGCCATCACCAAACGTAAACCCTCATAGACAGCTTGTTCGTTGCCAAGTTTAATCAGAAACTGGGTTACTGCATCAAAACTCATGTCAATTCCCTCCAAGAATGTGCGCCTCTTCAACATAACTGAAGAAAAACCAGGCGACCAGAAATTTACCGGTGAATAGCGGGAAAAATGGTGACTTTAAAGGGTAAAAGAACGTCTATTAGCCAATTTCGGCCAAAAGAGCAGCGAAGGCCTCGCCGGAGGCAAGCTTAGGTACCTTAACTTCATCCAGAAATGCCTGCCGTTCGTTGGCTGCAGTTTCGATATCCAGAATGCATGTGGTAAATGAACTCAAGCTTGCCCAATCTGAAATACGCATCGGTCCATTCAGCATGACAATATCGAGTTCATCCATCGACATCCCCATGGCCACAAAAGCGCTGCGAAGATTGGTAATCGCCTGGCTCAAAGGAATATCCAGGGCTGGGTCGTAGCGCAGACAAAGACGAGCATTCCCCTTACTCTTCATATGGCATGCAAACTCCCGCACCAAACGTTCGAGTTCCTCAGGCTTAGCATAATCAGGCCAGACCAGCACATTTGTCCGCATGCCTTCCTTGTCTACAAGCTTTTGCAAATCGATAGTCGCTGGACATTCATGTTGCTGCTGCGGTCCTGTTGGAACGAGACAAGGTTCGGGCGTCATTCTGGCGCCATTATAATAGTGCTCTATAGGGCTCATGGTCCTAAGGTTGAGCACACTTGAAGAAAAGATTTGTCCAAGGAATGGATCGGACATCAATGGCGCGTAATAACTCGCGTTATCAAAATAGTAATGGGTCACCTGCGAATGCCGGGAAAGCTCTGGGTTGTTAATCGGCTCACCCCCATGCAAAAGATTCGCCGACCAAATAATCGCCTGACCTCGTTTAAGGAATGCCTTTTCTCTGGGGAGGTTTGTTGACTTAACCAGCTGCTCCAAAAAATCCTCGTAGTGCTTATAAGCTGGCCCTGCGGTGCCATAGGCATTGCCGGACGCATCCTTATTGCCGTAAGCACTCAGTCCAAGGTCAAAGAGGTCGTAAACCGGTAGCCGATGACTGCCCTTATAATAGTGTAAAGGGCCGGCGTCCGGATGCACATCTTCCAGAGCCACCCATACCCCACACATGAATCGAGCAGGCTTCGAATGAAAATGAATTGTATCACTGTGTGTGCGCTGTTGGGTTCCCTTTGGGAAGTTTAGGGTTTGAAAAGGCATGGGCTCACGCTGATAAAGCAACCGGAGAGTGTCCAACACTTGATTTGAATTGGCCAGCCCCAAAACCCCCTGCCGCACTTTTGGTTCATCGATGGTCCAGGCATTTTCAATCCGATGGCTGGAACTGAATGTGGGCGCACCCTTTTCATGATAGCGTCCATCCAAACAACGAATAAGCTCTTCACAGAATTCATCATCCAAACCGAGATCGATAATCACATAACCATCCTCGGCGTATCTTTCGCACAGGGATCGCTGCTCTTCATTGAGATCAGCATTTTCCAGGAGTTGAGGAGTGAACGGCGATTCAAGCCAAGGGACTTGAAGAGCTTGTGGGTCAAGCCCATATACTTTCTTGGCAACCATACACAACCTCCTTGCCTTGAGGGTACGGAACCATCCGATGAGGGCCATCGTCGAATACAAATCAAACTTTAAATTTTATTCCCAGATACCTGAAAAGACGAAGCTTTTGTTGATTTAGGTCAGTTGGGCTGGGCAAAATCCAGCAACACATCCAATTCCGCCCGCTGCACCGCCGGACTGGCGCGAAAAAAGCGTAAAGCTTCGGGCAGCTCCACAGGCGCTAGAGGTGATAGCAAAACCAAACCTTGGCGACGAAAGACCTTAAGAATCCGGTAGTCCCTGTTTTGCTCAAGGGTTTTAAGATAATCAAGATTGTCCAGCTTGAGCTTTATCAATCCGGTCAGGGCGCCTAAGCGCTCTTGGGATTCCAACCATACGACCGGATAACGTTTATCACTCCCCTCGCCTTCAGCCTGCAGAAGAGTTTTTGATACTTCTGGCGCGGGCTGGGGATGGATCCACCAACTTTGTCCCGGCGCCATAGGCCAACCCCAAAATGCTAAAGTATCTGCTGTCGCTCGGGCGTAGACACCGTGCAAAAAGACAAAGCGCCCTTCCCGTTGTTCGAATGTTACCTCACTCATATCCCAGAGGGCTGGAGCATCACCTGTGCTCGGCGGAGTATGATTACCCTCAAGCGGCGCAGTACTCAGCAAGAATGTGAAGAGAAGTTCTGCAACAAGCATTTGTTTTACCCTTCGTGTCCGTAAATTCGCAGAGCCCAATCCTCTAAGACACCCGCCTCATGATTGGTTCCATCCGCATCAAAAACTTCTAAGCGCCAATCCCCCGCCCCATCTTCGCCATAGAAAGCGTGGCTCAAAAGCACCATGTTGCTCAAGTTGGTTTGGGTCCAGCCATTACGCGCGTGTGCAAGCACAGAGCGAGTGCCGCTTGGCGAGACCAACTCAATACCAAGCTCGCCGGTGCGACCGTGAGAAATGTTCACCCGTATTTGCACCGACTCAACCTGCCAATCCTCGGCGAAAGTCAGTGTACCAGAAGCGCCAGCAATACTGTTGTCGGCTATACTCAAATCGAGGGTTGGGCTCACCTGCCATTCGGAAATTAGGAATTCACCAAAATCTTCGGAGAAGCTTGCCGCCAAAGCCATTGCTCCATCCAAATCCAGCGCACCAAACCCATACCAGTTATGAAAAGAAAAGCCTGCCGCGTTATCGGCCCAACCGTAACGCACCGTATAATCGCCGTCGCTCAATGTTCTCACTACCGGCTCATGTTCCGCATCAACTTTCCGTGCGCTCGAAGCCAGGATAAAGCGCAAATCCCGCCAGCTTAATTCCGGGTAAGCCCCAAGAATGACCGCGCTGGCCCCGCTGACCAAAGGCGCTGCGGCGGATGTCCCCTTAAAGGACACGCTATAGTCGCAAGAGCTGTTGGCACTGATGGAGCCCGCCTCGAAAGAGTTCTCTGTGCCCGGGCTATAGCCCTGATGACAACCGGTCTGGTCCGTAGTCAAGACGCCCGGTGAAAAACGGTATTCAGGAATCCCGCTGAGACTGTAGCCCATGGTTTCGTAGTAATCGGACGAGATCCCATCCTCGCCACCAGGCGCAGAGATAAAAACCCCAGAGCCCACTGTGGAGTATGATGCTTTGGTGCCTCCCGCATTCAACGCGCCAACAATCATATTATAAGGCAAGGTTCGGGTCGCATCCATATTGGTATGTTGACAGGAAATTTCATCGGAGAAATCCACCACCGAGCTACCGATACAGGTGATGACTGAAAAGCTGCGAAAACCATTGCCTGCTGATTTGACATAAATTGCCCCCTTGCCATCCCGTAAATCACTCACCCCCTCAAAGAGCTGGGCTTCGAGAAACTCGTTAACCTGCATCTCAACCGTGTTCTCATAACCGTAACTCTTATTGAACACGCTGACATCCGCAGAGAGAGGATTGCCACCATTGGCGAAGACCTGATTGGCGGTCAGTTGACTCTTCAGGAAATTAAAACCCTTGAGCTGAGCAGCCGGCGCGATGCCCCGTAAGCCAACCCCATTCCAACCGCGGGCAGCAACAACCCCGGCCACCGACGTTCCATGGTCCCCAGAACTGGAACCCGATGTAGGATCCCCCGAGCCGTTCAGAAAGTTATAGGAACCATCCTCAACGACGTTCTCCTGGAGGTCGGGATGCTCCAGTTCCAATCCCGTATCCAGAACCGCCACAATGGTCCCTTCCCCTATGTGTCCATCCTCA
>CAXGWX010000071.1:0-13543 GCA_964013445.1 uncultured Bdellovibrionales bacterium | reverse complement strand
CAAGTTGGCTCGCTTAGCTCATGACAAAATGGTTGCGCGGGGTAGTGCTCCGCCATTGAGTTTTGTTGCAGAAATGCGCTGGTTGGATCGACTTATTTGGGCTCGTAAATTCTCCGATGCGAAAGAGCTGTTGAGTCAGCTTAAAAGTCGCCTGCCGAACCAACAAGCAAAGAAAGAGCATCAGTTTTTTTCTGCACGATTGCACTTGCGTGAGGGTAAACCGGAGTTAGCCTTGCCTATTTTTTCGCAGCTCTTTAAGCAGGCAAGAAGTTCAGAAAAGCGCTATCTCTATACAACTTGGTTGGCAAGAGCCTATGGAGCTCAGGAGCGGTTTGATGCGGCGATAGAAATCTATCAAGATTTCACCAAAGGATATCCACGGGCAAAGCAGGTACGTGAGGCATCCTATAAAGCAGCATGGCTTGCCTTTAACGGTAAGCGCTATAGGCAATCGATACGCTTATTTCAAAATTTTGTTGCCCGCTACAAGAAAGGAAACGATGTTCAAAATGGACATTGGTTTATTGCTTGGTGCGCCTATCGCTTGGATGACTTCCAACTTGCGAGCAAACACTTGGAGCGGACGATAGCCAAACCTCTGTCTTTAGCCCATGGACAGCGGGCAACCTACTGGATGGCTAGAATTATGGAGAAAAGGGGCTTACAGGAGGAGGCGCAACGGTTTTATAGAAAAGTTGTGGATATGGGACCGCTTACTTTTTATGGTGCCTACGCAGCGGATGCCCGTGCCGATCTTGAAGCGCCAGAATTGTTGCTGGCTTTGAATACAAAACCCGAGAGGGGCGAAAATCGTCTGGATATTGATCGGGGCCTCTTGGGGAACCTCATTCCAGCTAAAGAAGATGCTATTCACTTGTCCTTACCCGAGGAGCTTCCTTGGCAGGACGATGTTTTGAAGTGGAGCACGCCGAAAGGCAAACGGGTGCAGTCTTTGATGAAGTTTGGCTTTCATAAGGATGCTTCAGAGGAGGTTATCGGTTTAGAAGGCTATCGCTCAGCCTCATCAGCATCTATTATTTATGCGAAAGCTCGCCTGCTTTATTCCTTGGGAGATTTTGACGGCGCTTACCGGTTGATAGGAAGCACTTTTCGTGAAGAGCTCAAAGAGGGGGCGCTGGCAGAAGAAAAAGAAATTTTTCACTTAGCGTACCCAGACGCTTATCGGAACGATATTCAAGAGGTGGCGCGGGAATTTAAATTATCCACCATTTTACTCTTGTCGCTGATAAGACAAGAAAGCGCTTACGATGAAGAAGCTTTTTCTGTCGCTGGAGCCTACGGTTTAATGCAAATTATTTCGCCAACTGCGCAGAGAATAGCGGCGCTTATTGGAGAAGAACATTTCGCTATCGACAAATTGAATGAGCCGAAAACGAATATGAAGTTTGGCGCATGGTATTTACGCGAGCTCCTGAAAAAGTTTCACGGCAATATTGCTCTTGCTCTAGCAAGTTATAATGCGGGACCACGGAAGGTGGCCGAATGGTTAGACTGGAGCTCTTCCTTAGACGTTGATGCTTTTATTGAAGAGATTCCATATCGAGAAACACGACTATACGTGAAGAAAATTATTCGTAATTTGATGGTTTACTCGCAGCTTTACAGGAATGAAAATTACGAGTTTCAGCGCAGATTGCCGCTGGATTATCTAGATAATATCAATTTTTAATTTCTTTGAGTATAGCGATAGCGTTTTTAAGAGGTTGCTCCATAGTTTTGTGGCAGTCGTTTATAATCGCATACAATTTTTTCGATGCAATAAAAGACTCTTCAACCGTATCAACATGTGTTAATTCTTTGAGGGCCTCGCGTATCTCTTGAGGTTTGAAGATGCTAATAAAGCGTGCTTTTTTTACTTCTTCCATAAGCTCAGATTCGAGTAAGTCCAGTTTTTCCAGTTTGTTCGGGCCCTGACCATCAAGAAGAAGTGTTGCGTCCTTAGTTATTTCTGAACATCTTTCTAATCCGCTTAAAGCTTCCTCGAGCTTGTAGAGGCCTTCCGTTATCGATTTTTCTCTATCAAAGTCTTTGTAAACTTCCAGATACAGAGATTCTTTGTCGATCTCATCATGCAAATATTTTTCAGCAGCTTCTTTTAGGGGGATATGCTCCATCCCTGGAATAAAAGCTCCCCCTTCAGTACAGTTAAGAAAAAGTAGTTCGTCTTTGAGATTTGTTGCACTTTTGGCAAACCAATTCCAAAATATTTTATAATCTTCGCTTGTGTTAACAGTTTCTCCGTAATAGCCCGGAAGTTGTATAAGTTTAGCATATTTATTAGACTTATCTTGTTCAAGCGGTATCTCATCATTGAATGATTTATCGGCCTCGCCGACTGCAACCCAGCTTTTACCATCCTCACTGAATTGCAGACTAAGCTCTGCTTTTGATGCTTCCTCAGCATACCGCCGCCCTTCGCTGAAGGCCAAATCCTGCCCTACAAGAATAATGGGATGGCATTTGGCTTGAGCGGATAGTGCAAAAACAGAACAGGCCACCGAGCCACCAGCTGATGTATTGGGCTGTTGGCCGAGGAAACCAAGCAACCATTCATCACTTTGCCCGTTGGCGGCCATTGTTATAAATCTGGTGGCAGGAACCCTGTAAAGCTTCGGATTAACCGTTGCAGCCAGGACAAGAGCGCCAACATTATCACCATTTACTTTTTCAAAATGGCTGATGAGATTTTGTGGGTCAGCTGCAAAAACAAAATCCGGCTTTATTCCCTTGGATATCAATTTACCCACACACTGACTGATGCAGCAAATAACGGCCTTATTTTGAATTTTATAAAGTTCATCAATATTTTTGTCCAAAGATGGACCGGGCGAGGCCATGATAAGAGGTCGCCCCCGTACGGCTCTTTCCAGCTGCTTTAGGCTGGGGTGTTGAATAATGTAAGGGATATTTTCGATAGAATGTGTCACCCAATATTCCCCAAAACGATCGACAGTGTTCTGCATAATCTGATGTGTTGTTACGCCCTCTCGAAAAAGCTCAGCAATTTCGTTATACTCGCTGTCTGAAATATTTGGATCTGGGCTGCGACTGGTGATGTGCATCGTCGAAGGGGCTCCCTGAATACTGGAGCATAGTTCTGCAATGTCGATATTCGTTTGCGCGATCATGACTCCTTCCGGATATTTACTATTCTCCGGGTCATGACTTGGGTCATAAATCAAAATCCTTTTTTGCCCGCGCTCTTGTAGTTTTTGTGCAAGGAAATGACCACCTGAACCAATAATGCCAACGAGTCCTTGCTCCAGGTCCCAGCTTGCAGGAAGAAGTATTTCGGCAAACACAGCACAACCTTCAGGGGTGGAGAGAAGTTCATCTCTTGACCTCGTTTGAACGAGCCCTTCTATATGTCGATGAGTTGCAACTTCTGCAGCATTTATCTTTTCAAGATATTCTTTTAATGTATCATGAACCTCTTTTTCTTGTTCGGGGGAATCGGTGTCAAATTTGGTTACAGTTTTTTTTAGCTCCCGAACCGTGGCCTTTAGCTTGCGGGACTGCTGTATAAGGATATCAAAGCGTCGGTAATCTTGCCCTTCAAGGGCATTGACGATTCCTTCAGAAATGAGGGCAAGTTCCGAGATGCGTCGAAATAGATATATTTGTCCTTGATCGTTTTCCATCGCACCATTTATATAATAACGAGTTGAGAAGGCAACTTTAGTTCACTCTAGAGGCTAAAGCAGCATTGCAAAGTTTGTTAAGTTGTTCAGTATTCAGTTCTCTTCCGATAAACACCAAAGCGCCACCTTGCTGGCGCACTTGTTCGCTTCTGGGTCTAAGTTCAATGCGACCAGCTACCGCATTGATGTCCGTCCAGCCCATTTCGGAATCGAGTTCTACAATCCCCTTAACACGATAAATGTTGTCCGGTAGGGCGTAGAGTAAATCCTCCAGGAGTCCTTCGTCAAAGACATCTTTTGTTTGAAAAGTCCAGGCGTCAAAGACAGTGTGATGGTGGCTTGTTCCACCCTCGTTAACCCTTAGTTCTTTGCCTTTATGATGGGAGGGATTAAACACAAACGAGTAATCAATTTCGCCATATGCACTTTTAATGATGGGTGCATGAGCATTGATGGTTTCTATCATTTCCTCAACTTGGGGCAGATCTTCTTCGACCAGGTCAACCTTGTTAAGAATCAAAAGGTCTGCCCGTTCGATTTGGAGTTCCGCTTCCTGGGAGGTCTTTAATGCGCGTTCAAGATTGAAAGCATCGACGACCGTTAATATTGTTTCAATGGAATATTGCTCAGAGAGCCCCGGCTTCGTTAGAGTCCAGGCGACCGGAAGTGGATCGGCTAAGCCAGTTGTTTCGATAATTAAATGATCAAATGTTGTGTCCTTTTTGAGATCGGCCAAGGTCTTTTGCAGGTCATCGTTAATGGCGCAGCAGAGGCAGCCATTATCCAGCTCGACAAACTGGGAGGCACCCATGATGCGCGCGCCATCAATGCCAACTTGCCCGAACTCATTGACAATAACAGCAACCCTATAGCCATGGTCTGCCTTCAAGACCCAGTTGAGCAAGGTTGTTTTGCCACTGCCCAAAAAACCGCTAAGTATTGTTGTTGGAGTGCGTTCAGTCATCATTAGAAGGACAGCTCTGGAAAGCGCTGAAATACTCTCTCCATTTGCTGCGCGGGCAATTCACTCGGCGTGATGAGGTGGGCCTGCCAGCCTTGTTGGTGCGCTGCCGATATATGAATTTGTGAATCATCAAAGTAGAGGATTTCATTAGGGGCGAGACCAGTTTTTTGTTCTACGAAAGTGAATATTTCAGGATTTGGTTTGGCTAAATTGAGTTCGAAGCTGGTGAAGTGAATATCAAGGCGATCCAAAGGCAGCGCGTCTTTGCCAGCGCCTGTCATCATTTGCCAATGGAAGAGATTGGTGTTGGACAGGCAGGAGGTTAGAATGCCTGTCTGCTTCGCACGCTCTATAACTCGTGGCGTTCCAGGAAATGGTTCAATTAGCCAGTTTTCCCAAACATTCGCGATCTGTTCCTTAGACATTTTTGTCAGCTCAGAAGACCTTTCCAGAAACTGGTCGACACTCATTTCACCCAGTTCAAAAGAGTCGTAAAGGGCAAGAGTTTGGCTCCAGAGTTGCTCCCAAGGTATGTGAGAGGGGAGCTCCTCTCCTGCGCGCAAAAATGCCTCTTGTGGTTGTCCAACAATGCGGATGAGCACGCCACCGATATCAAAACATACAAGTTTCGGTGTTGTCCGGTTCATATAAGCTTTAAACTATAGATATTTTGGTGTGTCCAGAGTGATTTCTGTGCAGGTCTTTACGTTGGCTGGAGCGTCAAAGGGATCGGTAGGGAATGTGACAATCTCGCCAATATTGGCTTCATCGTCACCGTTGGCGTCGATATACATGAGAACCTGATAATCACGGGCTTGAATATTGGGAAAGATCATTGTGACGGCACTTTCCTCCGTACTTAAATCCACATCATTAATTTCGTCGCCATAGATGTTTTCATTGTCGCCTGGTCCAAGAGCACCCACATCACCACCCTTATAGACCGCACCATGCAACTTTCCTTTAAGTTTATCAGGCTTATCTTTACGTATATCTGGATCAGCTCGAATAGTAAGTTGCAGGCAGGCTGTTTTCTCAGTGGTTCCCTCGCACTCATCGCCCATGCTGCATTCGCCGCTTTCAGGCTCGTCTCTGAGCCCGCAGCTCGCACTCAAAATGGTGCAGGAAAAGAAAGCAATTGTTCTAATCCATCTAAAACCGATGTTTTTGGGTCTTCTTTGAGTCCTCATTGTCTTCGGTTTAGAATAGCTATTTACTTCGATATTTGCCATAAAAATTGTATGGATTTTCGAGTAGCGCGTTATCTCTTGAGTGGGCATAAAAGTGGCTATTTAATTGCATTTCTCTTGGCTTTTTTGGTCATGGGGTGCTCATCTTACACTGAACGGCCGACGCAGGTTTATATTGATGATGAAAGTGATGATTTTTGGGCTTTGCCGATGCCAAGTGATGGTCGGTTGCAAGATGATGGCTCCTATAATGTGGAGGATTGGCCGGGCAGCGATTGGTATAACGATTTTAGTGAGCGCTGGCTAAGCTTGGTGGATAAACGTGTACGTGATGGTTGGGGGCTGAGTTCGGGGGTTTTTATAAAGTTGACAGGGGCCATTGATGAAAGCACTCTGCCAGCAGATGCTCGCGCGAGTCTTTCCAGTGATGCGAGCGTTTTTCTCATAAATATTGATGAGACATCGGAGGTTTGGGGAGAACGAATCCCTATTGATGTCTCCATTCCCCCAGTGGACAATTATACGCCCGAGAACCTCTTGGCAGCGATTCCAGTGTTCGGCTTTTTGCGTGAGCCCAATTCAAAATATGCGCTGGTCGTTACGGATTCGGTAAAGGATGCTGATGGTACACCACTTGGCCGGAGCGAGTCGTTTCATAAGAAATTCGAAAAAAGTGAAGACTGTTCTTGTGCCATGAGTCAAAACTACACTTTACTCAAAAAAACATTGAAGCAAACCAAATTTGATGTGGATAAGATTGTTGGCGTTGCGGGTTTTTCGACCTTTGACCCGAATACGACTCTTTTAAAGATTGCAGCATGGGCTGAAACAATTGATCTGCCGGAGCAAGCCGAGCCTTGGGTTGCTGCGGAAACCTACGAAAGTTATCAAGTGCTTACTTCAAGGTTTAACATGCCAGTCATTCAAGAAGGAAGTCGTCCCTATTCAAGCCCTGGCAACGGTGGAATTATTTGGGGCGAGGATGGAAATCCGGTGATCAAGGAATACCAGGGTGTCCGCGTTGCTTTAACTGTTCCAAAGAGCACCCAACCGACAAGTGGTTTTCCTCTGACGATGTTTTTACACGGCTCCGGTGGGCACTGGTATCAGACAATCGATCGAGGCCCGCAAGAAGAGATACCCTATGATGAAGCTGAGGATGCGGTTCCAGGTACAGGTCCAGCTGAATGGCTGGCTCGGCGTGGTGTTGCCACAATGGGAATTGATTTTTCGTTGCATGGAGATCGGTACAGTCCGCCCGATACTACCGGCCTTAAGCTCTATAACCTCATTGATAACCCGGATGCGACAATCGACAATTTTCAAGTGGCTATTATGGAATTGCTCCTCTGGTCTCGCCTGCTGGTTTCTTGGGAAATTGATGGTTCCGTTGCAGAGCAAACGGCTATTGGTCAAAGTGAGGGCACGATTCGTTTTGATTCAAATCGTTTATCCGCTATGGGCCAATCAATGGGATCAACACTTTCTGTGCCTTGGGCAACGGTTGAGCCTCGGGTCAAGGCATTTGTTTTGTCGGGGGCAGGGGGTATGTTGGCTGAAGTGGCAGTGAGTGCGACAGAGCCTTTTCCTTTAAATGATACTTTAGTTTTGATGGCGAGGCTGGGAGAGGGCAAGACCGTACATCGCGCTCACCCTTTTATTCACGCTTTGCAGAATGGTTGGGATCACGTCGACCCTATTGTTAAAGCACCGTATGTCTTACGGAAGCGGCACGAGGGTATGCCGAAGCGCCATGTTCTAATGCCCGCGGGGTATCGGGATGGGTATTTTGCACCGCGTGCTCAGGCCGCATTGGCAGTCCCCTTGGGAGTGCCCCTCGTAGGGGACTCGGTTGAAGAACTGCTTCCTGACCATTTAGATTTGGCAGCGCTCGAACCACTTACATATCCGGTGCAAGGGAATATGGATGGCCAAAGTGCAGCGCTTATACATTATGCTGCGCCGCATGACTTGGGTCATTATGTGGCTTTTAACCAAGATGGTGCACGATATCAGTACACATGTTTCCTGGCTTCACTCGACGAAAATATGGCACCTATCATTCCAGCAGCAGGAGCACTGGATGCTGCGTGCCCCTAAGGGCTTTCTTTGATGCGATTATATCTTGAGTTGATTCTAAAATACCGCATCGGTGTATTAATACTTTTGTCATTAATATCTTTGGCTTGTTTTGTGCCTTTGAAAGATGCGGTTGTTGCTTCCTCTATTAGTCGTATGTTTTTTGCGGAATCACCGGATTACGCACGCTACTTAAGTCACGGGCGAGAATACAGTCGAGATGAGGTTATCGTTATTGCGCTGGAGCATGTTGATATTTTTGACAAGAAAAATGCGGAAAATTTACGTAGTGCTATCGACGAAATTGAGGCGCTCGAAGAGGTCGAGCGCGTTCTAAACATGCTTGATGCACAGCATGTGTTTGCGGAAAATGATACTTTATATGTTGAAAACTATGTTGATGAGGTGCTGGACGGTAAAGACCTTACGCAAATGCGTGAAGCCATTCATGAGGACCCGTTCGTGGGTGGAGTGTTATTTTCGCATGATGGAAAGCATCATGTGGTCGCTGTCGAATTAACTCTGGATGACGAGAGGTCAGCGGAAACGGCTCCGAATATCTTGGGGCAAGTGGCCAATATTCTCGAGCAACACGGGTTTGACAGGAAGATGCAGAGACAGACGGGACTCGTGGCTGTCATGGCCGAAATATTTGTGCAGAGCTATTACAGCTTAGAAACAATTTTTCCTGTTGTTGCGGTTGTTCTCTTCATGGTCGCATTTTTACTCTTTAGACAACTGTGGCCGGCGATTTTAGCGATTGGTGTATCAGGAGTGGGAGTCTTGTGGACGATGGGCCTTTCAACCTTTGTAGATCCATATATCAATATTATGTTGTCTATTGTACCCGCGGCAGTATTGATTGTAGGGTTCTCTGACGTCATTCACCTCTGCTCAGCCTATTTGGTGGAATTGGAGCGCGGCGTCGAAAAAGAAAAGGCTTTAATTGAAAGTGCTACGGATGTTGGATGGGCATGCTACTACACTTCCCTGACTACCTTTTTTGGCTTTCTGAGTATTTCATTTGTGCCGACGCCTGTGTTTAGGCAACTGGGTTGGGTTCTGGGGTTTGGTGTTGCTATTTCTCTTCTCTTAGCTTTGACTTTGGTGCCCATAATTCTGAGTTTTATGGGGCCGCCCAAAGCGTGGCGTGTAGGAGCCACAGGAAGATTACAGACGCTAATCGATCGCTTTCTTAAATATTGTGAATATCTGTCCGTCTCTCATCCTTGGCGAGTTTTGTCCGGATTCTTATTGGTCGCAGTCTTTATCGCGCTGGGCTTGAGTCGTTTCACAATCGAGACAAATATGGTGGAGCGTTTAGACCCAGATAATCATATAACCGTTGATAACCGGTTTTTCGAAAAGAATTTCCATGAGAGCAACTATTTTGACCTTCTGATTGATACGGAAAAACCGGGCTCCATTTTGGAGCCGGAATTTATGCAAAAACTGGAACGATTACAGAATAAGATTAAGGAGCGAAGCGACGTTGGGCATGTTTATTCGGTCCTTGATGTCTTTATGCAGGAACACGAAGCACTTAAGAATACAGGTGATGAATCTCTTTATCCACAGACTCGCCAGGGGCTGGCTCAATATCTTTTGCTTTTTGAAAACGCTGGCGGTTCTGACTTAGATCGCCTTATTGATTTTGACCGGCGTCTCGTACATCTTTCCGTGCGTTTGAAAAATGAAGATTTCCGTGCCTGTTTTCATGTTGGCAATCAAATTGCTCAAGAAGCAAAAAAGATTTTTGGGCCCGATGTTCGGCTGGAACCAACAGGCATTATGTATCTTATTGGTGGCTGGCTGGATAATATCGTTGATGGGCAACAGGATGGTTTGCTTTTTACATTTATTTCAGTCGCTTTTATGATGATTATAGCCTTTCGTTCTGTGCGTAATGGATTATGGTCAATGTTGCCGAATGTCTTTCCTGTTTTATTCTTAGCGGCACTGCTGGCCTTTTTATATGATGATATTGATTCCGACACTTTAGTTTTAGGTGCTCTGGCTATTGGTATAGGCGTTGATGACACAATTCATTTTCTTATGCGGTATCGGATCGAAATGTTACATGGCGCTACATCGGCACAGGCTATATCTAAAGCATTTTCCTACTCAGGAAGAGCGATCTTAATGACCTCTATGGTTTTAGGGCTCGGCTTTTTTCCTTATGTCTTGAGCGAGTATTACAGCACTTATGTTTTTGGCGCATATCTTCCGGTCGTTTTTGTTGCAGCCCTACTTGCAGATCTTCTTTTAGCGCCCGCGCTTATAGCGCTGGGATTTATTAAGTATGAAGCTAAAGATGAGGGCCTTGTTGATAACGCAGAAGCCCCTCTTTAAATTTTGCAAGGTCGTTGGTTGGCAGTTCACAGACGCTACCTCGGCAAATATAAGCCGTTGTCTTTTGTCCTAGAGGTTTTTTTCGCTTAAGCCATGGTATTGCTTGGGCGTTAGATTTGAGTTCCTGACCAGCTCGTATGTGGGTAATGGCTCGGTTTGGAATGAAGTATCCACTTAGAATGTCTTGAAAGGCTGTAGATTTGATCCCATTCTCTGGTTCAATGAGAGCTATTTGTAGAGGTCGATCGAGAAAATAATCCAAAGCGCAAAGCATTTTTGGAAGGGCTGCGGCACGGGAGCGGAGTACGTTGGAAAAGGCTCTAAAGCCTTCCTCTGCTCGCTCTCTGTATTTTGGTCGAAGCGTAAATTGCTCAAGTCGTAAAAGATTGAGAAAAGCAACGGAGTTTCCGCCGGGCTCAGCTCCGTCGTAACTGGGCTTATTACGGGTGAGAAGTCTTTCGTGATCTTCACTTGTGAAATAGTAACCGCCGTGTGTTTCGTCCCAAAAGTTTTTGTCTAAATAGGTTTGCAGCGCGATGGCAGCGCTTAACCATTTCAATTGTGAATTTGCTTCATAGAGGTCGAGCAACCCCTGAATTAAGAAAGCATAATCGTCTAAATAGCCCCGGTATTTGGTTTGCCCATTTCTCCAGGAACGCCAGAGCCACCCCTCCTTGTGGCGCATGGATTGAAGAATAAAGCCAGCGGCATTTTCGGCGCGTTGTATATAGTTTGTATTGTTGAGGGTTTGACCTACACGAGCAAAAGCTGAAATCATAAGGCCGTTCCATGATGTGAGTATTTTATCATCGAGCCCTGGAGGGATGCGGTTGGCGCGGGCCAAATAAAGTTGTGCTCTGGTTTGTACAGCGGTCTCTTCAAGAAGCTTAGCTTTTTTGGCCGGGATCTCAGCAGCAGAATTTGAGTAATGCAAGAGATTTGGAATGGAGCGCCCTTCAAAGTTCCCAGGGGCTGTGATGCCGAAGTGTTCGCCGACAAGTTTTCCTTGTTTTTTTCCCAAAACGTCCTGTAGTTCTTCTGGCGTCCAGGTAAAAAATAGACCCTCTTCAGGATGACCGTCGCTACCAACGCTATCCGCGTCAGTGGCGGAATAAAACCCACCTCGTGGGTGCGTCATTTCTCTATCAACATAGTCCAAAATATCTTGCGCAATGTTGGCAAAGAGGTGTTTTTGGGTCAATTGATAGCCTTCAAGATAAGCTGTTGCCAACTGTGCATTGTCGTAGAGCATTTTTTCGAAATGTGGAACGAGCCAGCGTTGATCGACAGCGTATCGATGAAAGCCGCCACCGATTTGGTCATAGATTCCACCGGCAGCCATTTGCTCCAGTGTATGGGTTAACATATTCAAGGATGTCTTATCTTTGGTTTTTTTATAGTGACGCGCCAGTAGTTCAATATTAACCGAGCGAGGGAATTTTGGCCTCTTTGAGAAGCCACCCCATTTGGGATCAAAGTTGCGTCGCAGAGTGCTGACGGCCTGAGCAATGATGTCTTTGTTGGGCAGGTCTCCTTTATCTTGCTGCTGCATTTGTTTGGCAATACGTTGGCTTACGGTTTTCGCTTTTTTCAGGATTTGGTTCGGATCTTGTTTATAAGCCGTGCTGAACTCGTGCAGTATGTCTATAAAACCGCGTCTCGAACCTCTAACGCCTGCGCGTGGAGGAAAATAGGTGCCAGCAAAGAAAGGTTCGCGATCAGGTGTCATAATGACAGTCATCGGCCAACCTCCTCTGCCTGCAAGGGCATGAACAGCAGACATGTAAATGGCGTCGACATCAGGGCGTTCTTCACGATCGACCTTAATAGCGATATAGTTTTCGTTAATGAATTTGGCTATCTCGAGGTCTTCAAAAGATTCATGCTCCATAACATGGCACCAGTGACAGGTAGAATAGCCAACACTTAGAAGTACGGGCTTGTTGTCTTTTTGTGCTCGCTCAAAGGCTTTATCACTCCAAGGCATCCAGTTCACTGGGTTATGCGCATGTTGAAGTAAGTAAGGGCTGGTTTCTAGGATTAGAGCATTGATGTATATTGGCGAACCATCCGCTCTTAAATGCGTCGTGCGAGGCTTGTATTGTT
Source organism: uncultured Bdellovibrionales bacterium (assembly GCA_964013445.1). GTDB lineage: Bacteria > Myxococcota > XYA12-FULL-58-9 > XYA12-FULL-58-9 > JASMKV01 > JASMKV01. The sequence goes on along the minus strand of CAXGWX010000071.1, from coordinate 1,190 downwards.
CACCTTTTGCTTGCAGGGCGTGTTGGTAGTCCTCTGGAATATTGGTTGAAGGTGTAGAGAGGTTTGCGCTTGGTGAACAAGTAATAAGTGCAACAATAGCCAATAGACAGGCCGGCCTAGTCATCGGAGCCTTGCTCTTTCCAACGAAACACAAAATCACAGGGCAGGTTGTTTTCAGCAAGGGTTTTGGTGCGGGTCAGCGATACATCAGGTTGGCAGGCATCAAAATAGGCCTTGTCACTGGCACAAAATATCGGGGCGAGTTCAGGGACTCCCAATATCTTCGAGTATGCAGCAAAAGAGCACTTTGAAACAAAAAAGCTAAACGTGTTGTCATTATTTATTTCGGTTTGCCCTGTGGCATTGAAAAATTTTGCAGTGATAGCGTTCAGGATTTTTTCTTGGTTTGCTCGGGGAAGCTCGTAAACATCATTATGTTTGATGGTGGGCACATTAAATTTTAAAAATTCGAAAGCAACCTGGTGCACAACCTTCGCAACAATACTTTTTGCTCCCTCTGAATTATAGCCATGGTTCTGCAGTATTTTATAGAGTAATACGGCGGGTAGCATTTGTCTTTGTGACAGTTTCTCTGAGGCGTTTGGGGGAGCGGTGCGGTTCAATTCCTTAAAAGGGTTTTGTAGCCATTGTCGATACTGAAGTTTTAGAACAACGATTACCATTTTTATGCACCCTAACTCTTGTAAAAGTAGTTTTAGGGCCAGGGGATATCCTCGAGAAAGTTCAAAATAAAGTAGGCGTAGATGTGCGAGCATTGAGTTCTACATAATCTTCACTTTGCTCGATGCCAAGATCTGTTTTGTTGCACCGCTTCCAGCGCGAAAAGAAAGGAGCATTATGACTGTTACGGCAAATTGTCCCTCTAACTCGCTGGTTTGTCAGAATATTCTGGCTAGAAGGTCCGAGTACAATCAAGCTGGGATGAATGGTCGTTTGCGTCAGGCTCTGCCGTACGGTTTTGGGGCTACCGATTTGGGTGCGAAACTTTGCCTGCATTGCGCCTGTTTTTGCGGAATAGCTTGCCGATTCAAGATGGGCCGATAGTTTGTCGATATACCGACCTTGATGTTTAGCTCCCCAAAGCTGGTCGGTGGAGGTGAGTTTAAAGGCAAACCCCTGAAGGCCAATTATACCGTTAAGTAGAGTTGTGTTTTTTGAACGTAGTGAGA
>CAXGWX010000070.1:0-13593 GCA_964013445.1 uncultured Bdellovibrionales bacterium | reverse complement strand
ATCGCATTCTTCCCCCGCGCTTGTATTCAACACCCCATCGCCGCAAACGGCTGCCGAGCAATCACTGTTACAAACACTGCTCTCGCCGCCACTGTCGCAAATCTCTCCGGCGCTCACATTAACCATCCCATCACCGCACGAAGACGCAGTACAATCGCTGTTGCAAGCAGCCGTTTCACCCGGTGTTCCTGCCCCATCACCATCACATTCCTCACCCGCATCCACGACCCCATTGCCACAAAGATTGGCATAAGCAGCATCTGTCAAACTGTCTGGTATTTTTGCCAAAAAGAAATGTTCCCTGTCTGTACAACCACCGCAAGCCGTTAAGGTCACACTTTGCCCTTCGAGCAAATAGTCGTTTGCGGTGTTGCCTGCTTGATCTCCATTCGCCTCGTTCACATCTGCGACAAATAAGGCGTTCGCATCTTCAGCCGAATCCGCTGGCACCAAAGCAATAAACAATCCATGGTCAGCCACTTGCCTATAGCGTCCACTTAAGTCTTTCGCGTACTCAAATCCCCCATCAACATCAAAACGTCCAACAAAGCGCCGAGTGCGTGATTCATCGGGCAGCGCCACCCCCGAAGCAAAGGTCAATTGGTCATGATAGCGACCAGCCCAATAAATTTTATCTTCACCACTTGTGCTGATGACATCGATACCCGCCGCATCATAAGTGAGGTCAGTGGGTTGATAACTCCAATTCAACGCACCGTCCCCGGAATAGGAAACCAGGTAGGGAACTTTTTGCTGGGTTCCCTCCATATAACCGACGCCAGTCACATCCGGATTTTCGCTGCCGCCATCACCGGCAATTGTGGCGGTAACAGAATTAAGTTCGGCCGTAAAATGACCTGTAACAATCACCTGCTCGACGTTTTCTGAATCCACCAAGAGGGTTAACGCACTAAGGGTGTCTTCCTTGGAACCGCTTATGGTCCGCAGCCAAAGCTCTTCACCGGACAGAGAATATTTTGCAACGAAACCATCCGTACCACCTTGATGCGCATAGGAGGTGCCATTAAAAACCCAATCTTCCGTCGATGTTGCCGTTGAGGAGCTGCCAAAATAACCACCAACATAAACTCCCGTTGGACTCACTCCAATGGCGTTGACAGCCCGACGTAAGCTAACGGCTGCCTCAATCGTACCATCACAACCGAAATCATCAGCAAAGGAGCCATCGTCGCCATCAAGTTTGGCGACAAGGAAGCGCTCGTTGCCCAGGCTGGCTGTTACATTACCGCCGCAGGAGCCGGTATCATTGGCTGCGGAAAAGGAATATTCGGTTGTCAAAGAGAGATAGACATTTTCATTGCCATCAACCGTAAGCTTGATATCGTTGGCCTCGAAATCCGACAGGAAATCGCTGCCATCAATCGTGTCAGCCACCTTCGTTACCCAATCCAGGCCGCCAGAAAAAGGCTTGCACTCATCACCCAGATCGCAATCATTCCCCAGCGGTGTACAGGAGACAGGCGGGTCGACAAACTCGCCGGCGCCGTCAGGATTGAAACACTGGTAGGCAATATCGTCGTACTTGGCCACCACCAAACAGGGGTTAGAATCTGAGCAATCCGTTAGTGTGATGGTTGCCCCTTCACCATTCGCATCGTAATCCATCACCGGGGTTGTCGACTCGCTTAACGCTGCAACATAGGTCGCCCCGGAAGCGACCGCCACGGCTTCAAGGCGTACTCCAGATGACGACCCATCTGGATGATAAAATGACTGAGACCACTCAAGCGTTCCTTGCCCATCACAGTGAGCCAAAAGACCTTCAGCGCGGTGGCTGGCATCCCTGGCTGAATAAGAATAATTGCAAATATCAAAAGCCGTAGCGCTGCCTTCCAACGATACGGCAAGCGCCACCCCAGCCTCATGCGCTGCCATGTCGCTTAAAAACGTCGATTTAGCATTCGTCGTTTGATAGCCTTGCCGCACTAAGAACGATTCAAACTCGCAACCATCATAGGGTGACAAATCGCCATCCAGATAGCATTGCTTGCCTTCGCCTCGCTGAGAAGTTTCTGCGATATACTCTGTACATCCTTCAGCAATACAGTTTCCTCCACACCCGGCTTGAGCACAGGCCGCAGTGTCAGCATGTAAAGAAGAGTCCGTATCGCAATATGCCTGGCAATCAGTCACCGTGCTACACGCCCTACTGGTATATACCGCACCACCGTTCTGCGAACATCGGGATACGCTTGCGCTCAACACCAGACCATCCCAAGTTGCACATGCATCACAGGCATTAAGCTGACAAGAGCCGGTGCAGGTTGTATGCGCCAAATCCCCATCGTTGTTGTCGCAGATTTCATCATAAGGCGTTAAAGCATCCACCACCCCATCACCACAGGCAGGCAAATCGCAATTGGCTCTACAAGTATTAGGTGCGGAATCAGAATTTGTTGCTGACCCCTCGTCGCATTCATCAACCCCGTCTTCCACATAACCATCACCACAAACCGCCAGCACACAATCATCATTCGCATCGCTTGCTGTTGTGGCACCGCCGCTCACACACCCATCCGTATTCAAATTGTTGCCATCATCACAGGCCTCGGTACCCGCATAGGTAAAACCATCACCGCAAAAAGCCACCACGCAGCGGTCGGCACCACCGCTGTCCTCATTCGCATCCAAACAGCCATCCGCATTTGAAACCGTGCCGTCATCGCAGGCTTCAGGCCCATTATCCGCTCCTGTATTGCAGCCTTCCGCATCACAGAGGGAGCCATCACCACAACGGGCAATGGCGCAATGGTCTTTTTGCGCCGTGCTTTCATCGGCGGCGGAACTCACGCACAAATCATTGCCGCTGGCATTAGCGTCATCACATTCCTCGTTGCCTTGATTAGGGCCCGTACTACAGTTCATGGTTTGGGGACTGGCACCGTTGACATCCACCGTGGTCGATTGATTACAAAGATGGCCATCGCCGCAAGTATTCCACATACAGGTGTTGAGGCACATATCGTTGTTGCTCTCGTTGCCATCGTCACACTCTTCACCCTGTGCCACTTGAGTAATACCATCGCCACAGCGCTCTGCATAAACGCAAGTGACCATGCATCCCCCATAGGCGCTGGAGAAATTTCCTTCGCCAGGGTCGCAGGCCTCTTGCGCATCGACAATACCGTCACCGCACCATGGATTCCGACAATCGTGACGGCAAGCGTTTACGGTGGTTGCTGGATCTACATCATTCTCGTCCCCATCGTCGCACTGCTCAACATCGCTTAAGCTTGGGCTGGTGCTGCACTCACTCGTGCAGGTGATGCCATCGCCACATTCGGCATGCTTACATTGGCCGGAGGTCCCTGAAGGACAAGCATCGTTATCGTTTTGATTACCATCATCACAGGTTTCACCCGCACTCGTATTAACCTCTCCATCACCACACTCCACAGCGGTGCAATCCGCATCGCATGTTGCGGTTTCGCCACCATTGCCTTCACCATCCCCGTCACAAACTTCGTTTCCTTGCAGCCAACCATCGCCACACTGCACTCCAGAACATTCGTCCGTGCAGTCATCCCCATTATCGCTGTTGCCATCATCGCAAAGCTCAACCCCGCCTCCTGGACCGCTGATGCAAGCAAAAGATGAGCACACGATGCCATCACCACAAACAGCTGCACGACAGGAGCCCCCTTCGCCATCAGGGCAAACATCGGTGTTGTCGTTATTGCCATCTTCGCAAGTTTCACCGGCACTCACATTGATCCGACCATCGCCACAACGGGCCTCGGTGCAATTGACATTACACTCGGCGGTTTCGCCACCATTGCCCAGGCCATCACCGTCGCAAGTCTCTTCCCCCTGCACCCAACCGTCACCACAAACCGCGCTTTGGCAATTGTTCGTGCAATCATCGTTATTCGATTCATTGCCGTCATCACACTCTTCGAACTCATCCAGCTGCCCATTGCCACAGGAGGTTGGGATACAATCGATACGACAAGTGGAAGTACTGTCCGCTGAGTTATACTCACCTAAGTCGCAGAGCTCATCCGTATCAATCACCCCGTCGCCACAAAAGGCCTGCTTGCAACTGGTTCGACAAGCGTCAACTTTTTCGTCATCATTAAACTTACCTTGGTCGCATTCCTCCCCCGTATCCAGCACCGAATCACCACAATGGGCTACGCGGCAATCGGAGCGACAGGCATCAGCCTGCTCATCGCTGTTACCTTCTCCCGCGTCACACTCTTCACCTTCTTCGACGATGCCGTTGCAACAAGTCTCACCATCGGCAAAGCCCGGACAAGCTTTGACACACTTGTCTTCTAAACATACCGATTTCGATTTAGGGCAATGCTCCGAGGCTGAACAGGCATTTTTGGGCCCCTTACAACCTGTGATAAAAGCAGTGCTCAGCACGGTAAGAAAAACAAAGATGCAGGAATTTAAGCGAAAATAAAAGGGTCTCTGCACACGGGGGAATAACAACACCATAGAGGAAGGCTAGCTGGGTCTGCATAGGGTGTCCAGCATTTATTTTTGGCTGAAAATACAGCGGATTTTATACGGTGTGGTGTGATGTAGGGGCTATCGGGCGTCGGACATCGGATTTCGGGCTACGCTTATCGAATCTTATTTGCGCCGCCGCATTCTCGGCAAAAAGCTCATGGCAAAAAACGCAAAAAGGGCGACAAAAAACGAGCGGGCATTGATGCCAAAAACGCTGAGCTCCTGGGCTTTGGTTGTGATCACCGGACCCTTATCATCGAGCTGCAAAATAAGGTTTTTAAGATTGGTGATTTCGTTTTGTTGCGCGCGCAACTGCTCTTCGAGCATCTCAACCCTGGAATCACCTTGTACCGCTGCGATCCGTACCCCATTTTGTCCGCTGGCATTTTCAAGGGCGGCGATACGCTTATCTTGGGTATCTATCAATTCCTGTTGTTCACGAACAGCGGCAATCGCCAACACGCCCAATTTTTGATATTCAACAAAAAGGTAGTCCCTACTGTCGTGCCCAACAAGATTAGGCGCGACCCGGGCCACATCCTGAGCAATCACCCCAATATGATTGGTCGTATCCAGACGATTTTTTGTCTTTCGCTCATCGTCTTTAAAATCAAAAAATACCGGCTTGATTTCGCTCAGCATGGACAAAGCACCCTTGAGCGGTCTGATTTCTTTCTTTAAATTCATATCCGAACTACACCCCGTACAAGCTCCACCAATCTCCGCGTCACCGGCTACATAAAGGTCAAGACTGGCCGAACTGCACCCACCTCCAATACACACGGTGTTCGTCTCGGCATCCACCAAAAGCATATTAATCTCATCATCACTCTCCACCCGAAAATCCGAATTCTCCGAATCTTCATTAAACACCGCTGGGCCGTTGAAGATGGTGCCAGCCTCATATTCGCCCGAATAATTAACGTACAATTTGTCGGCCTCCGCATGACCAAGCAAAGCCAAATTTCGGTCATCGCCACCAGCGGTTGAACCCGTATTTCCTTGTATCCAAATATCGTAAGTGGTGCTGCCAGCTCTGTCTTGCATGAGATAACTGGTCAACGTCACCGCGCCTGAAAGGCTCTTGTCGCCGCCAATGGTTTGATCTCCGGTAGTATAAACCCCATTGGTCACGGTACCTGCATTGCCGCTCACATTACCGGTCACATCACCGGTCACATCACCGGTCACATCACCGGTCAAATCACCGGTCACATCGCCGGTCAAATCACCGGTCACATCGCCGGTCACATCGCCGGTCACATCGCCAACTATCGTGCCCTCGACCGTCAACCCGCCACCTTTCACCACAACCTCTCCTGTAGTACCCGAGACTAAAACAATATCCCGATTACCATAAGAGTAGAGGGTAAAATCATCCCCATCCCCATAGTCCTCGACATCATTGTTATGCATGATTCCCCCAACAGCATTAGGGGATGTATTAGAGCTCACAAACCTTACAAATTCATAGCTATTGGGGTCACTTGTATAAGTCCCATGACCAAGATCGATGTCTCTAAAACTTGAAGTTCCTATGGAGGTGATGTCACCGGTGACATTACCTGTGAGATTGCCCGTGACATTACCCAATACATTACCGGTCACATCACCGGTCACATTACCCGTGACAGCACCACTCACATTACCGGTCACCGCTCCAGTTATGGCGCCATTAAAAGAGGTCGCCGATACCGTACCTGAAAAATTTGTCTCTGTGGCGTTGACTTCAAGCTCGACTAAATCGGCGGTCGAACCGACGCGTGCAATGCGCAAACGGGCCGCCGTATCATCACTGTCTTCGCCAGCGCCAATCACCGAATAACTGGTGCCGCCATCATCGAAACTCGGAACAATTTCCAGGGTCTTCGTCACCGCATTTGCCGTGCCGGTCCAAGAAGCTTTGCTGCTGGTCGCTTCGACAATATAGTTTGCATCGGTGTAGGCGTTGGCTAAATCATCGTCCAGTTTAATGATCTCGGCACATTGCGCATCACCGGTCGCGTCATTGCTGGCGCATTGAATATCGTCGCCATTACCATGCGTATAAGAGCATCTCCATTCGCTATCGAGAAATATACAATTTGCAGAATAACCTGGGCGACAATTTGTATAATCGGTTTGGTTCGCACATGTTTCCACACATTGATACTGAAAGCCGCCAATATCCTCACAGGTACGCCCTGGAGAAGTGGCCACCGTCACCTCTTGCGAATTGACACCATCCGTAATCGTAAAACTCTCCCCCACATTAAAGGTATTCTGTAAATCCGTTCCGGTGCCCACAAGATAATTGTTGACGCTGGCAGGACCACCATGGGTCGGCGAGCTTAAGGTCCCAACCCCGGTCGCGGTAAAATTCACCGCATTACGCGCCACACATTCCCAGGCACTGTCCGAGTCATTGCGACGCAAAATTTCATCCGCCGCGCAGTCCATCAGCGTTAAGTTCGCAGAGCCGGTGATCTCATCATTGGCCGCATCCGTATACAGCCCATCACCCACCGTAACGCTTGTCACTGTCCCGCCATTCGTTCCCGCCACACCTGAACACAGGGGCGTGCCATCCTCATCAATTCCATAAATAAAACCATCTCCCGGATCGCCAGCACAACTCTCGGTTATTCTTTTCTGAATCACTGTCGTATCGACCCCTACGCTCACCACACCAGCCGCTGTGCTGGTGGTCAGGCCTGAATTTTCTGCCGCGCTCACAGAGCTGACACTCTCAGCCAAGCAGCTCACCACCCCCACACCATCAATGCCTACAACGAATTCATTATCTGCACACGCATAGCTCGTGCTCGGAGCCCGCAATACGGTCTCATCCACCGCCAGAGTGGTCACACCAGAGACACTTGCACCGCTAAGTCCCGTACCGGCTGCAATCTGATGACAAGTCACCGTCCCATCCGCAGCCACAGACAGAATTCCGCCCTCCGTACATGCCCCACTCACCCGACTCTGAATCGCCGAAGTATCCACCTCTAAAGTGCCATCCTCATTCACGCTTAAACCGGATGCGGAACCCAGACTCGCGCCGCCCCCCGCCGAGCCCATCCCCAGCAAACCACCATCAACAGCCGCGGTGACCGCCGTGGCCAAATTCGAACGGTTATCCCCAGCAATCTGTTCAATACCACGACCCTTGCCCAAATGGGTCGAGCCCAACAAAACATAGGCATCGTTATCATCAAGCTGACTAAAGCCGGCGGTTCCACCAAGGCCTCTGATGGTTTCCTGTAAATCTGTAGAGCTGGCAAAGGCGCTTACATCGCCCCCCGAAGCCAGCACCACCACTTGTTCTGCCGACAAAGTCTCGGCGCTTAAGGCCGTGTTTAAAGCTTCAGCCGCCGTGTACACCGTCGGCGCACCAACCACCGTATGGTCGCTCGTATCAACCACAACAACTAAAAATCCCGCCGTCGACGCATCGGCGCTGGCGGCCTGCTCCACACCAGCTATTTTTACCGAGCGCTGCGTGCTGTCTAAGCCCGCACCGGTTGCCGCAATTGTGTTCACCAATGCTCCTGAAAGTGTGCCATGAACTTTGTCACTTGGATTGGCCGCCGTTGCACCATTGATTGAAGTGATGATTTCGACAGCGCTGGCCTCTAAAGAACCCGCCTCACCCTGGGCAATCATAAGTTCTGCCGAACAGGTGCCAGCCTGATTCACCACCGTTAAAGTATAGCTGCCTTGAGTGGCTCCATCACTTAAATCGAAGGCCGCTGGAATTTCCACCAAAAGTTCCGAATCGGTCGGTGCCACGCAAAGCACGAGCTCCGTTTCGTCAACCGCCGAATCGCTGCTGCGCAAGAAAACCTTTGCATCGGTGAAATTGCTGCCGGCAATGCGCAAGCGGTTGGTGATATGATTGAGGGTGTGGCCATCGGCGCCATCGGCGCTGCCAGTGCCATTGATTGAAAGGATACTCGGCGGATGACAAGGGTCGCTGCTGCATTCCTGACACACCCCATCAATACAAAGTTTACCTGCTTCGTCGCAATAATCCGTACACAGGTCCAAACACACACCATCCTGGGAGACTTGACCTCCTGGGCATTCCTGACCTGGACCTTTTTTCTTATCGCCTTTGCAGGCCCCTAGACTAAGGATACCGATAAGAACAAAATAGTGCAGAGATGTCTTTAACATGAGAGTTCTCCTGAATTGAATGATGAACAAGATAAAAATCGGAACGAAACTTTTGAAAAAATTAAGCGATGCCAGGAAAAACGATTGTGCAGATGGTGGGGGCCGAAAACTGACATTAGGGAAAGGCTAGCCGCGACCCAGAGTAGTGTCCAGCATTAATTTTCTGCAACGGAATGTTAATGTGCCTATGTGGTAGGATGTAGTTTTAGAAGCTATGGATTTAGAGCGACCGCAAATAAGCCATCAGGGCACGCTTCTGGGAAACACTTAAATCGCAGGTCATCCAATGGCCATCGCTGTTGAGTGCGTCCACTTCTGAATCGCCCCGGTTCTGCATACAGAAGAGCGCTTCGAGAGACTCGACGGTGCCATTATGGAGAAACCGTTCCTGATTTTCGATGCCCGTAAGCCGCGGTGCCTTTAAGCCAAAACTCACGGTGAAATTCAGATCCGCAAAGTCGCAGCAGGGCTGGCCTTCTTCATTAGGATTATAAATCCAGCGCATGGCTTCGTCCGTTCCCACCTCTTCAAAATCAAATACCCGTATGCCTTCACCGCTTGGCCCCGCATGGCAGCCAACACAACCGGTGCTGACAAAAAGGGCCGCCCCCTCTTCGACCTTTGCTTCATCAAGGTCGCTTAAAAGTTCCGGCGTGCGTAGACTATAAATATATTCTTTCAAGGGCTTGTAGGCCGCCTCATTCCAGGCATCCGCATGGGCCGACTGGCCAATCATCACAAAACCATCCAGAAATGCATTCAGCGATTCCGCCGCCGCGCTCCAGGAAAGCAATTCATGGGGCATGCCATAGGCCTGCCGCTGCTGCGGTGAGGGTAGATTCCAAAGAGAGATAATACGACTCACCGTATGTACCCCATCATCGGCCAAGGGTTTAAATAAAAAGTCCATGGTCCCCGGCGGCCAATTCCAAATTCGGTCCTGCTCTTCCAAGGTCAGGGTCGGCATTGCATTCGCATCGCCACCGCCCAGCATCTGCAGCCCCATCATGCCGAAATCCAGCCAGTAGTCGGATTGGGCCTTGGCGTTTGCCACCGGTTCTTCAAGCCAAGCCCGCACTTGCGGAATATAATTTGGGTCCTCCGGGTTGATGGCCAAAAAGAGGGGCGAAAAAAGACCGAGCAAAAATCGTCCGTAGTCGAATTGCAAATTGGCATACCCCACCGAATAGCGTCCATCGGGCATCTGTCCAAAATGGCAGGAGGCACAAGTAAAGGCGGCGGTCTCCATCGAACCAATGGTGGCGCTGCTTTTGCTCAAGCCAAGGGGCAACCAAGCATCGCCATAGGGATTAGGAATCAAACCAAAATTAGAAAAGGATGGTCCAAAGGTGTCACGGTAATAACTTTCGAGAAATTGCAAAAGCGGCATCGGCACACCAATGGTGTCGAAGTGCTCAAAAAAGAACATCCACTTACCGCAACGCAAAAGGGTCTGCCGACTCTCGTCCCCCGCTTTGTATTGGGCACAAGCATCCTGCAAGCTTTCGTATTCAAGCAGCGCCTCTAAGTCCTGACTCGCATCAAGGGTATACTGGGTTGCTGGACCCGGCCAGCGTCTTGGCGCCAAAATCCCGGAAGTGGTTTCTTCCGGCGTTGTCGTATCCTGGTTACCTGTACTTGGGACTGCTTCCTGATCAGCTGCCTCTGTCTTGTCGGCGGACGCACGGGGTCCCCTGGATGAGCAAGCCACCAGCGTTAGAATCAGAATTGAAAAAGCAAAAATGCGGGGCATTGGCTTCCTTCATCTTTCTTTGCTGCGCGCTTATGGTTAGGGGCAATGGTGCGCACATGCCAATAAAGGCACTATAATTGTCGGCGATGGGCCCTGCGATGTTGTGTCACAATGCTGAGTTTTAAGGGGTTTTTTCCCCTAAAAACACCCGATTCCAGGGGGTCAGCAGCATATAGGGCGGCACAAAAGCAGCAATAAAAACAAGGAGTTTCAAATCGGGGGGATAAACCACACAAAGCCCGACAAAAAAGAAAACCGCCGGAATACGGCAGCCTAAACACCAAAAAGGCAATGATTCTGCATAATTTCGCTTATAGAAGAAGATACTTAGGGGCACACTCCCCAACCAGGCCAAAGCGATCCATAAGGGGGTGTTGGCAAGTATGGGTAGCCAGCGTAGAGCCCCCCACCAGCTCACTAAAAGGGCTGCATGGGTGGCCAAAGCCACCAGAAAAATTTGTCCAAAAACACGGGTCACATCCTTTTGCTGGCGCTGCAAAATAAACTTTGCCGCCGCCGCTGCAAAAAATGCCCAGCCTAAAATGCCAATCACTGGCACAGCAAAAGGCCCGCTTTGCGTCCAGCGCCAAAGCCCCGCATGCACCGCAACGCTCTCAACAAAAAATGCGTCGGCAAAAACCGCCATCCCTAAAAACACGGGCAACCGTTTTTCTGAAACGCCAAGGTAACGCAGAATATCCCAGAGCGAGATAATAACCACCGGCCAGATTAAAATAATCGCCAAGGGCACCTGATCGATAAAGGCGTGCCAACGTTCATCATAAAAATAGAAACCGTAAAGATGAATGCAGGTATTCTCCGCCAACCAAGAGGCGGCGGCAATATAAGCGAAGTTTTGTACAAAGAAGCGCCGATCAGACGCAAAGCGCAAACGAATAAGTATATAGGAAAGGACAATCAAGCCGGCGACAATTTCAAGTACCAACATTTCTTAAAGCTCCAGGGGCAAACCAAGACCGATCCACAAATGGTAAGCCAAAAGCATGGACGCACCGATCCAGGTCAATACAATACAGTCCCGCGGCACAATACCGCGACGAAACCAGCGACGAAATAAAATCCACTGCAACAAGGGCGCAGCCCCCATCACCGCCAAGCGCCAAGGCACCATCCCTACTCCATAGCCTAAAACCAGAACCGCCAGGGACGTGGCAATACAACCTTGTACGACGATGGCTGCCCCCACTTCCCCATGCACCACCGCATAGGTCTGGGCCTTAATCTGCCGGTCTCCGACCACATCGCGCAAATCGTAAATGACTTCGTAGGATATTTCGAAGAGGACAAAGAAGATCAGCGCGCAGCCAATGCTCCAAAGCGTAATATCGCTGGCAAGTAAGTTTGGCTGCAAACCCCAACCCATTTGACTCAAAGGATAAAGAAATACGGTCAAAATAAAACCACAAGCAGAGGCAGAATTTTTCCAAAAGTAATATTCTTTGAGACGGCGCTTGAAGCCGGGTAAACGCCAGTTGTAGGCAAAACCCAAGCCATGAAAGCCACACCGCAGCGCCACCAGAGCCAAAGAGTGGGTGGCGGTCAAAACCAAAGAGCCGAGCAATAATAAAAGAGCCAGTACAAGAATGATGCGGGCATTGCGGGCGACAAAATCGGTTCCATGAATGTGGTTGGTGCGGTCCTCGGGCAAATCCACCACCCGATTCATGATGTTGACCAAAAACCAATCAAGGGCGCTGTAGAAAACTAAGATGGGCAAATAATGACCACTAAACACCCAGGTGAACGTTAAGGTGCCCAAAGCACCAATCATCACGATATGAAAACGCGATATGCTGTAGAGCAAATGCAGACTCTCTTGCAGGCGGTTCATGGGCGCGACTTTTGACATAGGTCATGCTTGCTGACAAGTCTTGGCCACGACGCAAAAGCCCATCGACGGAGCCGCCTCCAAGCCTGCTAAGTGGGCAGATCCCCAGATCCGGGGGCTGATCCCCCGCAGACGAAAGCCCTCTCTTCAGAGAAAATATCATATAAAGTCAGCAACTTAAGTTGTTTTAGGGTTTGGCATAGGGCTTGCTTTTATATGGGCCAATGGAGAACACAATGATGAAAAGAACACTAATTAGCCTATGTACCTTAGCCCTTTTAAGCGCCTGTGGCAGCGAAATGGATTTTGCAAATCATGATCTCTCGCAAAATCACAATGCGCTTGGAAAAAATGCTCCTCAGTCTATCAATCCGGAGAATGATTGTGAAAATGTCATCGAAATGACTCGCGTCTATAGCAAAGCCACCGCAACTGCCGTCCCTATGCAAGCAGAATATTGCGTGACCGTTTGCGAAGTTCAGTATGACTCCAGTGGGTACGGCAGCTGCCTGGCTGATTCAAATGAGCTGTTTTGCGCCGCCACCCCAAATTTTGAATTGGCAGCAGTGCCGCATCTACCTGATTGCTACACACTCGCGAACGAGAAAAGAGGCCTTGGTCTGATCTGCGCGACATGCGGAGTCAATCCAATGCCCACAGACCCGCACGAGGCTAAATAATCATCGCAACGATCTTCATGCTAATGGATATCTGAGCAACCAATACAACAAGACAGGGAAAAATTCACTTGCAAATAGTGTCACCTCACGCCACAAATTGATGCATGGGTGCAACCGACTCGAGATCATTCTTACGCATCACCGATTTACACAAAAGTTATGCCGAAGGCGGTAAGCAACGGCAGATTTTTGCCGGAGCAGAGCTCACTCTTCAGAAAAATGAAATCGTCGTACTTCTTGGCCGCAGCGGCTCGGGCAAGTCGACGCTGCTCAACTTGCTCGGCGGCATCGATGTGCCGGAGCAGGGTTCCATCCATATCTTAGACACAGAACTAAGCGCCCTCAATGAAACCGGGCGCACCCTCTTTCGTAGACAACATATGGGTTATATTTTTCAATTCTTTAATCTCATCCCGACCCTCAACGTTGAAGAAAATCTGCTGCTTAAACTCGAATTAAACAACATCGCCACCGCGGCCAATAAGGACTATGCCTTCTCACTCCTGAGCGAGGTCGGCATCGGAGACCGGCGACAAAGCTACCCAGATATGCTTTCGGGCGGTGAACAACAGCGCTTGGCCATTGCCAGCGCCATCGTGCACAAGCCCAAATTGATTCTTGCGGATGAACCGACGGGCAATCTTGACGCCACAACCGGCGAAGAAATCCTC
>CAXGWX010000069.1:0-13612 GCA_964013445.1 uncultured Bdellovibrionales bacterium | reverse complement strand
CCCATGTGCAAGTTCTAACTCGGGCAAAACATCATCATTTAAGCCCTGAGCTCTAAAGTATGGAGAAAGAATCACTTCCTTGATCAGTGTCTTAAGATTGTAATCCGCGGCAACAAAGTTGTCCTTTATTGCCCGAAAGGTTTCATGCTGCTTGTTAAAGGCCAGCATCTCCGCAGCAAAAACTTCAGGACTTAAATCCGCTGCAGGCACGCTTAGAGGTTCCTGCCCGGTTAATCCCTTGTAGAGTGTACGCACCGTTTGCAACGCGAAACGCTCGTCCGTTGCAACCTGCTCTGCCAACCAGGGCAAAGCACGATGGGTGTCCTCCATCGGCAATAAGGTGTCGCCAATACCGGGATGCTGCATACCCACGTACCAATCGGTGAGGCGATAGACCCCACCATTAGAGCGATTTTGAAAGGCTCCAGCTACCGGATCAAGGATATCATGACAGGATGCACATCCCTCATTAAACATTGTCGGGTTAAAGCCAGAGATAGCCGTAGGGTCCACATCCTGCTCATCAAATTCCAGAATATCCAGACCTAAGAATTTCTTATAAAACACATAGGCTCGATGCCTGTTACGATTCGTATTCGTTGACGGAAAACGCCGTAAAAACATCACCGAAGATAAAAGCCCCGCATGGGGTGTATCCAGTTGGACTTCCTTAAATTCGGTCGGGTCAAGGGAATCAACAAAAGAAACATCGTCAAACCCGTAGGAAATAGCCGAAAAAGGATTCACCAGCATATAATCGGCAGTCAAAATTTCGTGAAAGGGTCTCCCCTCACGAACCACGTGCGCAATAAGGTCAAGTGGCTCTCTGGCAATGCTCCGATTGGTATACGACTGGGCCGCTTCCACCCAAACCGGATCATCAACGGCCGGATCCAGGTCGTTATAATACATTCGATTTGGAAAGACTTCCGCGTTCAGCAGGTTGGCTGCCTGATTTCCTGGTAAATATCGATCCGTCAAAAAGATGTCGTTATAAATTTCCTTGAGCCGAACAAAAAATGCTTCTTCACTTAAGACGCTATCGAGAACCACGCCTAAACCTTCTTCGCCAGCACTCTCAACACTGGCAATTTCTACTGCCGTGGGTAAACGTCCAGCCAAATTCAGGGTCGCCTTACGTAAGGTCGTGGTCAAGCTTGCCTGCTTGAGAGCTGAAAAATAGTCCACAGATGGAGGGTCAACAATTGGCGGATCGCTCACGCAGCTGCTCGGTTCTTCGAAACGTCCCAGCAACTCCTGCAAAGCTCCATATTCGCTGCTGGCGACATCAAACCGCTCGCCGCCGCCATGGGCCACCTGGTTCGTTGGCTTCAGCAGCAGAATCGAGACACCATCCACTCCTTGGCTGGAGATATTTTTTACCACATCAAAATTGTCCTGCAGATGATTGGGCTCGGAAGAGCCCTTGAGAACAAAGTCCGTGCCTGAGGCAAGGCCGCTGGCGCTGTGGCAAACGAAACATTGGGTCGACATAAACGCTTGCCAAACAGCTTCATCAAAAAACTCGAGGTCGCTAACACATTGGTTAGGGGTATCATCAAAACCAGGCACATAGACCGACGTGCCTGCCGAGAATATATCCTCAGGAGAGCGTTGGTTATCCTGAAGAGCTGTCGGAAAGAGTTCCTCTTCATTCGGTGGTTCTTGAACATAGGTGGCACAGGCAGACGAGGTGATACCCGCAAGAAAGATCAGAGCTAAGCGCATACAGAATGTCTCCATACCGGTATAGCCAAAGGCCTGACCGGCATAAACGGGGACGCGACGAAGGTCAAAATGAACAGGCTGGCTCGGGTCTTGAACAACCATAAACCCCAGCCGTAAATGCGGTTAAAAAAATAAAATGTCACGTTGTGCTCCTGCACAGGTAAAGGCTCGCTGCACTTGATGTAGCAATTAGTCTGCCAAGATTTCCGCGCCTCTTTGGCCAAGAGGCAGTATCCACTTTTCCCCTTTAGAAACAGTGAATTACGAGGACGCCCGAGAGTGAGGGTCAAGGACGAGGGCCGCAGCAACTTGTGTAAAATGTAAACAAATTGTGCAGATGACACAGAGACATTGGTGAGTTGAGGGTCCAACTTGACCCGGCTAAAAAGACACGGATATGCTGCAATAATGAAGACGATGACCTTCTTAGGCACTGGGGATGCCTTTAATGCGGCCGGCGCCCTGCACAGCACCTACCTGCTCACCGGCTCTAAAGAGAAACTTCTTCTCGAATGTGGCCCATCCGTATTGGCAGCCCTTAATCGCCAGCGCATCGACTCAGCCTCGGTGGATTTTCTTCTGATCAGCCATCTTCACGGCGACCACTTCGGCGGTCTGCCTTTTCTCTTTCTCGAGTACTCCTACAGAGCTAAGAGAAAAGCACCACTTATCATCGCCGGGCCAAAAGGATTACAAGAGCGAGCCAACCAGCTCTATCAGATCATGTATGGCAAATCCCTGAGTGAGCTCTGTTTTGAGCTGGAGTTCCATGAAGTAGGACCGGAGGAAGATTTTAGCTTAGGGGATTTTTCCATCCACCCATTCCAGGTACCGCACAACGCCACTCCTTTTGCCCTGGGCTACCGCATCAAAGAGGGAGAGCATAGCCTGGTGTTTTCCGGCGATTCAGCCTTTTGTGATGTCTTGCTAGAGAAAAGTCAGCATGTGGACCTCTTCGTTTGTGAGTGCTGTACCGTTAAACCCCGTCTTAAACAGCATATTTCCCTCCACGAAATTCAAAATGCCCTACCCCAGCTCTCCTGCAAAACCCTGATTCTTAGTCATTTAGGCAACGAAATGCGTGATCATGCCGATACTCAAATCATCAAAGCCTTCGATGGAATGGTTTATGATTTTGCTTTAGAATCAATACCTTAAAAAGGGAGTGCTCTTTTTAGGGTTTTGCGAAGCATTTTCTTTAACCGAATCTAGGGCTTGAAAATAAGTTATGGCGCAACATTGTTCCGTAAATGGAAGGCCCCTCAATGCACGCTACAAGAGCACTGCAACTGCAGCGAAGAACACCTAGGTACCATCACTCGCTG
The DNA here is from genome assembly GCA_964013445.1 of uncultured Bdellovibrionales bacterium. Taxonomy (GTDB): domain Bacteria; phylum Myxococcota; class XYA12-FULL-58-9; order XYA12-FULL-58-9; family JASMKV01; genus JASMKV01. The sequence goes on along the minus strand of CAXGWX010000069.1, from coordinate 10,559 downwards.
GTGCTTACCCTGCTCGCCTTTATCCTCAGTAGCGGCTGTGGCCAGGATACACTCAATACAACCCCTCCAGCCATTAAGGTCTCCCCCAATATCCTGGACTTTGGGCAAACACGTCTGCTTGATATAACACAAGAGACCATCACCCTTGAGAATACGGGTGGCTCGGAGCTGGAGTTACGGGGTGTTCTGGATACAAATGCTCTTGCAGCGGGCTTTCAACTCGAGAACGAAATCCAAAGCAGCCTGGCCCCAAATACAGCACAAGATTTACAAATTTCCTTTAGCCCTACGTTGCTCGGCCCAGCAACCGGTAAGCTCTTCATTGAAAGCAATGACCCGCGCCGTCCGATGGTCTGGGTGGAACTCCATGGTGAAGGTATGGGCGGCTCCCTCTGTGACCTCCCTGAGGAGCTGGAGTTTGGTGAAGTGGCAGTAGGCAGCAGCAAAGTTCTAACCATTGACTTGGAAAACTGTGGCACAGACACCTTAACCATAACATCAAATTTAAGTTCTATGGGTGACTTTGCCCTCCTGGAAGAAGCCGGGCTGGAAATTGCACCAGGCCAACAAATTCAAGTGGAAGTCGCTTTTGCTCCAGAGGCCTTAGGCTTCCAAAGCCATACTCTTAGCCTCCTCAACCCGCAAGAAAATCAAGCACGAGAGATAATACTTAGTGGAACGGGCATCACTCCTACCCCCTGTATCGAAACCATCCCCAGTGCGAGTATGGATTTTGGTACGGTGTTAATCCATGAATCCCGCACCCTCCCTTTCACCCTGAAAAATTGCGGTGACGCGCCCTTGAGCCTCATTCAACTCGCCTTCGCTAACAATGATGGGACATTTTCATCGGATTCGACCATCAACGCCGCGCCAGTCACATTAGAGATCGGGGAAAGCCTTACCTTCAATCTTACTTTCACTCCCGATACGGTTGGAGCCTATATCGACAAACTTATTTTATTTGATGCCTACGGCTCTCCACTCATGACCAATATCATTGGCCGCGGTGACTACGGATATCTCTGCGCCAGCCCCGGCGAGGTGCACTTCGGCAATGTCATCATCTCCCATCAAGCCAGCCAAAGCATCGTCATTTCAAACTGTGGTGAAATTGAAGTCGCCCTTAACGACATCGCTTGGACCGCGGGCACTTCCCCTGTCTATATGCCTCAGGATTTAACCGGCCTCTACCCCACATCCCTATCCTCTGGCGAAAGCTTCACCCTAAACATCGCGGTCACACCGGAGTTTCAAGGAAACTTGTCCGGCAGCATAAGCATTGCATCAGCCCAAACCTCAAGCCACCTTGAAATTCCAGTCAGCACCCAAGCCATTGCACCACCGATGTGCCTGCTGGCTGCACCGAGCGTTCTTGATTTTGGACCAATAAAAGTTGGCGACAGCACCATCCGCAACCTGCAACTGACCAATTGCAGCGAAGATGCCCTTACTTTGACCAGCCTAAGTATGGATAGCTCAGCATCGCCCCACTTCTCTATCGCCTCTGAGACCGCCTTCCCGATTGAACTTGAGAGTGGTGCAAGCACCATCGTCGACATAAACTTCATGGCTCTGACCCAAGGCATCCACGAAAATTCCTTACGCGTCACCAATATATTCGGGGCAGAAGCAAGCGTCGATATCCTCGCTCGCGCTGTCTACCCCCAACTATGTGCTGAACCGGCCCAACTAAGCTTTGGTTCCACCACCTTGGGACAACCGGAAATGCAAACCCTGACCTTGAACAACTGCGGCGAAGTGCCCTTCACCCTAAGCCAAGCGCAGGTTCTCGGTGGCAGCGGCTCACCATTTAATGTTGTCGCCCCCAGCGGCCTACCGCGCACACTGGCGCCGGCAGCCTCTCACTCCATGGTCGTATACTTCTTTCCGACAAGTCTTGGACCGCATACAGATACCCTGGAACTAAGTTCCGATGATTTTCTCACCCCGCCTCAGGTTGGCTTAAGCGGGACAGGAACAAGCGCCGATACCTGTTGGGAGTTTTCATCAACGCCGGCAGAGCTGGATTTTGGACTCATCTATGCGGGCACCGAGTCTTACGAACAAAGCGAGTATCTGCTCAACTGCGGGGATTGGGCTCTTGAAATCACCGGAGTTGAAATTGTCGGCGAAGGGGCAGAACATTTCACCCTATCGACCCCACCCTTTCCTTTGCCCAACCCTATTGGCGCCGACTCGTCAGCCCACTTTGGGGTCAAATTTACACCGCAGAGCATCGGCATATTCACCGGATTTGCCAAAATACTAAACACTGCAGATGTTGATATCCGTATCCCTCTTTACGGTGAAGCTGTGGAGCCGGAGCTTTGCATCCTGGCGCCTGAATACGGGACCCCCTTAGACTTCGGTCAGGTCAATGTCTTCGCTTCCCGCAATGAATCCCTTATCGTCAAGAATTGTGGCCAGCTGCCTCTGACCCTGAGTCAGCGACAACTTAGTAGCGATGTAGAGGGTATCTTCTCCTTTATGGAGCCAGCAAACTTCCCCTATATCCTCACCCCTGATTCGAGCATTGAGATGCCAATGCGCTTCGCCCCAAATAATGCACAGCTCTTCAGCGCTGAGGTCAACCTGAACGTTGATCATCGCTCTGCACCCTACACCATTGAGCTCAACGGAACGGGAGTGCTGCCAGCAGTATGCCTCAACATAAACCCAAGTTCTCTGAATTTTGGCATCGTTGATAATGGCACGCCCATGCCAAAAGAAGTTGGCATCACAAATTGTAGCGGGGAAGCTCAAAACATTGAGCTTAGCCACGTAGAAATTAGTGGGGTCGACAGCGATATGTTTACGGTGACACAAGCTTCTCAAGCCCTACCCCATAGTCTCACCCCCGGAGCAGAAACGGTTTTTGAGGTGGAATTCGCAGCGACCAATGCGGGCACTTTCAACGGGATCCTGGAAATCTATGACACGAGCGAACAGCTCCTCGCAGAAGTTCCCCTACATGCTGTCGCAGATTTCTTATGCATTCCCAGCACCCCAGACTGTTGTGGTGCGGGCTGTGAGGAAGACTGGCAGGTCCTCATCAACGGCGGTTTTGAACATACCCACGAGGAAAATGGCCAGCTTCGCCCCGATGACTGGACAGTTCTTATCGAAGAGCCTGAACAAGCCACAATACAAGTTTTTGCAAATGATGACGGGCGGGATTATGTCCTGGATATTGACCGGGTTGATCCCTACAGCGAAGGTGATTTGGATCGGGTGTGGCAAAATCTCAATATTAATGTGACCCATTGTGGCGCCCTACATGTGGAAATTGACGGCAAAGTCATTTACCAGAGTCTCTCTGGTGCGGGCTGGGCCTTTGGTGAATGGCCACTCTATGTTCGGCTCTACTACAAAGATGCCAGTGGTCAAACCCGCCAGTGGGTCCGAGGATTTTACTACAAGGGCAGTGTTGTCGCGAATTGGGCACCCTATTCAATTCAGGTAGAACAAGATACTTGGTTTCATTTCATATCCGACAACCTGCTGGAACTTGAATATCCACCAACCACCATCACCCAATTGGTTGTGGGCGGCGCCGGTTGGTCCTACAAGTCAAAGCTCGACAGCGTTAAACTCAGCGGTTTGAATCCGCTCTGTAACCCATAACCCTGCCCCTCAGAAACCCTCGAACCACACTGTTTTTAAAGAGTTTTTAAAAAAGTAGAAGTTCTAATCTCGGTCCGATTTGAAGCTCGACTCTGCCCGTAGGTAAGGAAACGTACCGAAGCCAACTTTTTGCTCTTAAGGTACTGGAAACGGGGAGCACTTTTTGCTAAACGCTACGGGCATGGCGACACAAACATTGGCATATACGAAAATTGAGAAGACGGCCCTCTTGGTCCACAGCAAAAACTCACCGGACGCGACCGAATGGGATGAGTTTTTTGAAAGCATCAAAACCGATGTTTTAGGCAAAAAAGTTAAAACTCTCTTGGTCTACTCCGATGGCGGCGCACCCCAACATAATCAGCGCGCACGCCTGACCGGACTTACCGCTTTTCAGGAGATCCCCACAGAGGTCGTCATGGATCCGGGCATTCATTGGGACCAGGCAGGTAATCGAGTTGGGGCCTATAACTGGGCCTATGCGAAAGAAGCCTTTGCCCACGCGCCGGACGAATTTGACCAGGCCTGTGAGCGCCTCGGCATTACTGATTCCGGGCCCCTCAAGAGTGCTCTTGAGGAACTCAAGGCAGGACTCGAAACAAAACCTGAATAACATAGACAAGGATTGGACTCATGAGCCTCGAAGCGGCAGACCAGAAACAAATTGAACAACTTATCGCCGGCAATAAAGTCGTGCTTTTTATGAAGGGCACCCCACAGATGCCCCAATGCGGATTCTCCGCAACTGTCGTGGAAATTCTCAATGACATTGTTTCTGACTACGATACGGTGAATGTACTCGCCGACCAGAATATTCGTGAAAACATCAAGGTATTCTCCAACTGGCCGACCATCCCACAACTTTACGTTGACGGCGAGTTTCTTGGTGGCTGTGATATCGTTAAAGAAATGAATGCCAGTGGCGAACTGCAAACCGCATTGGGTGTGGATTTGTCCAGCGTTAAAGCGCCGACCATCGAGGTTAGCGACAGCGCCGCCAAAGCAATTCTTGGTGCCGCAAGCGAACATACGACTGGTGATGAGGAGGCATACCTCCACCTCTCCGTGAACACTAAATTTGAACCTGCCCTTGAGTTTGGACCAGCCCACGGTGGTAAACTCCAGTTTGAAGTCAACGGCATCAAATTCTGTGTTTCTCCCGGAGGCGTCGCACGTATGGATGGCATGAGCATCGACTTTGTAGAAGGTGCAGGCGGCGGCTTTAAAATCGATAACCCAAACGCACCTAAGCCGGTAAACCAAATGAGTGTCCAGGAGCTCAAAGCTCTGATCGATTCTGGAGACGACTTTCACTTCTACGATGCCCGCGGGGAAGATGAGCGACAAATCGCTACAATCCCCGGCGCCGAGCAACTCACCCAGGAAGTGGCCCAGGAAATTCAGGCCTTGCCGAAAGATGCCAAGCTTGTCTTTCACTGCAAAATGGGTGGACGCTCGCAGCAGGCGGCGGAATATTTCCGACAAATGGGTTTTAGCAATGTCCATAATGTGGTCGGAGGCATCAACGCCTGGTCGGCGGAAATTGACCCTTCCGTCCCCCAATACTAAGCATGCCCGTTGATGTGGAAAAGCTTGCGCGTAGCGCCCAAGCCGTCGGCCTGCCACAAACCAAGCGACACATCTTTCTTTGCTGTGACCAAACCAAGCCCAAATGCTGCGATAAAGAAGAGTCGCTAAAGAGCTGGAATTACCTAAAGAAGCGCCTCAAAGAACTGAATCTTTCCGAAGCCGGTGGTGTGTTTCGCACCAAGGCCAATTGCCTGCGACTCTGCGCAAGCGGCCCTATCGCCGTCGTTTACCCCGAAGGCGCCTGGTATCACTCCTGTACCCCGGAAGTTCTTGAGCAAATAATCCAAACACACCTGATGGGCGGTGAACTCGTAGAGAGCAATTTGGTCAGTGCCCATCCCCTTGCGGGTAAAACCCCTGCTTAAGGGGCAATGAGCTGCAAGTCCGGAAGAAAATTACCGTTGATCACTTGACGGGCAATCGTATCGCCCAGCCCTAACTGGCCGCTGGTATTATCGCCCCAGCACCGCACCGCTCCACCTTGCAAAAGAGCGCAGCCATGCACCCAGCCACCTGCGTGGTTATCGCCAATAAAAAGCTTCTCGACCACCGCTTCTGTATTGGGAACAAACACGGCATCGTGGCCATTGGAGCCCCTAGTGTTGTCATTAGGCCATGAATGTAAATACCCCCAACATTTAATTTCCCTGTAGACTGTATCCATCACCACACAAATTTCATGCCGTCCCAGAGCCCCATGCAAAATCTGCAGAACATCGTCATCTAAGACATATGTTTCTAAGTCATCTCCCATCTCATCACTCTCATCACCAATTGGGTTTCCAAATGAGCCTACACCGTACCCGGGATAAAGCTGGCTAAACATTTGGTCGCCCCAACATTTGATTGTGCCATCGTCAAGCATCGCACACACATTGTTCGGCCCAGCGATGACATCCGCAGCCACAACCCCGGTACCTAAATTAATGGCCGGTAAATTCTCGCCGATTTCATCGGGGTCATCCCCAATATTGGCGCTCAACCCCTGCCCTAGCTGGCCGTAACCATTATTCCCCCAACATTTCACACCCCCTTGTCCAAAAGCGCAGGAGACTTGCCCAGCACAATCTATCTTGCTGGGCACAAAGCCTGCGCCTAAATCCACCGTCGGCAAGTCGGTGCCCATTTCACCTGCCGCATCACCTCTGTCGGCGGTATCCCCCTGACCAAGTTGTCCAGCAAAATTATCACCCCAGCATTTCATCGTATCGTCCGCAAACAACACACAGGCGTGTTTATCGCCAGCACACACATCCTCAACGACCGAGGTCGTGCCAAAATCAATGGCAGGCAGATTGTTGCCCATATCTGCAGGGTCAGTGCCCCGAGAAACGTTATCCCCTAGTCCGAGTTGTCCAGCACTGTTGTCGCCCCAACACTTTACGCCACCATTATTGAGCAAAGCACAGGCGAATTTTTCGCCTGCGACAATCTCTTTGGCGCGCCCATTGTCGCCAAGGTCAACGTAAACCAAATCATCATAAAGCTCATAGGGGTTCTCTCCATCTGGATTGCTGTCACCGATTTGCTCACTGTCCCCTCGACCAAGACGACCATTCCCGGCGTTACCCCAGCAGCCAATCCTTCCATTAGAAAAAAGCACACAGGAAAACTCAAACCCCAAGGCCAATTCATGCACCGCCAAGACCGTATCCGCGCAACTTGGAGAGCAATCATCCATCTCATAGGCATTGCCATCATCGCAATCCTCCACACCGGTCCGCACAAAGCCATCGCCACAAGATGCGTTCACACAACTGTTCAAACACTCATCCGTGTTGTCCGCATTACCATCATCGCACTCCTCCACATCACTCTGTAGCTCGTTATCCCCACATGAGCCATTGGCAGTGCAGTCATTGTTGCAGTAGTCGTTTTCAGAGCTGTTGCCGTCATCGCAATCTTCCCCATCGGTCACAATTGTATTTCCGCAACCCGTCGGCGTACAATTGCTGTCGCAACCATCCCCATCAACGGCATTACCATCATCACAGGCTTCACCGGCCACGATGTTGGCATAGCCATCCTGACAGGAGACCTGCGTACAATCCACATCACATGTTATCGTATCTTCCGGAACCGGGTTGGCCGTAGTGCCGGTGCCATCGTCACAGGCCTCGCCAGCGGTGACGATACCATTCCCACATACCTCGATGCAGGCCTGCCCCGGAGTCTCACAGCTCCAACCTGTCGCAATAAGCGTACAGAACGAATTGCAGCCATCCCCAGAGTCTTTATTGCCATCATCACAGACCTCATCGCCGACCAACATGCCATCGCCGCAATCTTCCACACAAGGTTGGCCCGCCGTTAAACACAGCCAACCAGATTCAATAGCGCTGCAGTCCGCCGCACAACCACCGTCAGCCAGAAGATTGCCATCATCGCAAGCTTCATCTCCTCGCACGATGCCATCCCCGCAGATAGGGGTACAGGGCTCACCGACCGAACATTCCCACCCGCTGATGACGCTCAAACAGTCCTCGGCGCAACCGCTGATCGAACGGGGACGGCAATTACCCGACTCACAGTCCGAATCCTGAGTACAGGATAAGCCATTCTCACAGTGCCTTCCGTCATCACAAACCTCCCCATTCGCAGCATCAATAACCGTGTCACCGCAATAAGTAACGATGCCTGCCTCTTCCTGACACTCCGAGTTACATACGGTACAGAGATCTGGACTGCCGTAGGTACAAGTCTCCGTTATCGTATTGCCATCATCACATTCCTCCTGGGTTTCGACCTGAAAATCATCGCCGCAAATCGCGCTACAGGCCTGCCCAGTCGTTGCACACTCCCAGCCGCTCTGAATTGACCGACAATCCTCTGCGCAGCCATCGTGGGTAAGGGTATTGCCGTCATCACAAACTTCTGCCCCCACCAAGAGTCCATCGCCACATATTTCCGCGCAGGACTCTCCTACGACCACACAGGACCAACCATCCTCGACATCTAAACAATCACCTGGGCAGCCATCCCCATCCCCGGAAGCCGGGTTTCCATCATCGCAAGACTCATTATTCTGCAGCACCGAATCCCCACAAAACCCCAGCTCGGTCAGGCAATCATCGGAGCAATAATCCCCGCCAACGTTATTTCCATCATCACAGGCTTCGCCATTCTGTAAGAGCGAATCCCCACAATACCCCGTGATTGTCTGACAATCGCTCGAGCAGTAATCACCCTCATCCATATTGCCATCATCACAGACCTCATTGTCCTGCACCTCACCATCGCCACAAGCACCGATCACACGCAAACAATCTGCGGAGCAATAATCCCCTTCCACCACATTTCCATCCTCACAGACTTCATTGTCCTGCCGATTACCGTCGCCGCAGCTGCCGCGAATGGTCTGACAATCACTGGAGCAATAATCACCTTCGACCGTATTACCATCATCGCAAATCTCATTGGCCGCCAGAGTGCCATCACCGCAGCCACTGGCCACACAAACACCAGCCACACAATCGCCTGCTGCTAAATCCGGATCTTCAAGACTGCAGGCAGCTTCGTCATTAGAGCCATCCTCCTTACAGTGGTTTAAGAGTTCAATCGTATAGCGCCTCGTCTTTTTACGACGAAAGTCCACCCTCACTCGCCCCCGTGCTAAGACCTCGTCCCCTTTTCGCGCTTCAACCCAGAACACTCTCTCGCCCTTAACATCGGCCCTAAGGGTAAGGGTTAAAGGAAAGCTGCTTTCCGAAAGGTCAAACTCTTTCATTGTTATGAGATCGTTTCCAACCGCCACGACCTGCGCATCTTCACTTAAACCCAAGCCATCGGAGATAATCAGGATGACATGGGGTGGCGGAACGCCACAGGCCTGCATGAGGCAACACAAGAGCAATATTATTGGCCAAAGAGATTGTTTCATATGCAAAGAGTCTTCGTTACCTTAATGCTTGAAAAGTATAGCAAATCAAGTAAGATTTCACCTGTCTGGATAAATAAAAGATATATCACAAATTCACAGCTAAGGAGTGTCTATTATGGCCCTTGAAATTGGCGCACAAGCACCTGATTTTAACGTCTCCGATCACCAAGGCAAAGCGCACACGCTCGATACTTATGCCGGAAAAACTCTGGTCCTTTGGTTTTATCCGAAGGCGGATACGCCTGGCTGAACCATCGAGGGTTGCGAGTTTCGTGACCTCAATGCTGATTTTAGTGCTCGAAACGCCGTCGTCTTAGGCGTCAGTTTTGATACGGTTGAGGAAAACAAGGCCTTCGCAGAGAAGTTTGACTTCAACTTTCCTCTATTATGCGACACAACACGGGAAATGGGTTTGGCCTATGGCGCTTGTTCAGATGTTTCGGAAGGATCTGCCCAACGCATTGCAGTGGTGGTCGATCCACAAGGAAAAATCCAGGAATATCATTCAAATGTAGATGCGAAACAGTTTCCGGCGGAAGTGTGCGCCCGGCTCTAAAACATATCGAGCTTTAAACGCGCCGCTTCGGACATTTTCGACGGGTCCCAAGGAGGGTCGAAAACCAACTCGACCTTTACCTCTTTGACACCTCCGAGTTTTTCTACCTTGCGGACAACGTCATCATGCAACACTTGACTCATCCCACAACCCGGTGCCGTCAGTGTCATTTTGATATCAACAGTAAAAGTCTCCGCATCTCCGTCGATAAGGTTAACGTCGTAAATTAAACCCAACTCAACAATATCCACGGGAATTTCCGGGTCGTAAATCGTTTTGAGCACCTCCCAGATGCGCTCCTCGCTTACGGCCTGCACCTCTTCATTTGCAGCTCCGTCCGCAACCACACTCTCCTGCCCCAAAGCATCATAGTTGTCCTGCTCAATACGCACCCGAACACCGTGATGGGTCATCACCGTAACACTGTCACCCAGCGCCTGCTCTATAATAATGCCCATTCCTCCCGGAATCGTAATTGGATTACCAAAAGGCACCTGAATGCCCGGACAGTCTCGTTTAAGAGTTATGGATTCTCCCGCTTGCACCTTTTTTACTCCGTTACCGCCACTTTATTATTCTGTTCAAAAGCCGCCATCAGCGTATGCCAACATAAAGTTGCGCATTTGACCCGCATCGGGAATTCTCGCACACCGGAAAAGACAACCAGCTTACCCAGAAGTTCTGAAAACTCTGTCGCATCATCCTCGCTTGTCGCTAAATTATGAAACACTTCGAAGAGATTTTTACACTCATCCACAGTCCTGCCAACCAGACGCTCGGTCATCAATGATGATGATGCCTTGCAAATAGCGCAACCTTCGCCTGAAAAGGCTACCTCTTTAACAACTGCCCCCTCAATATTGAGTTCCAAAAAGATATGGTCACCACAAAGTGGATTATGCCCTT
>CAXGWX010000068.1:0-13781 GCA_964013445.1 uncultured Bdellovibrionales bacterium | reverse complement strand
GCGCAGGTCGCGCCACCATGGAGGATACCATCGATCCCGGTGTAGGCATTGAAATCTTAGCAAAGCCTGGTGAGGAGATTGCAAACAATCAGCCCATTGCTCGTCTACATCACAATCGTGCGGTGCATGGCATTCGCTCCGAAATAAAGGCTGCCTTTAATATCGCTGAAGAGAAAGTCGATATCGCGCCGCTCATTATTGATCGCTTGGGTGCCTCCAGCTAAACAGTGTCGCGCCTTCGTTAAGGCCTGCCGTTCTGCAAAAATTCTTTCGCCACACTCAAAAATCGTAAGCGTGCCTCCCGGTGGTCAACAATAGGCTTAGGATAAGCTTCACTTTTTTTATCCCTAAAGTGTTCAACCCCTTTCCACGGCTCGTGAATAAAACGCTGCGGGAGACTCTCCAATTCGGGAATCCATTGACGAATATATATCCCATCAGGATCAAATCGTTTACCTTGGGTTATGGGGTTAAAAATTCTGAAATAGGGTTGGGCGTCACACCCACAACCAGCAGACCACTGCCAGCCCATATTGTTCAAAGCCCAATCACCATCAACAAGATATTTTAGATAATGAGCTTCACCCAAACGATAGTCGAGCAACAAATGCTTTGTTAAGAAACTGGCTGCGATCATCCTTGCTCGATTGTGCACATAGCCCTGATGTAGAAGCTGACGCGCCGCTGCATCGACAATCGGATAACCGGTCATCCCCTGGCTCCAGGCTGCCCAGAGCCTTCTGTCTTTTTGCCAAGGAAAACCAACCCACTTGTTTTTGAACGGTTTGTTCCATAACTCTGGACGGTCCCACAAAGTATGATAGGCAAACTCTCGCCAGAGCAATTGATTGCTGAAGACTTTCCATGTCTGTGGCGAACATTTTTCCTGAGCACGATTCCAAACCTCACGAACAGAAAGCGTGCCAAACTTTAAATCCTGAGAAAGGCGACTGGTGCCTTGCCAATCCATTCGATCTCTTGCGCCAATATAAGGATCATCCTTCGTCGAAAGAAATGCTTTTAAGCGAAGTCGCGCTGCAGCCTCACCGCCAGTTAAGAGGTTTTTATTTTCTCTTAGACCCAAGTCCTTTAGTGAGGGAATTTTTGTGCCTGCGGTTTTAATGTCTTTTGGTAAAGGTGGAATGGCTCTCGGCGCTCCCGGTGCCCTACCGATCACCGCCTGGGCACGAAGAGCGCGGGCAAAAGGTGTAAACACCGCATAGGGTGTGCCACCCAGCGTACGCACTACACCTGGAGGAGCCAGAGTTTCACCCTCAAAGAGGTCAAATGGCACTCCTAAACGCTCCGCAATAAGCCGATCTCTTTTTCGCCCAAAGGGCTCGCTCCAGCGGTAAGCCACCACCCGATCAATCTTCCAGCGCTTAACCAACCGGGGTAACAAGTCCACGCTGCGCCCACTGAGACAAATCAGTCGGGATCCTTTGCTGGCGATATTGCGTTCCAATGCCTCTACGGATTCGCGCATGAAGTGCATACGGTGGGGCATCTTTTGAGCTTTTTCCGCGGAGAAAAAGAAAGGGTCGACAACAAAGAGCGGCACCACCTCGCCGCCTTGAATAGCTTCGCGCAGAGGTATGTGATCGCTTAAGCGTAAATCCTTACCCCGAAACCAAACCAGTGTTCTCACGAAAAACCTCCGGACCTCAGTTTTCCCTTTAGAACTCTATCCAATGAATTCTCTTGAAACCAGAAAAATCAGGAAGGCTCGTTTTGAGGCCCATGAGCGACTCTATCTGAAAACCAAATTAAAAAGGGTAAGGCCAAGGCCCATTCAAAAGCCAAAAGCAGCAATTTCGCGGGATCATCACTTAAATCAATTGCCCCTAATTTTTCCCCGGCCCAGAAACCAAGAGGCCCACCGCATGCCCCCAGCAAAGAGGCCAAAACATAACGCCTGGCAAGCCAGGATAAGGAATGTTGAAAAGTTGCAGCAAAACCGGCCCAAAGCAAAAGGAGCCAGGGTGCAAAATAACCGATAACCGGACCAGAGCTCACCTTAAAGACAACGAATGCATTATTGATAGATTCAATAAGTGCACCCACGCAGATTGCGGCCGCAATAAGCAGCAACTCGCTTCGTCTGAACTTCACAGAAAAAAGATGCAGCAGCAAGGCAATGACTGCGATCAAAGAACCTATTCCGGGGTGCCCTTGAGCTACCCCAAGAACAATTCCAAACCAGCCTATGTTATAAAGCACAAGATTTAGCATTGATATTCCCGGCTCGAACCTGCGTTCGGCTCCCTGACGTCTCTACCTGTAAATATGTACAACCGTTTTAATGCACATAACCCAAAGCCCGCAGCGACTCGATGTTGGCGCTTTCTTCATCCGCCGCATCAAACCCCTTGCCCATCTGCACCAAAGCCCGGGCCCGCTTTTCAAAAGCGGAGCTTAAAGTCTTAAAGTCTGAAGCCTGCAATGCTTCTTTGTCCCCGATCAAATTCTTTTGCTCCCTGGGATCCTGCTTAAGAAAATAGAGATACTTTTCCGTCGGACGACCATCATAATACATATCCTTAATATAAACATGCTCTCCTTGCCGATAACGATAAGTGCGCTTGCCCAAACGGCTATGGCTCGAAACCATGGCTCTTGGCACAAAGGCTTCATTCTTTTTCAGCGCATCAAGAATGCTCACGCCCTGCATTTTTGGATAAGGTGGCTGATGATGTTCTTTGATCTGCAGATAGTCCAACATGGTCGGCAAAATATCAATTTGATGCAGAGGTTCATCGATAACACGAGGCACATTTAAAGCATCCTCAGCATTTTGCGGGAACTGCATTAAGAGAGGCACATGCACCAGTTCCCGATGCACCGAATGAGAATGGCTTAGACGACCATGGTCGAGAAATTCCTCACCATGATCGGAGGTCAAAAGAATAAGCCCTTCATCCCCAAATTGTTTTTTCCACGCAGCGAGCAAACGACCTACATCCTGGTCCATCGCCAGAATCTCGTGCTTATAACGATGGGTTAAACGCTTCAACTGACCTGCACTGGGCTGGGGATGAATGTTTTTGCGTAAACGATTACGTGTTCTGTAATAATTGATGTCTTCACTGTCTTCTGGATCCTGGGTCAACTCTGGATGCGCATAATAGGGTGCGTGAGGGTCCATATAATGCACATAGAGAAAAAGTGGTTCCTGACGCTCCGCTTCGAGATGCTCCAGGGCCTTATCCGTAAGCCCCTTAGAGCCGTAATAGGCCACCCCTGAAAGCTCGCGCAATTGATTGTGAATATCCTCTCCCCAAATTCTAAAAGCGGGCAAAGAAAATGCAAAACGAAAACCTGTGCGCTGAAAATAACTTTCATAGCCCTGAGCAAAACCCACCCGTGGTTCAACAATCGCATTATCGACCACCGCATGGGTCGCATAACCGTCCGCATAAAGATATTCGGCAAAGGTGTGGGTCCAACGTGGCAACACCCCGCTCGAAGCATCGGTGGTGGTGTTATGAACGCCGGTCAGAAGGGTCGCCATCGCCGGAATCGTCCAGCCCGAAGACGATTCTGCATCTTTAAAAACAATGGCCTTTTGTGCAAATTTGCGCAAATTCGGTGCATAGGGAAAATCTAAATTGTCGCCATGCAAAGTATCTGCTCGCAACGTATCCATCACCACCCATAAAACAGGTGGTCGTTGCTTTTCTGCATTGAGTGCGGGGCGCTCCGGCAGCGGATCGAGATGCCGACTGGCGCGCAGAGTATAGCCACTGATGACAATACCGACGAATAAGAGCCCCCCGACAAGCACTTGTACCGACAAGGACAGACGAAAGCGTAACTTCGCCGGCCAAAGGGCACCTAAAAGACCACCAAGAGTGGTGCCAATGAGTACCGAACTCAAAGCGGCCACAGCCAACAACGCAAAGCTGCCGGGCCGCGGATCGAAAAGAAAACCTATGGCCAGAAACGCACTTAAAAGGTCAGCGCAAAAATGCACAAGCGCCAAAGCCAAACCAAGCTTTGCCCCTTGAAGCATCTTAAGTCGAAATGCAGCTGCCATCAGGCTTTTTATTGCCGAAAATAAAGCGATAAGACAAGAGGCAAAGCTCCTGCCTAAATTAAAAACCCCGCAATACAGGCTGTTAGCCAGGAAGCAAAGGCTCCACCCAGCATGGCCTTAAAGCCGATGCGGGCCAAATCCGAGCGGCGCTCTGGCGCCACCGAAGAGATACCACCAATCTGAATGCCGATGGAGGAGAAGTTGGCAAAACCGCAGAGTGCATAGGTTCCAATCAAAAAGGAGCGCTCACTCATGGTTGCCCGCAAATTACCCAGGTCCACATAAGCAACAAACTCATTGATGGCGATTTTGGTGCCAAGCAAATTACCAAAGTCGATCAAGTCCTTCATATCCACACCCATGCAAAAAGAGATGGGGTAAAAAATCCAACCGAAGATTTGTCGCAGAGAAAGCGCCGGCAAGCCAATCAAGGAGGTAAAACCAAGCAACCAGTTGGCCAGTTCAACCAACGCCATAAACGCAAGCAGCATCGCCGCCACGTTGAAGGCCAATTGCAATCCATCGGTGGCGCCGGCCGCTGCCGCATCCACCACATTGGCGGTTTGTTTTTCTGGATCGCCAACTGTTCCACCAGCAGTCTCTGGTGTACCAATTTCAGGGTAAAGGATTTTGGCGATCACCAGCGCTGCTGGCGCGCTCATCACACTGGCGGCAATCAGATGCTTCGCATCGATACCAAAACGCACATAGGAGGCTAAAACCCCTCCCGCAATGGTAGCGAAACCACCCACCATCACTGCCGAGAGTTCCGACACCGTCATCTTGCCCACATAGGGTTTGATCAAAAGTGGGGATTCGGTCTGGCCGACAAAAATATTTCCCGCAATGGAGAGTGATTCGGCGCCACTGGTCTTCATCGTCTTGGTCATGACAAAAGCAATCGAACGCACGATTTTCTGTACGAGCCCTAAGTGATAGAGGACCGACATCAGCGCGCCAAAAAAGATGATGGTCGGCAACACATGAAAGGCAAAAATAAAGCCCATCTGTTTTAAGTCACCACTGGTGCCATCCACATACATCACCGGCCCACCGGTCGCGCTTGGGGCCAGGCCATTATAGATGTTACCAAAAATAAACGCCGCCCCCACATCCGTAAAACTTAAAATCTTGTTGACCAAATCGCCGGCCATTTCGAAAAGAATACGCCCCGGCGCGCCCTCAGGGATAATCAGCGCCGCAAAAAGAAGCTGCAAACCAAGCCCCCAAGCAACCAGGCGAAAATTGACTTTTTTGCGATTGCTCGACATCAAAAATGTGATGCCGATCAAGACAAAAACCCCTAAGAGCGAGCGAAACCGATCAAACCAGGAGACTTCATTTTTAACCGCACCGCCTTGGACGATGTTCAAGGCCTTTTCTACATCGGCGCGCAACCTATGTTCTGGTGCCAGGGTAATTAATTCGAGATAACGGCCATTGGCCATACCATCATCGCCATTGGCCTTATAGACTTTCGCCAACGACGCCAACACTTCCGGCAAGAGATCGGTGCGGCTGGCCTGACTCAAGGTATTACGCAAACCTTCTAAGGCACGCAGGTGCTGGCTATCCTTCGCCGTGACGTTGCGAAAAGCTGCATGGGCTTGCTCTAATGCGCCCAAGCGTAAGAATCTTTTGCCGCGCTCGACTTCTGCATTTAAATCTTCAACCTGTGCCGGGTTCTTGATCGCCTCGAGATAAACATCCACCACCGGAGCCGCAGCCGGCTCTTCAACCACTTGCGTCTCTTCTTCTGCGGCCGGTTCCTCTGCCCAAACCGATGGTGCCAGAAAGCAAGTCAGGAGCAGGACTGAAAGCCCAAAGTGCCAATATTCTCTGATCAACGTGTACATCCCTATCCCCTTTAAAAAGATGCGCGGATTCTTCCCCTCTAGAGAAAAAGCCCAAATCGAGCCAAATTCCAAGAATTACTTCACTTTTCTAACAAATTTGGCCCATTTTTGGCAATTTTCGGCAAAGTGGACCAAAATGGGGGCAATATGGGATATTTTGAGGAAATTCAGGAAGCCAAGAGCTTCATTCAGGAGAAGTTTAATGCGACGCCACAAATTGGTGTGGTTTTAGGATCGGGCCTTGGTGCTTTCGCCGAGTCTTTTGCCGATGCCACCACCATCTCCTATGGCGATATCCCGCACTTTGCCCAAAGCGGTGTGGTCGGGCATGCGGGCGAACTCGTGTTGGGGGAACTCAATGGTGTCACCTGCGCGGTCATGAGCGGTCGGGTCCACTTTTACGAAGGCTTCGATATGCAGAAGGTGACCTTCCCGATGCGGGTTCTCAAAGCCTTAGGTTGCGAATCGATTCTCATCACCAATGCGGCGGGCTCGATGAACGAGAACTTTGCTCCCGGCGATATCATGATGATCACCGACCATATCAACATGACCGGCGACAATCCCTTATGCGGCCCAAACGACGAACGCTTAGGCCCCCGTTTTCCCGACATGAGTACGGCCTATGGGCCTAAAGGGCAGGCAGCCCTCAAGGCCGCCGCCGCAGAAATGGATCTCAACTTGCGACAAGGTGTTTATGTGGGCTTGCGTGGTCCTTCTTACGAAACCCCAGCGGAAATCCGCATGTTTCGCACCTTAGGCGTCGATGCGGTCGGCATGTCGACGGTGGCGGAAGTTATTGTTGCCCAGCACAGCGGCATGAACGTCGCCGGCTTGAGCATCATCACCAACAACGCCGCCGGCTTTAACGCCGAACCTTTGAGCCATGATGAAGTAAAGGAAACCGCCGATAAGGTTAAAAGCGTTCTGATTGAACTCCTCAACAAAAGCGTGAAGCACTTAGCATGTCCGTAAACGGTAATGGCGATAAACTTCTCGAGGCGGCCAAAGGGGCCCGGGACAATGCCCATGCGCCCTATTCCAAATTTAAGGTCGGTGCGGCCGTACAAATTGGTGATGACATTTATACGGGCGTCAATGTTGAAAACGCATCCTACGGTCTGACAGTCTGTGCAGAACGAAACGCTTTGGCGGCGGCGCAAGCAGCGGGCGCTGATTTTAAAGAAGCCAGCTGCATCACCATTGTTACGGAAGCCCCTTGCCCCACCCCACCCTGTGGTGCTTGCCGACAAGTCATGGCGGAATTTCTCTCGAGTAAAACCCAAATTGTCATGCACAACCAGCAGGACAACAGCACCCAGAAGTTGACCTTAGCAGAGCTTTTGCCCCACTCCTTTAAAACTTCGCATTTGCCGTAAAAAGCGGCGTTGTCCGCCAGACTTAAGGAACAACAAAAAACGGATCGAGTTTTCCTCTGGAGCCAAGATCCATCATCTTCATTTCCTCGACAGTGTATTTTCCTGATTGTATATAAACACCGCCACTGAGTTGATAGGTGCCCGAAGGAATCATCACCTCACCAGGAAGACTCCCATCTGGAGGAATTGGCCAGGGACGCAGTGTAAAACGCAAAACGCCATCCCCATGACCATCCTGGTCAAGCTTTATGTTGGCAACATCGATGGAACTTCCATATCTCCGGCCAAAAAAGTTGTATGCGGTGAAGATTTTTATTGTATCGTCCGTGCGATGAACATTCCCAACCGCCACAGTGACCGTCACATCCTGCCCAGCAAATTGTTTCATGCCATCAACTTTGACTTTGATAAAAATAGTAGCCGGTATTAATCCCCCAGACCCATCAGGATATGCCTGATCAAAACTCATAATATGCGCGCTCAGCCCGCCTAATTGCCCCACATCTGGGGTGCCTATAAAGCCACATCTGTCGCCCACACCATCCGGACGCGTATTCTTGATGCACTCCATATTCACCGGACACTCGGCCTCAACGGTGGTTTTGACCTTACAAAAGCCCGGCTGCGGAAAATTCGGGTTATCGCAATCCGCATAGTTGGTTACTTTATACTTGACCTTACCAAGACACTGCCTAAGGGAGCCTTTACAATCGAAATCATGCTCACATTCACGCTTTTGGGTGGGCGTTCCATGGGGAGAACCTGGGTCTGGATCGGAAATCTTCGGCCCGCCCTGACAATGATTGGCGTAAGGCGTGCACACATCACCTTCGTAATAGCAAATGCTGTTCCCGCATCTGCAGGGTGGGTTTGTAACCAAGCCACCGTTTAAAGGTTGGCATCTGGGTTTTGCACCTGAGTACGACGATCCGGCACCGCCTTGACCTTCACCCTCAGCTTGACCTGCACCACTCGCCGCTCCACTTCCTGCCCCACTCGCATCATCACTGCCCCCATGGCCTGCCGCGGGCGCCTCGCCTTCGTCGTCCTCTTCCAGCAGGCCATTTGCGGAATCATCTTTGACCTCCTCAGCGCTTAAAACCCGATTCCAAATCTTGAATTTATCGACGAAGGTTAATTCTCCCCGGATTCTGAGGTTCGCTGCAGGGTTAAGATTTGCCGACCCGCTATCTTCTTCATCACCACACAATTCACCATTGAGATAAATCTTTTTGAGCCCATTTCTCTCAGCACTAAAAGCAAGATGCATAGGGCCTTCTCCTCCTTCTAGATCACACAGAGCCGGAGGCAGACCTTTGCCCACATTAAATTTAACTCTCTGGGCATTGCTAAAAATCACAAATCCATCCGCGCCGCGTTTCTTTTGGACGGATAAGTCTTCCACGTCTTCGACGACAAGACTGAGTGTCATTTCGCTTGAGGACATAAGCTTTTTAAGGCCCTCACTATGCCTGGCGACGACAACATCTTTAACCCCATTTTCGACAGCCAATCGTAATCCTCTTCCCAGCTGACCGTTAACAAATTTGGGTGTCCCGGCGTTTTTCTTGAGTCCTGGAAGTAAAGGAAATTCGTTGTAGACAATCGTGTTGCTCTTTAATGTGCCGGTGGAGTCTTTAAAGGAGTAGTCCGCCACAAGACCACTGGGATCATCTCCCTGGTGTGCATTGGTTGCCTCGTCTGCGTTTAAAGACTTCTTCCATATTTTGATGCGATCGATGGATGCATTTCCGGTGATTCTCAGATTGTTGGCGGCATTGAGTTCTATATCTCCGGCGATTTGCGACGACGCACAGGCTTCTCCATTGATATACATGGTTTTGGTGCCACCACTTTGGGCGCTAATGAGAACATCAACCCAATCCGAACTATCGATGGCACAAAAAATCGGTGGGAGTTCAGCCTGGCCAGTTGTATTGAATTTGAGTTCTCTATCGCCTTGGGCATTGAGCCGGGAACGCAAAACAAATCCGCCCTTGGAATCT
Source organism: uncultured Bdellovibrionales bacterium (assembly GCA_964013445.1). Classification (GTDB taxonomy): domain Bacteria; phylum Myxococcota; class XYA12-FULL-58-9; order XYA12-FULL-58-9; family JASMKV01; genus JASMKV01. The sequence goes on along the minus strand of CAXGWX010000068.1, from coordinate 4,504 downwards.
TTCTTTTGTAGCGAGAAAGGGCCTAAGTCTTTCAAGCGCAGCGCGAGGGCAAAGGCATCATCGGAAAGTAAATCTTTTAAGCCGGGATTGTTGATAATTTTAACTTTATCATTATCGGTATTTCCTAGGTTTAATGAAGTCCCGCCATCTCCATGAACAAATTCCGGCTCGCCGGATTCATACACGAGCCAAGGCAACGAGGCTCTTTTGTTGCTGACGGTGCTAAAACTGCCGGTAGCGTTGGCGCCAAAGCGATACTCTACAATGGGTGGTCCGCTACGTTTCAAAGTGATGGCCGTAGCCAGTGGGTCGTCTTCGTAGGGGATGGTGTTTTCGCTATCCGATTCATCGGAGATGGTCCCCCCGCATCCGCCTTCTCCTCCAGTGGCTTGTCCGGTCAGTTCACCAATATTGGCGACGCCAAATAATAAAATCACAAGGCCTACGGCCACAAGCGCAAAGCGCTTCAAACTTTGTGGTTTTTCAGACATGGAGAAACTCCATTTTCCCGGGGCAATAAGGTTTCAAGACCATCTCAAACCTAGCCGAAAAAAACGCGATTGCGAAGCAAAAACAACATTTAAACCCACCTTCAGCAATCTTCGTCAGACGTTCTTCAATGCCTGAAAAAGCGAGCAAAGTACTGGTCACTTGCCTCTTTTCCTTATAAAGGCCCGCTTTGCATGGCAAAAGCAACACAAGATCTCTTGATTCGAGGCGCCACGGTAATACCCATGTGCGGCGACAATACCCCCGCACTTCTCGATGTGCGTATTGCGAACCGTCGAATTAAGGAAATCGGAGCCGGCTTAAAAAAGCGGCCCGGAGAAAAGCTCCTAAAAGCCAAGGGCAAAGTCCTGCTGCCCGGCTTTGTCCAGGCCCACGTTCATACCTGTCAGACCCTTTATCGTGGGCAGGCAGACAATATGGTGCTGCTTGACTGGCTCTCTAAAAAAATATGGCCCTACGAAGGCGCCTTAAGCCGTCAAACCCTGCGCGCCAGCGCCCAGCTCTCCTTTGCCGAACTCCTCCTTAGCGGCACCACCTCGGTCCTCGATATGGGCACGGTCCGCCACACGGATGTGATTTTCGAGGAAGCAGACACTTTTGGCATTCGCTATACCGGCGGCAAAACCATCATGGATAAAGGCCGCTACCCGGGCAACTTAAACGAAAGCGCCGATGAGGCCATTAAAGAAAGCGTACGCCTCTGCAAAAAATGGTCTGGGAAAGATGACAATCGTTTACGCTATGCCTTTTCACCCCGCTTTGCGTTGAGCTGCACCAACAAAGCCCTTAAGGGCTGCGTTCGTGAGGCACGCAAGCATGGCGCCCTTTTGCATACCCATGCTTCGGAAAATGTCGCGGAAGTCGCCGCCGTACGCAAACAATCGGGTAAGGACAATGTCGAGTTTTTACACAGCATCGGCTTTAGTGGCGATGATGTGCTCCTTGCCCATGGCATTTGGTTAAGCGCCAAAGAGCGACGCATTTTGAAAAAGACCCAAACCCGGGTGGTGCATTGCCCAAGCGCCAATCTTAAACTCGCCAGCGGTATCGCCGATATTCCCAAACTCCTCGACGATGGTATTCCCCTTGCCCTGGGTGCGGACGGCGCGCCGTGTAACAACAACCTCAACGCCTTTGGCGAAATGCGTTATGCCGCCCTTTTGCATAAAATTAAACATGGGCCCAAAGCGATTCCCGCGCAAAAAGCACTCGAACTCGCCACCATCGATGGCGCCAAGGCCCTGCACTTGGATGATGTGGGTAGCATTGAAGTAGGCAAAAAAGCAGATCTGCTTTTACTCGATTTAAACAGCATCAACTGCTGGCCCCCGACCGACAATCTGTTTTCGCGCATTGTCTTTGCCGCGCAGACGCAAAATGTCGATACCGTGATGGTCGATGGCAAGATTTTGGTGGAAGGCGGCAAGCTTTTAAAAACAAGCCTTAAAAATATTATGCGCAACTCGGACGAAGCCCTTAAGCGGGTTCAGCACAAATTAAAAACCTAAAAAAACAATCAAGCCTCAATTGATCCACGGAATATGGGTTTTAAAGGGCCCCCTAAACTTCCGTTGGCAATTGGTCTTACAAAGTCCCGCATCCGTTGCGGATGTGCCCAGGAAATTGTTATTGATATAAGTACAAGCACTCCTATTTGTGCTGTAATAACCGTAACGTAGAAAATAAAACACCGCGTCCCGAACCTGGCCTTTTTTAAGTTTCCATAAACTGGTCACAGAATTTGCGGTGAAGAAAGTATAATCGCAAAGCCGAAACATCAGCCCAACCAAAACATAGTTGATATCCCAAAAATCGTGGCAGCGACCACATATTTGATAGGTTAGACTACAATCAATTTCATCATTCTTGCCTGCACATGGGAAACCCGCAAGAGGGACAATCAAATCCCAGTTTATCATCGCAAAAGGGTCAGTACACAAACGCATTTTCTGGAGAAAACCGAGGTTTTCAAATTTCTGTTTCACCCGCAAAAGCGTTCTGTCCAGGCCAAAGGTACTCCCTATCTCCGCGCCACAAGAGGGCGGCTGTGTGGGAGGCTCCGGTTCCGGTTCCGGTTCCGGCGGCGGCTCACCGGTTAGTTCTGAGCAACATTCCTGGTCAAATCCTGGAGAGAGCATATCGCAAAAGTAAGTGCCTGGTGCAGACTCATACTGCTCAGGAACAACACAGGCAACCACATCATCACCACCATCGCCATCACCCGCACTCTTCCCTTGCTGGCCTGCGCCGCCTGGATCCGTTCCTGCATCGCCTTCCATAGCGTATTCCATGTTCGGATTGGCTTCTCCCATGGCGGCTTCATGGCCAGCGTAGCCCGAGGGCATCTCCGCTGCACCGCTTTGCTCTTCCTCGTTTTCATTTTCTTCCAGGTCGAAGTCTTCCCCATAAATGTTGGCCATGCTTTCTTCGAGCGCGCCCTTATCTTCCTGGCTTAAAGCATCAAAAAGCTCTGCGACCTGATCAGCAATCATGCCAATCAACTCCATATAAAGCTCATCCTGCTGCGCCTGATCCATCTCCGGATTACCTTCCAACTCCTGCACGATGGCCTGGGCCTGCGAACTCAAAGCAAAGTCAAATCCTTCATCTTCCTCATCGCCCTTTGATTTGCTGCCAATATAACGACTATCCTTTGCCCCATCATCGTCTCGCCCCTGATCCGATTGGCGTACAACTTCGCCCGGGCGAGTATTCATGCCTTGTAAGGCCTCAAACTCACGCCCTGCACCTTGGGAAAGCACACCCTCTTCATAAGGCACACCACCACAGCCCCCCATCGCAACATCTCCCTCGCCACCAACAGCCTGGCCGGTAAGTTCATCTAAATTAGCTACGCCTAAGAGCAAGACCACAAGAGCCGCCGCTAAAAGACCAAAGCGCCGTAAGCTTTTTCGATTTTCAGACATCGTCGTTCATTTCCTGGGGCAATAGGATTTACGAATGAGCTTAATCCTAACAAATACAAATCGAAAAGACAAAGAATGTAAAAAAGAGGCTGGCATGGATGCATAGAAATGCTAAAGAGCTGCCAGCCTATGAGCCTACGCCAGCAAATACTCCTTCTCACCGCCCTCTTTTCCATAAGCTGCTCGCCCATTTTAGCCCGATTTGTGCCTGATGTTCCGGCGGTTGGTATTTCCTTTTGGCGCATGGCCATTGGCGCAGCTGCTGTGTGGTGTATTTCTTTGACCCGGCCCTGGCAAAAAATAAGCAAGGTCGGCTGGTATCAAACCAATTTGGCCGGTCTTTGCCTGGGGATTCATTTTGCACTTTTTTTTGGCGCCATTAAACTCACCAGCATCGCCAATGCGACCTTCTTAGGCACCCTGGCGCCAATCTTTACCCTGATGATTGAAAAAGTCATTTTAAAACGCACCCACTCCAAAGGTGTGTTTTTGGGCCTCGCTCTCGCTCTGATCGGCGGTGGAGTTATCCTTACCGGCGACTTAGATTTCTCCAGCAATAAAACCTTAGGTAATCTTTTGGCCCTGAGCTGTTCCCTCTTTATTGCCGCAGCCTTGATGATTTCAGAAAAGGTGCGAGAAGAAACGACAAACCTGGTTTATCTGCGTCATCTTTTTCTCAGCGCCAGCATAACCCTTGCGGTCCTTGCCTATTTTACAGATGCCCCTTTGCTGGGCTACAGCAGCGGCGATTATGGTGTTCTGCTGGCCTTAGGAATTGTGCCCACCCTTTTGGGCCATGGCTCACTCTACTACGTGGTCAAAACCGTTTCGCCCACCATCGTCGCCTCCGTGCCTTTAGGTGAACCTGTGCTCGCCTCTATCATTGCCTGGTTTTTATTTCAGGAACCGGTAGGCCTGATGACGACGCTTGGCGGCGGCATGACTCTCTTTGGTTTGTTTGTGCTTATTAAAGGCAAGCAAAAAAAAACGGACTAAAGCTTCCCCATTGATTCATAATCTTCAGGATGATTGATATTGACCAAACTCGCTTCCTGCCCAGCCGACAA
>CAXGWX010000067.1:0-13803 GCA_964013445.1 uncultured Bdellovibrionales bacterium | reverse complement strand
CCCGCAAAGCGGGAGGTGAAATCGTCGGACTGCTCAAAACGGGCTCTGCTTTCTATTCGCCGGCCGCCAGCGCCATCGCCATGGCGGAAAGCTATCTGCGCGACAAGAAGCGAGTGCTCCCCGCCGCCGCTCTTTGCCAAGGCGAATACGGCGTCGACAATCTCTTTCTTGGCGTGCCAGTGGTCATCGGCAAAGGTGGAGTTGAAAAAATTCTCGAAGTTCAGCTCAACCCGGCGGATCAAGAGGCCTTAAAGATAAGTGCTTCACATGTGCAAGATCTGGTCAACGAGGTGAATAAGCGCCTCTAAACAATCGGTTCCTAGTTACCGCACACACAAGTGCCATTGTCGCAGCTGGGCACATTATCGCCCAAACATTCACAGTCATTATGGTGTATGCATTGCACACAGGTCCCGGTTACGGGCACACAGTACGTTGCTTTGGTAAGTGGGTGGTAGGCATCTATACCTGGCATACCCGCAAACTCAGAAACCACCTTATCTGCAGGTATCACGACCGCACTGATACAATCGTTATTCTCTAAGCAAGGCTCACAGAGGCCATGCTTAGCTCCCGGGTTGTGGGTTTTCGCCACCTCTGTAGTAGCCTTTTCATAATGCGCTACCGTTGCTTCCACAGAAAGTGTCTGTTCTACGTTGGACATGCAATCCTGACGCGCTGTTTCAACTGTCGCCGTTGCATCCTTTTTGACATTGCACTTATTGACCTTTGGTTCAACGTTGCCCGCAACCGCTGTTTCCTCGTATTGGTTGGCAACTGCCTGGCTAAAGGGTTCATCGTACACACACACACCCCCCAGGTAGCCATCCAGCATAAGCTCCTCTAAAAATTTGTTGATCTCTTCCCAAGCCTCTGGGCTCGGTGCCGCATGACGTAAAGCATCCGGAATGTAGGAATTACATACTTCATAATTATTCTCATTACTCGCCGGATCACTATAAGTGCAGCCGTGAGGCATAAGGTTTGTATTGTTGATCGCGAACTCTTCCTTTGGACTTGGTACATGGGTTTCCAGCTCTTCTTCTTCTACCTGTACCAAACATGTGTAAGATTGCCCCGTAGCTTCCTTCGATACGCCATCCGGGCCAGTAAATGAACGAATCTCCTCAGTCAAATACTGAATCCTGTTAAAACCCTCATCCGGATAGCTGTATTCACATGCAATGATTGGCCCGGAAGCACCCGAAGTCGACGAGGACTCAAGTAAGCCTTCCCCGTTCACATAAAGATAGTAAAGAGTCCCATCTGCTGCGCCGTCAAGTGTCATGGGCCTAATGACGCGATAAACTCCCGTATTCGTCGCAGGCACACAAGCAAAAACCCCCACCTGCTCCTCGACTGTGCACTCTTCATCCCCTGTTGTGCACCCTTCCTGATGAAAAGGCACGGTCTCTACCGTACTAACCTCGGCAGAAAATATTGTATTGGGATCCTCCCCATAGACTTGTGCACAAACCGTCGGTGGCCGGGTCCTTTTGGTCACCCCCTCAACGGGCTGCCAAACTCCGTCGACAAGGTAGCTGTAGAAGAGCCCAAGTGTTGGTGGTTTCGCCACACGCTCTTCGTCCGAGCCAGACTCTTCTTCGCCTTCGCCCTCACCTTCACCTTCACCTTCACCTTCACCTTCACCCGGAAGCGTAATTTCCGATTCATCCGGGGTCTCGGATAGGCTGCCATCATAGGTCGCATCACTAACACCGCCACCGAGCACATCAGAATCTACCGGTCCAGCCGAAGGATCGATACACACCCCTGAAACACACACACCTGCCTTACCTTGCAATGAGCAAAGGGCGGAAAAATTTGCACCATGGGTCAAAATCCCATAACGGCAATAACTTTCGTGGGTACACTCTAAGAAAATCTGACACTGTCCCATAGCCGCTTCACAGGCATCCGGGTCACAGCCCTCAAGCGCCTCCTGGCATTCGTACTGAGTCGTGTCCAAAGACTCGTAAGGGACAATCTCCTGCTGGAGTCCGCAACCACTTTGTGGAAAACAATAACGGTTAAAAGTCACATAGCCCGATTCACCACAATAACTTTCCGGCAAGGGACAGTTGACCGTATTGGTATTGCACATCCCTTTGTTACAAGTGCTTTGAACGCAAAGATTGCTGTTATTTTCCGCACAATCCGCATCTACCTCACATTCGGCCTCCTGCTGGCAGTAACCACCGAGACACACTTCGGAAGCACAATCACTATCCGTATTGCAGATTGCGGAACAAACGCCGCCATTGCAGCCAAAGGATTCATTGGCACCACAGCCGACGCAGAGACAATCGTAGGAAACATTGCAAACCCGCCCATCAGGCGTAGGTACGGCTTCGAGCAAAACGCAGCCCGGCAAAGCGAGGCAAACCATGAGTGCCAAGCCAATATCAAACCGTTTTTTAAAATCTAGGGCCATGCGCATATCTTCAAAACGAGCGGGGGCGCTGTGGATTGCTTATTCTACCTGATAAACATCGGCCTTCCCAAGGTTTTTTCCAGTAAAAATTCCCTTTTTTTAACATCTTAGCCTTAATTTGGGATCAATAAGATAAATTCGTATTAAAAACCGACTTTTAGCTAAAAAACTATTGGCTAAAGGACAAAGATTTGCGAGAATGCGCCACCTGCCTTGCTAAGCAAAAAGTGTAATATTTATAGGCAGTTGATAGAGAGGATAGGATTCTATGAGCTGGGTACGCCAAGCGCTTTCTTCGACCATCGGCGCCAAAGTCGTTGTCGCCCTGACCGGTATTGTTCTGGTTGGCTTCGTCATCGGCCATATGCTGGGCAATCTGCAAATCTTTTTAGGTCAGGATATCCTGAACAATTATGCAAAAATGTTACACGATGCACCGGCACTTCTATGGAGCGCCCGCATCGTCCTCATCGTTGCATTTTTCAGCCATATCGGAATGACCATCAAGCTGACACGAGACAATCGCCTCGCCCGGCCACAAGCCTATGCTCATCAAAAAAGCATTCAATCTTCGAGCGCTTCCCGAACCATGATATTTTCCGGCCTCCTGGTTTTAAGCTTTGTTATTTATCACCTGCTGCATTTTACTTTCGGTGTAACCCACCCGGAGCACAAAAGTCTGATCGACAGCATGGGCCGCCCAGACGTTTACAGCATGGTCATTTTGGGATTCACAAATCTTTGGGTATCTCTTTCCTATATGATTGCAATGGTTTTGCTGGGGCTTCATCTTAATCACGGAGTTAGCAGCCTTTGGCAAACCCTTGGTCTCAACCACGCCAAGTATAACCTGCTCATCAAAACCTCTGGACCTGCCATTTCTCTACTTATTGTTGCCGGTAATCTTTCTATGCCAGCCGCCGTTCTTTTTGGTTTCCTTAGCCTTCCAACAGGAGTCGTTTAAGATGAATTTAGACGCAAAAATACCAAGTGGCCCTATTGCGGAAAAATGGGACAAACATCGTTTCAATCTCAAAGTGGTCAATCCGGCCAATAAAAGAAAATACAATGTCCTCGTCGTTGGCTCTGGCTTAGCAGGAGCTTCCGCTGCCGCATCGCTGGCGGAGCTGGGCTACAACGTGGACTGCTTTTGTTTCCAGGACAGCCCAAGACGAGCCCACAGTATTGCCGCACAGGGCGGTATCAATGCGGCAAAAAACTATCAAAACGATGGAGACAGCATTTACCGCCTTTTCTACGACACAGTTAAAGGTGGCGACTATCGCGCACGTGAAGCAAACGTTTACCGTCTCGCCCAGGTTTCCAATAATATTATCGATCAATGCGTTGCCCAAGGCGTACCCTTTGCCCGAGACTACGGTGGTCTTCTCGCCAACCGTTCCTTCGGTGGTGCCCAGGTTTCGCGGACCTTTTATGCGCGTGGACAAACGGGTCAGCAGCTTCTTTTAGGCGCCTACAGCGCTTTAAGCAGACAAATTGGTGCCGGCAAAGTCAAAATGCATTCTCGTACTGAAATGCTCGACCTTGTTTTGGTCGACGGCCATGCACGGGGCATCATCACCCGTGATCTGGTCAGTGGAAAAATTCAATCCTGGGCCGGTGATGCGGTTATTCTCGCCACCGGTGGTTACGGCAATGTGTTCTTCCTTTCCACTAACGCAAAAGGCTGTAATGTAACCGCCGCCTATCGCGCCTATAAACGAGGCGCTGGATTTGCCAATCCATGCTTTACCCAGATCCATCCAACCTGCATTCCGGTTTCCGGCGACTATCAAAGCAAACTGACTTTAATGAGTGAGTCCCTGCGTAACGATGGGCGGGTATGGGTTCCATCCGAGGGCGGCGACAAACGTTCTCCCAGAGACATCAGCGAAGAAGAGCGGGATTATTATCTGGAAAGACGTTACCCTAGTTTTGGTAACCTTGTGCCGCGGGATGTTGCATCACGGGCTGCAAAGAAAGCTTGCGATGAAGGACGTGGCGTTGGGGAAACGGGCTTGGGTGTTTATCTCGACTTTGCTGATGCGATTAATCGCTTGGGTGAAGACCAGGTGCGTTCCCGCTACGGCAATCTCTTTCACATGTATGAAAAGATTACAGGTGAAAATCCTTATCAGGTGCCCATGCGCATCTACCCTGCGGTGCACTACACCATGGGTGGTCTCTGGGTCGACTATAACCTGATGAGTAATATTCCCGGACTTCATGTTTTAGGTGAGGCGAATTTCTCTGACCATGGTGCCAACCGTCTTGGTGCCAGTGCTCTTATGCAGGGTTTGGCCGACGGTTATTTTGTTATCCCCTATACCATTGGGGATTATCTCGCGACTTCAAGCGGCGAAAAGGTCAGCACTGACAGACAAGAGTTCAAAGATGCGGAGCAACAAGCGACAGAGCGCATGAATAAGTTTCTCTCTATCAATGGCAAACGCTCACCCGACTCGTTTCATAAAGAGCTGGGAAGAATCATGTGGGATTATTGCGGCATGGCTCGCAACGAAGCGGGCCTCCAAACCGCTCTGGAAAAAATCCCAGCGTTGCGTGAAGAATTTTGGGAAAACTTAAGTGTTCCAGGATCCGGAGATGATTTAAACATGACTCTGGAGAAAGCTGGTCGTGTTGCGGACTTTCTCGATTTTGGTGAAATGATGTGCAACGACGCTTTAGTACGAAAAGAGTCCTGCGGAGGTCATTTCCGCGAGGAATATCAAACCGAAGAAGGCGAAGCCTTAAGGGATGATGAAAACTTCTGCCATGGTGCGATCTGGGAATACAATGGCGAAGGGAACGCCCCGACCCGCCATCAGGAAGCACTTGAATTTGAATACGTCAAACTCACACAGAGGAGTTACAAGTGAATCTTACACTCAAAGTCTGGCGCCAAAATGGCCCTACGGATCAAGGCAAGATTGTTGACTATCCAGTTAAAGATATTAACTCCCATATGTCTTTTCTGGAAATGCTTGATGTGCTCAACGAAGAGCTTATCGCCAAAGGTGAAGAACCCATCGCTTTTGACCATGATTGCCGGGAAGGCATTTGCGGTTCATGCTCCATGATGATCGACGGTGTCCCTCACGGACCAGATCGTGGAACAACCGCCTGCCAATTGCATATGCGACGCTTTAAGGATGGCGATGTGATTTTTGTGGAACCATGGAAAGCCAAAGCTTTTCCTGTGCTCAAAGATCTTGTTGTCGACCGATCATCCTTCGACCGTATTATACAATCCGGCGGCTTTGTCTCCGTCAACACGGGCAACGCCCAAGATGCTAACGCCCTACCCATCAATAAAGATTCGGCGGACTCTGCCTTTGATGCAGCCGCTTGTATCGGCTGTGGCGCTTGCGTGGCAGCCTGCCCCAATGCATCGGCCATGCTTTTTGTATCAGCAAAGGTCTCCCACTTGGGCAAATTACCCCAAGGACAACCGGAGCGTGCTAAGCGAGTACAAAATATGGTGTCAACAATGGATAGGGAAGGCTTTGGTTCTTGCACCAACACCTTTGAGTGTGAAGGAGCTTGTCCTAAAGAAATCAGTGTTGAAAATATTGCGCAAATGAATCGGGACTATATCCAGAGCACTCTAGGGAGCTAAGCTTTCCTAGAGTTTAACCGCACCCAAGGACACTTGCTGAGTCCTGCTCCACTCACCAGGAACAATTCGATAAATGGGCACTGGGTGCTGCTTGCCCTTCACCTGAATATCCTCTTTGAGTTTGATGTCGTCCGGTTCACCTGAGCGCTTAAAGGTCAACTCATCACACACGACCTGCCCCGCCTTCGCTTCTCCGGAGAGTCGACTTGCCAGGTTTACCGCATCACCGATGACCGTATACTCAAGACGTCGGTTCGCCCCGATATTCCCAACAACACAACCACCGCTGGCCAAACCAATACCAACCTCTACCGCTCGCAGGTTTTTCTGTATGCGCTTCGCGTTTAAGGTTTTTAGAGCAGCCTGCATATCACAAGCTGCCGCCAATGCTTTGATCGCATCATCATCATGTTGCACCGGCGTACCCCAAACCGCCATAATGCAATCACCAATAAACTTATCAAGGGTGCCTCCGTGATGAAAAACGACTTCCACCATTTGTTCAAAATATTCATTGAGCAAACCAACCACTTCAGCCGCCGCCAGTTTTTCCGTAAGACTTGTAAAGCCGCGAATGTCCGCAAACATGACGGTCACATCCTTTTCTTCACCGCCCTTACTTAAATCCAAATTGTTTTCCATCACCTGCTCGACCAAAACCGGTGAAAGAAAGCGCCCCAAAGACTGTCGTGTCTTGGCTGCTTCTTCCATCTCTTTGGCCAGATAGGCGTTGGAGATAGCAACGCCGGCGCCCGTTGATATACCGGTCATGAGCTCCAAATCGGCTTGAGAAAAGGCCCCTATCTGGGAAGCATTACCGATATGTAAAAGGCCAAAAATACGCTCGTTATTAAGCAGCGGCACGTACATCAGCGAACGCACCCCAGAAACAACGACCGACTTCGCCCCAGACCAACGGTCATCGGTGAGCGCATCAGAGACTATCACCGCAGCCTTATCCTTAAAAACTCTCTCCGCAATGGTACGACTTAAAGCCGTATCGCCACTGTCGTCTTCATCCAAAAACTTTGTCGCCCAGGGAATCAACTCCTTCTTCTTATTAAAAAGAAAAACCGAGCCGCTTTCTGCCTGCACAAGTTTAAAAACAACTTCGAGAATCCCCTCGCAAAGTTTCCGCAAGTCAGTCGTTTCAATAAGTTTCTGAACCGCTTCGAAGGCTGTTCGCACTCGGTCATAGTGACCACGTAACTCAGCAACTTCTTTAATCTCCTTGCTGGGGACCAATGGGTCAATACGGGCAGAGGCCAAAACGTGCCCAGAGTCGCCCATCGAATCGGCCATCATGGTTACGGAAGCTCGGCGTTTTTCCACTGCCAGCTGAAAGGAAAAACATGAGGATCCCAGCTCAACCACATCTCCGACTTTGAGGTGATGTGTCTTTATCGCCTCACCGTTAACGGTTGTTCCATTCGAGGACCCTAAATCATTAAGAGTATAGGTGCCGCCTTTACCCACAATTTCTGCATGGAATTTCGAAACCTCTGGGTCATCGAGAACGTACTTGTTGCCGGGAGCGCGCCCCAGGGTAACCGAGCCTTCAATCAGGGAAATTTCTACCCGAGCGTTGTTGTTGGGCCCCTTTGCCGGGACAAGCTTCGCCGACATCCTCTCTCACTCTCCTGGCTGCAAAAAGTTATCGCGTAAAGACGCTTTGTCTAAACGCTTAAGTCGTTCCGTGAGAAGCAACCCTTTCATCTCCTCAAGGGCTGGTTCAAGCTCTTTATTAATAATCCAGTAATGATAAAAGTCAGCATCGTCTATTTCACTCTCTGCGGCTTTGAGTCGACGCAAAATTTGCTCCTCTGAATCACTTAAACGACCACGCAATCGTTCTTCGAGGGTCGCCTTATTCGGAGGCAAAATAAAAAGCAAAACCGCATCCGACAAAGACTCTGCGATCTGCTCTCCACCTTGAATATCAATATCAAAAAGAACATCCTTACCCGCCGCCAAGAGTTCTTCAGTACGGGCTCGATGGGTGCCGTATCGATGCCCATGTACATGGGCCCACTCCAAAAGTGCCGAATCATTTACCAAGTCATCAAACTCTTCATCGGAGACAAAATAATAATCCACTCCATGTTGTTCCTGGCCGCGCTGGGGGCGCGTCGTATAAGAGACGGAAAAGGCCACATCATCCACAGCGGCAATAAGCTTGTGGCAAAGGGTCGTTTTCCCGCCTCCACTCGGAGCTGAAACAACCAGCGGTACGCCTCGACGTTTATATTTATCTTCACTCATGGTTCCGATTACTCGCAGAGCGGTTTTCAATATGATGCTCCAAGCTTAAAACGAAAACGCCCCAGATACCAGAGCCACCATTCAATAATACATCCCGCCAATCAAAGACCCGCTCAGGAATAAAAAACTGCGCCACCTCCTCAAGAAATCCCAACAACCCTAAGATCAGACAGCAAAAAACAAGAGATCTCTTGTCCTGTCCGACAAAGGCTTCCCAAACAAAAAGCGCAAGGATCCCATAATGGTAGACGTGCCACCGCTCTTCGGGACGCTCCAGAAATAAACTAATGACAATCAAAGAGAGCAGGAGAGCTAAGATAAAACGAATCTTCCGCGGACGAATCATATTCCTTCGATGCAGAAAATAGAGACCCAAAAAGATCCCGCCAATGACCACGCTAAGTGCCAAAATCAACGCTAAATTTAAGGCAAAAGAATCACGTAACGCATTTGTTATGGCTCGTCCAAAAGGCAAGGACAACATAATGAGTCCCCACCAAAAGAGCGCCAAGATAAGAGCTTTTCTATTCATTCAAGTGTTGAATTGCTGCACTGATAACTTAAGTATCAAGATCACGAAGCATCGCACGTGATTTATCTGCGACCTTACGCTTGAACTCACGTCCATCTTCCATCGCCTTAAAATAATCATCCGCAATATTTAAAGCGGCAAGAATAGCAATTTTAGAGCTGGATACGGGTCCGTTCTGGGAAACCTCTTCTACTTTGCGTTTTACATAGTTGGCTAAACGCTCAAGATAGCGCGGATCAGCTTCCGCCTTGAGATTCATCCGCTGTCCAAGAATCTGGACCTCAACACGCTCTTGCGTTCGTGAAACGGTATTGGTTTTGCTGTCCCCCATAGAACTTTTGAAGTATCGCCAAGCATGCTCAGGGTCAAGAAACTTATGGCCTCAAACACGCTTTTGACGTACGTCCGCACAGCGCTGGCAAAAACCAAAACCTGGAGTCCGCATTTTCAAGATCATGCGCTCCCGAACTCCTAGCAACCGGTCCAAGGATTTACCGATAATGGTATTGATACGTCTTTGTGCCCCTATAGACCAACCGACTTGGTTCGGGGAGAGGTGCCGAAGATGCCTGTAAACATTCATGAAATAAGAGATTCTGGTGTTGCCGCCCTGGCCTTGCGCATCGATCAAAGCAGAGGCGCACGAACGGACGGCAAGCTCGATCAGCGGGAGGCTGCGATGGCCGCCCGACGTATCCAACGCTACTCCCATTGGCAAGATGCGGCGGAGGAAGCTTTTGGCCTGACCCCAAGGTCTGGGGCAGAGCTCTTGCGCTTTGCCCAGCGTACACCGCGACAGCGAGCTCAAGAACGCATTCTCGGTCATGATTATGTCGCCGGCCTGGCTGAAATGCAGAGTCAGCGTGTAAGCAGCCGCGCATCGCTGGTAGAAAACAATCAGGGGCAGAAGATTAGTCTCTCGCGCGGCGGACGTATTCTCATTGATGGCAAATTGCCCCAAGGACTTGCAGAAGTCTCCAAAGCAGCAATGTATTTGACCCAGCCCGCTTGCGACCTTGGAAGTCTCACCCAAACGCAGCAGAAAAAGTTCTTTTCCTATATTTCTGATATGGCGCAAGCCGCCCAGGAAAGCGCTCCATCCCAGACACGCCAACGACTTATTTCCGCCAGCTTGGCCCTCTCGCTCAAGCTACTCAAAACTCAATCACTTGATGGCAAAAGCAAACTCGGACAGGCTCTGGTCGACCGCATGTTGCAAAATCTCGATCGAGAACCGAATATTGAAATGCGCCTCTTTTATATGAGTGCGCTGCAAAACTCAGGCTATAAATTTGATGCTGCCCAACGTTACGCCCTGAAAGTTATCGAGAACAAAACCCTACCCCAAGCCCCACCGATTAATCTCTATACCAACAATCGCAAGAAACCCTTAAAGGTAAAGCACTTCATTCATGAGGAATTCTGGCGCGAGGAACTGCGTTTCTACAGCAAAAAGAACGGCTGGAAACTCGTCAAGAAAAACAGAAAAGATACACGTCGTGAATACGTCGCAGAAATAAAAGACCCAAAAGGTAAAAAAGACCCGCTTAAAATACGTGTGGTCCTGGAGAAAGGTGAGCTCGACTTCTTGGTCGATATGGCAGATCCCAAAACCCATTGCATCATCTATTCCGGCCACTCCGCCTTAGGAGGCAATGGCTCCCAGGCGATCACTGACGCAGAACCCATGCAGGGGCTGCCCAAAACTGTATTTTTAGCCAACTGCCGCGGCAAAGATAACTATGCTGAATTTGCCAACAAGTTCCCGGGTGCCATGCTGATCACCACCGATGGACCAACCTATTCGGATCTTGAATTCGGTCGGCTTAAAGGGCTTTACGATACCTTTTCCCGCAATGAAACATTCGACTATATGAAGAGAACCACAAACCGACGTGTTTTCGATGAGCGGGCGGACAACTACATCTTTCCCCATGAAGCCCGCAGCACCTTGCTCCTGGACGGAGACGAAGACGGCCTCCTGGACCGAGGCCAAGGCATCAAAGATTCGGTCTTTGATGTTGATGCCCATAAAAAAGCCAGTGACTTTGTCCGCGCTATCTCCTTTGTCAATTCCGAACTCTATTACCATTGGGAAATCGATCGGGATTACGGCAAGCGAGCAGTCTATGGCCCAGAATACGCGGACCAGGTTGTAGCAGCCGGCCCCTTAAAAGATCCCAAGCCCGGTGAAGTCGTGCGGCTCGAGGCCCAAGAAATTGTGCAACCTTCCGGCCAAAAGGAGACGGTCTTCAACATCAAGTTCGATGCGGCTGACCTGGATGAGAATCGTGACCTTTACGCCGGTATCGTCACGACAAACGTTATGCTTGCCCTTGCCAAGCACAAATTCGGCGCCTTAAATGAGAGAGAAAATTTGCGAGCTATCCTCATGGGAGCACAAGCGGTTTACTACCTGGATGTCTACAAAAACACGGCAGAAAAAACCATGGGGGAGTTCCTCAAACATGTTGGCCTCGGACAAGTAAAGCCGAAAGACATCTACAACATCTTTGACCAATACGATGCGCACGCCAACAACGAGCAGGTCAACGCTTTTAAGAAACTTCTTGAAAGTAAGTATCGGCTAAACAGCGCAGCTTTCACGCCCAAGAACGGGCGCGATGTAGCCTATATTGCTTAATTGCCAGAAGCAGCTTTAGCAACTTCCGCCGCAAAGTCTTCGCTTCGCTTCTCAAGACCTTCGCCCAAAGCAAAGCGTACGAAGCGACGAATCGCAATCTTCTCGCCAATCGATCCAACCAAGTCGTTGACCATTCCGTCAACGGTCTTGTCCGGATCTTTTACAAATGGCTGCTCAAGCAAACAAATTTCCTTGAAGTACTTGTCGAGACGACCGGTAACAATCTTCTCAACCACTTCAGCCGGCTTACCTGAGTCCGCCACTTGCTCACTCAAAATGGCGCGCTCACGCTCAACTTCAGCGCTAGGTACCTCGTCTCGGGAAACGTAGGAAGGGTTTGCTGCTGCCACATGCATCGCAACATCCTTCACGAAAGCTTGAAAGTCTGTATTACGTGCAACAAAGTCGGTCTCACAATTAATCTCAACCATGACACCAATTTTCCCGCCACCATGAATATAAGAGCCTACCAGACCTTCTGCTGCGATACGGCTGGCCTTCTTCGATGCTGCCGCCATACCTTTCTTGCGCAAGAAATCGATGGCACCCTCAAGGTCGCCACTTGTTTCCGCCAAGGCTTTTTTACAGTCCATAATTCCGGCACCGGTTTTGCCACGTAATTCTTGAATTTGTCCCGCAGTAATTTGCATGACTTTAATCTCCTTATTCTATAACCGTTTCTATGCTGAAGCCGTTGTTTCGCTCTTCTCGTCTTCAGCCTGTGTTTCATCCGTAACCACTGCCGCTTCCGCTGGAGCCGCTTCCGCTGGAGCCGCTTCTGCTGGAGCCGCTTCTGCTGGAGCTGCTTCTGCTGGAGCTGCTTCTGCTGGAGCTGCTTCTGCAGGGGAACGAACAATTTCAACTTTCGGTCCTTTTTGCTCTCCCTCTGGAGCATCGGCCTTGGCCGGTGCATCACTTGCTTCTGGAGCTTGCGTGCTCAAAGTTTCCTGATAAATATTTGAACCTTCAATACAAGCCTCAGCCGCCTTTTCGAGAAAAATTCGAATAGACCGAATCGCGTCATCATTCCCAGGAATAACAAAATCAACCAAATCCGGATCGCAATTCGTATCCACTAAAGCTACAACAGGGATACCCAGCTTACGTGCTTCTGCAACCGCAATGGATTCCTTTTTCGTGTCCACCACAAAGATTGCGCCTGGAATCTTTTTCATCGCAGAAATACCACCAAGGTTCTTCTGCAATTTGGCGCGCTCGCGATTAAGTTGAAGCACTTCTTTTTTCACTAATTTTTCAAAAGTTCCATCGGTCTCCATTTGGGTAATATGGTGAAGACGCTCGATACTCGCCTTAATGGTAAGAAAATTTGTCAGCGTACCGCCCAACCAACGACTGTTGACATAGTACTGCTCCGAACGTGCTGCCTCTTCCGCAAGTACATCCTGAGCCTGCTTCTTCGTACCGACAAAAAGTACCTTCTCGCCACGCGAAGTAAGGTCCAGTAAAAACTGATAGGCTTTTTCAAAGAGGGGAACGGTCTGCTGCAGATCGATAATATGTACTCCATTACGTCCACCAAAAATATAAGGCTTCATTTTTGGATTCCAACGATGGGTCTGGTGTCCAAAATGAACCCCTGCCTCCAACATGACTCGCATACTTAACTTTGACATCACTAAAACTCCTTAAAACTGGTTTATTAACCTCCATCGCTCGAGCTAAAACCGCTTTAACGGCAACCACTTAGCTCAAGTTGACCGATGTGTGGATTCACTTTTCTGCGTTCTGGTATAGAAACGCAGGGCGGCTCTAACACAGTGAAATTCATCACGCAACTGGGGAATGCATTCTTTTTGCCCCTAAGATCCTGTAAAGAAAAGCAAAAATCCTTCTTGCGATCAAGTTCCAGCACTATTAAAACTGAGGATAGGAAATTAAAAAGCCGGAGAGCTACCTATGCGACTTTATTCGATGCTACTGTCATTCTGCCTTGTCTTTGCGGCGGCTCACCCTGCCTTGGCTGCAGATATAAAAACCCATGTTGTTTTGCCCGGTGATACCCTTGGCAAGATCGCCAAGAAACACAAACTCACCATCGCCGAAATCATTGAATTCAACCCGCAACTTAGTGATCCGAATGCCTTGGAAGTAGGTATGGCCCTGAACCTGGAGGCCGCTCCTGAGCCGGAACCAGAACCGCAACCAGAACCGCAACCAGAACCGGAAACCACCGAAAGTGAAGCCAGCGCGGAGAGCACTGCTGAGCCAACGCAGGAAGAAACAAGCGAGAGCACGGAGTCCCCCGCCCTCGAAAACACTGCGGAAACCACCGATGCAACATCCACGGAGAC
>CAXGWX010000066.1:0-13989 GCA_964013445.1 uncultured Bdellovibrionales bacterium | reverse complement strand
CACGCGATGGTCGTCAGACACTACCTTGATGGCGGCAACTATCCCGTGGGTGGTTCGCGCATGATTGCAGAAACGATTACGGACCATATTGAAAAACATGGCGGAAAAACGTTTGTGAATGCGGGTGTAGATGAAATTATCCTAAACAAAGAAAAAGCCATTGGGGTACGCCTTGAAAACGGGGATGAGGTCCTGGCTCCAAAGGTGGTCAGCAGCGCCGGCGTGGTCAACACCTATGGAAAGTTTCTCCGCTCCTCAAAGAGTGCTCCAACATTCAAGAAGCGTCTGCAAAAAGTTGTGCCGACTGGCTCCTACGTGTGTCTCTATGTCGGCTTTAACAGCTCAGCCAAGGATATCGGATTAGAAACGACTAATTTATGGATCTACCCTGACTATGATCATGACAAAAATGTTGCTGAGTTCGCCGCAGATTCAACAAAAGATTTCCCTGTGGTCTATGTTTCCTTCCCCTCGGCCAAAGATCCGGCCTGGGATAAAGAGCACCCAAGCTCCGCCACCATGGAAGTCATCACCATGGCCCAATTTGAGTGGTATGATAAATGGACCAGTGGCTATTGGAAGAAGCATGGCGATGAGTACGAAGCCTATAAAGAAGAGATTTCCCAGCGCCTTCTTGCAAAGGTTTTTGAACATGTTCCGCAGGCCAAAGAGCACCTGGATTACTATGAACTTTCAACCCCATTAACGGTTCGGGATTTAGCAAACTATCCGCAAGGTGAACTCTACGGTCTGGAGCACGACCCCTCGCGTTTTCAGCAGCGTTGGCTCAAACCCCGTAGCGAAATCAAGAACCTCTTCCTTACGGGACAAGATATTCTCACCGTCGGCGTCACAAGCGCACTTTTTTCCGGCCTGGTTACAGCATCCGCCATCACCAAGAAAGACCTGCGAAAAGAATTGCTAAGTCATTAAATTGCGTCTCTGGACAAAGGAATCTGATGATGAAAAAAGAATCACTTTATCCCCTATTGGCTCTATGCCTCCTACAAAACGCTTGTGTTGTCGCCGCGGTGCACGTCCCAGAGCAATTAATCAACAACGAAATCGTAGTTCAAAGCGAAGAGGGATTCTTCGCCGATAAAAGCCTTAAATTTGGTATCTATGAGGCCACCAATCTTGACCGCGACTGGGTATCCTCCAGCGGCATGAGTGTTGGAGCAGTCGGCCAGACTAAAGCTCGGCAGGACTATCGCTTTACCTTAAAGAAAAATAATCAAGCGCACTACGAAGTGGAATGCCTCAACATCCTTAGGGAGCAACACGTATCCATCGGCGCGGGCTCGCTTGTTGAAATGAGAGGGATTTTTCAATGTGAACTCTTTGAAAGTAAAACCCGCATTAAAAGGGCCGGCTTTATTCGCCCTCTGGAAGAGAACCCAAACACAGCAAGTCCCATCGACTACCCTGAACACGACTGGACACTGAAACCAGAGCACCGAACGAGCCAAGGAGGTTACGTCCATCTTCTTCCCCTTGGATTCAGCATCCGGGAAAATTCTGAACCTATCGCCCTGGTGCAAAGCGTAAACACAAAAAAGATATGGATGCGTCCAGATCTCGGAGAGACACAAAATGACATTGGCGCTGCTATTTTAGCCGGTCTCGCCTTCTATAAACCGCTATCAACTTGGTCTAACCGTAATCTGATGGACGAGGAATAGAGCGCAAATAACCCCGCTCTACACCTAAGGCTTCATGGGCAAAAGAAACAAACCCAGTCCAAATCTCCAAAGAGCAGATTAACAATATTGCTAACTTGGGGCGCATCTGCCCCTATTCCCTTATACTGGGGCACTCCACCCCCCGCCCTTACTCATGAGGGAGACACACCTCCCCACAAGTGCCTGTTTTATATGACAATAAAAACCCTTCGTCGTTTTATCAAATGGCCCGCTCCTTGCACTTGTCCCCAGGCCTACACAGGAAAGTGAGCTATAGAATATGTACAAAACCACAACCCTACTCGTCCTAGTCTTGGGACTTATCAGCCTGAAACCAACTCAAAGCCAGATCTCGCCCTCGCATACTAAGAGCCCTGGAAGTGAAGAAATGGACTCAACCACTCCAATCGCCCTTCACTCCACAACAATTGAGCCCTTTGCCATTTTAGTACGACTGAAAACATCCGCGATTATCAATATCGCCGACAAAACCCTTGGCAGTGGTAAACAAGCGGTTGAACCTACTGGTGTGCAAACCGCCGGACTGCCTTTAAGACTCAAGGAAACGCTTAAAGAGGCCGGTGTGGTTTCGGTCTCAAAGCTTGTTCCAGGTACAAGTCTATTAACAAGCGTCAAGCAATCCCTAAAGCTAACACTAGCACCTGAAATGCAGCAGGATGCTGCAGCAGCTCTCGTCCAAAAGCTCAAGGGACTTAGCCATGTCGCATCGGCCGAGCTCATGCAACCATCAAGCCTGGAAGAAAGCTTAGACTCCCTTACAGGCGAGACCCTTCTCGACTTTATGTACCACCTTGGAGATCTGGAACAGGTCGGTTACTGTGAGAATACGGGCTGTGATTTGCCAATCGATGGAGAATTGGGCGCCTTAGGTAATATCCGCTGGCAGGAAGCCATCAATGCTTTTGGCTATGGTGATGCGAGTCCAATCGTCGCCGTCGCCGACAGTGGCATTGACTATGCACACGCAGATTTAGAGAATCAGCTTTGGGTCAATCCAGACTGCATCGAGCTTGGCTATACACAGGACAATTGGTGGGAATGTGAAGAAGGCTTCTATGGCTTAAACGCATATCCTAGCCATGCGCTGGAACGGTTCTGGGGTACATGCGATCCGACAAGCCCACTGGCCCAGGAATATGCGGATGCGGGCTACGACTACATCCCTACTTGCCGTAGACCACGCTCCAGCACTGGCGGTGAATCATGCACACACTACTGCAATGAGTGCGGTGTCGAAGTCGATGACCTGGAAAATGATGATGACCCATGCCTCCCTCTGGACGCCCTTTCTGATTTCGACATCATGGACAATTCTGGCCATGGCTCTTTTGTCGCCGGCGCCATCGCTGCCGATGCGAACAATGGTTTAGGCATGCCCGGAGCTTGTCCAAAGTGCGAAATCATGTCCCTTAAGTACACCACCAATTCTTCGAATCTAACCGTTGCAGGTATCGACTACGCCTTGAGCAACGGTGCTAAAATCATCAACATGAGTTTTGGCACAAAATGGTTTAACTTTGCACCCGAGCACCCCATATGGGCAGCCCATGAGCAGGCATTAAATGATGGTACTTTGGATTCGGTGTTCGAGCGCACTTTCGATGAGGACGGCAATCCGGTCTACAGTGACTTTGTACAACTTTTAGGTTCCGGTTACGAAGATTTCATCGGGGCGGTACACGATGCCATCGACAATGATGTTCTAATTTTTGCTTCTGCGGGAAACCGCGGTCAGCATCCGGGCCCCGTAGGTTCCGCGAAAGGCGATCTCGACCTCTACCCATACGCCCCCTGCATGATTCCGGGAGTCGTTTGTGTGGCCAATGTTGACTGGAATGGGGAAAAAGCAGGCTCAAGCTCTTATGGAGATGCAGTAGACATTTCTGCGCCTGGGCAGCTTCTCTTAGGCGCCCGTTCAACACACAACGGCATGATTGATCGCTGTCAACCTTCTGAAAATGGTGATGTCAATTTCGATAATCAGATCAATGTTATGGATGTTGTCATGATGATTCAATGTGTCCTCGAAGAAATCAACGGCTGCGAGCTACCCAACGGAGACCTTTCTGGCGATGGTAATATTAATATCCTGGATGTCATTGGCTTGGTTGAATGGGTAGCAGCGCATCAAAGCAGTGAAGAGGAGGAGATTGAAAACGTATCCGCACCACTACTCAGTTCGCCAATCAACTGCAAACGCTTTAACGAAAATGGCGAAAAGGATTTGACCGGAGATTATGGTCTGGCATCAGGAACCAGCTTTTCTACGCCAGTTGCTGCCGGCGTTGCCGGCCTTATTCTGTCTCACTTCCCCTGTTTAAACAGCACGCAAGTCAAAGACCTACTCTTAGGTACCGCCAATCCCGACTTCTACAACTTGAATACAGAATTTGAAAACAAACTTGGCCCCGGCATCGTTGACGCCCAAGCTGCACTCACCCAAGCATACGAACTCTACGCCGGAAGTTGTGGCGAATAGACACCTTAGTCCAGCAACTTGCGATAATCTAAATCAGTTGCCGCCAGAACGATGGCTGTCGGTGGCAACTGTCGGGTATTGTGCATCAAGGCTTCATAATACTTCGCATAGTCTTCGGCGGACTCATCGACTTCAGGTGCCTTCATGCCTAAGAAGACCAGATCCGCGCCTTCGGAAGCTGCACGAATGCAATCAAATACCGGACGGCCTTCACGCATTTCTAAAGCAACCTCACCTTCAAGGCGAGCCTGGGTCATCAATTGTCTGAGCTCCCCATTGGCCTTTTCGACCTCCTCTTCGCCATCGACGATGGTGTGCAAAATCAAACGTGCATCTTCCCACTGTGGGCTTTGGGTCAAAAGATGGGCCAGTGCGGTCATTAAGCTCGCATTATTATGCCGCTGGCCCCACCACACATCGATACGCTTAACTTCATCCTCACCCCAACCTTCCCCGGTCTTCTCCTCTAACATCGCCTCTTGCCGCACGATAATCAGAGAGCGCTGGTTCAGATGAGCAGCCCTCACCAGCTTTGCATAGTCGAGAAGATTTTCTTTCTTTTCCGTATCACCAATCAAAACAATATTTGGCAACAAAGGTCCAAAGCCATAGGCGTTCACCAATTCACGGGCACCTTTAAGTGGGCTTTGGGATTCGTGGACTTTAACTAAGGCATCCATGCCTTTGACCTGCATGTGCTTTTGAATAGAGTCGGAGATGGTTCGAACCCGCTCCGGCGTAGCGCTTCCCCGGTTGAGGATGGTTGCCAAGGTCAAGAAACCACCATGGCGGGTTAAGGCATCGGCCAAATCAATTAAATACCAGCGCGCTTTCATCGAGCCGACAAAGGCTAAAATATTTGGCCGCCAATTTCGTTCATCGACTTTAGTTCTGGAAAGAAAACGAATCGCCTGCTGAATCCACAACATAAAAATGCCCTGTCGCACATCACCGAAATGAGCTCGAAGTCGTCGGCGCTGCATCACATAATAAACAGAACCACTGACCACCGCTGCCAAAATGGTTGCGCCCGGATTGATCATGATCATTGTTGCACCACAGGCCAGAGAACCAAAAATCGAAAGAGACCAATGCACCTTAAAACGTGGACGCCAGGACGGACTGCCAATCAATGATGAAAAACCCGACGATAGATTCAGCAAGCCATAGGATGTAAGAAAGAACATCGATAAAATTGGCGCAATGAGGTTTAGGTCTCCGGCCAACACACCAGCCAAAGCAACCAGGAATGAAATGGCCGTGGCAATACGCGGATCGTCACTTGCCCCAAAACCCTTGCCAATAATTTGTGGCAATACCCTATCTCGGGCCAAGGCCTGCAAAGTACGAGGTGCACCCAAGAGGGCCCCCAAGGCCGAACTTAGAGTAGCGCCCCATACCCCACAAAGAATAAGTCCACCGTAAAGCGCAACATCTTGCATGATTAAAGGATTGATCAGCAGCAGTTCTTTTTGCTGCACCATCTTGCCCAAGAAAATTGGAATCGTGATATAGACTGCAAAGCCGGTGGCAATTGCCCCCAGAGTGCCTAAGGGTAAGGAGCGCTCTGGTTCCTTCAAGTCTCCGGACATGGCGACTCCCGCCTCTATGCCTGTGACCGCCGGAAAGAAAACCGCAAAAACCACCCAAAAGGATTCCTTGTTCGGAATATTTTCTGGAGCGATGGTCTGTACCGCCGGTGCATCGCCGAGAAAAAACGAAATCAACGAGGCAATAATAACCAGCAGGATAAAGAACTGCGATTTAAGCGCCACATCCGCTGATACATAGGCAAGAACGGTCAACGCCACCAAGGTTATCACTCCAATCATCGGGATGGAGAATTGCGGATAGAGCTGATTCACGGACTCGGCAAAACCGGCAATATAGAATGAAATGCCTAAAGCTTGCGCAAAATAGAGCGGCAAACCAACCGCCGCACCTACTTCGACACCGAGGGAGCGGGAAATCATATAGTAGGCACCACCTCCTCCCACGCGCATATTGGTCGCCAAGGCCGAAATAGAAAGGCCAGTGAAAAATGTTATTGAGGTGGATAAAACAACAATGGCCAACGTGCCGGCCAGCCCCACATTACCAAGCACCCAGCCAAAACGCAGGTACATGATCACACCCAGAATGGTTAAGAGGCTTGGAGTATAGACCCCTTTGAATGTGCCGAAACCGTAACCTTTAGCCATATTAAACTCTAAGCTATGCTAAAGCATCCCAAAGGGTGCGAGTCAAAATATTAGACATATCGTTTTCGATGAATCAGACGCAGAAAAAGGCAAAAGAACAAAAGCCCTAAAAGGTGCGGCCCCGCAGCCCCCTGGCAACCCAAGAGCGAGCCTTTGCCCTCTGCTTCACCAGATTCTTGATCGGCCGGTGCATCCGGACAGGAACGTAAAGTATAAGGTGCACTTAAAGGCTTTGTTGGTTCCGAGTCGGGCGGTGCAATCCACACACGAGTTGTCGATACCCCACCCGCATGACGGCCATCACCCAATACGCCATAGACCTGGTACACGCCACTCACATCCAGGCGCAAACTCACCTGTTCACAAGCCTGGGCCACAAGGGTGCCTAACCTCTCCAAGGTTCCATCGCCTTGCGCTCCATAAATCGTAAGTTCTTTCTCCGCGTGTTCACTCTGCAACATCACATCGATTGAACTTACCCCATTCAAATTCACTCGTAAGTACTGGGTGGAGAGGTATTGGGTCCAACTATCGTAAAGCAGTGGCAAGCTTAAGGCGGTGCTATGCAAAGTGGCAGCCCCATAATGATTACCCTGAGCATAGCTCTGAGTACTGTCTGCACGGGAGCCTGTAAAAAGATTCCAGCGCCCGAAGTCCAGAAAGGCTTCCGTAAGTGAAGAGTCGTAATTCTGCATAAGTGTCGCATCCGTCGCCTCTAAGTAGGTAGGGTCCGCATAGCCATGGCTACCATTCTGGCAAGACTCCCAAATTTGACGTATCACATCCGACTCAAAGTATTCGCTCAAGAACTTGGACCAAATCCCCGTGCCATAGGAGAAGCTTAAGCCTAAAGGCTCATCCAAAGACCGATCGGTCTTGCTCATATAAGCATAGGTCGCCCCTTCAAAATCCGTTTGCTCCGGGTAAATTTCTTCTTCTGCCCACATGGCGGAACCTTCACTCCAGGTTTCATCTTGGTTTTCATCGTAGGCATTTTGAATCGCATGAAAAAACTCATGGCTGGCGAGAATCTTCACCGCTGTTTCAATGCTCGGATAACCGTACTCGGCAAAATCATTTTCAATCAATATATAGGTTATGCATTGATGGATCCCGCCCTCCCCTTCGTAGCAAGCATCCGTCCCCAGCATTCCATCGGAGCCGTAATTAAAGGCGCCAAAATCCAACAAATAAACGTCGTAGCGACCATCACCACCGTTGTCGCCAGCACCAGCGTCACTTAGGGGCGCCCGGAAGCCAAGGCCATTGACTTGTTCCTCATAAGCCCAAGCCACGCTTTCGCCAACCAACTCCACATAGTCGGGCACACCGGAGCTATCCGCATCCGCCACAGGCACCTGATGCGCGCTGCTGCTATCAATCGTATAATGGACCCTGACCATGCCGCTAAGATCATCAAAAGTTTCAACCTCCGCACTGCCAAAACTCAAATTAAAAGGCGCACCGGAAGCGGCTGTTGGGCGCACCGCACTCTCAAGCCTGGTTGCACCATGATGTAGGCTTAGGGTTTGGCTCTGACAGGAGAGAACCGTTCCTATGCAAAAGCTGAAAATGACGTATCTCATTAATCCAACATCTGCCATCGCAGGGTAATATTTGCGGAAGAGCCACTGCAGCTGTTGATGTTGCTGTCTTGCCCAGGATAATAACCGGCGACCTCTAGCTTAGCCCTTGCACCAAGAGCCGTATTGATAATCATCGGTGTGTTCGTAGGACAAACAGAGCAAGAGCAAAGGGTTTGACCAAATTCCCATACCGTATTAATCATCGGCGCATTCGGTTGACCAAAGCCAGCGATATCTGTTTCCAGGGAACCGCAGCTTGAAGGCCAATTTTTAATATAGGTATCGGTCTGCCAGTTGAGATTGTCCGGAACCTTATTCAGCCCATCGAAAGTTTGCCCGGTGACCGAGGCCAGGGCCGCACAGCCGGGGCCAGACACTCCACCATTGAGACGAATCACATAGCGACGCAAAGCAATATCCCAATCTGTTGAAGCCAGAGCTTCATAATCACTAATATAAACGATTTCTCCCCGACTCAGATTAAAATAAACCCACGGTTGCTGCGGGTAGGCGGAAATACCACCTGCACTGGCATCGATGGTGATGGATTTCTGCTCACCGCTTGCCACTGCCGACGCCTGCACACTTGTGACCGCATCGTTCAATGGCAAGAGCGTGATTAATTCCGGATCACAAAGATTGGCGTCACTGCGAGAACAACTCTGGGTCGAATTATTATCGGCTTCTCCGATTGTATTTTCATCCGTATCGCCACAGGCCAGCAAAACTAAACAGAACCACAAAGACAGAACTTTCTTCATTATATTTTCCTTACAAGAAGTGTTGCTGGGGCGCTTGTGCAGACGCCTATAAATGGCGAAAAGAGTGATGTAAAGAGCCAAGCAGGAGATTTCTGCCTGAGTTTTGCCCGTCTCCAAAGTACTTTGACTAATAAGATCAACGCCTTAAAATGCAGCGGTCCGCACCTATCTGCGCTAGAATTTACCCTAATTAGGGCTTAACGGCGCCAAATCGGTATGATAGGCAGCCGTGCAGGGCACGTTGTCCAAATAGGTTTTGAGGAGAGAATTATGAGTGAACAAAATGACAACCAACCAACATCCAAGAATCGTTTTATTCTTTTAGGGCTAGCCCTATTATTCGTTCTTATAGGCATTCCCGGTCTCAAAGGACTCAGCGGTATGGCCACAGGCACGGAAGGTGCGGGTTGCGGTGGTGAAGTAGACACCACCAATGTTGGCCTCGTTGAAGACAAGGCCGAGCAAGAAATCAGCGGCATTTATTGCGAAACCAACGATGATAACACCTTGTCCACCTGCCTCCTCCCCTTACCGAGCAGTGTCGGTCCGATTTTCCAGGCTGATTTAGATATCCCTGACAACACCACATTGGCTGGCATCACCTGCCCGGATGCTACGGGTGTAAATACCTGCAGCACCAACCCACTCAAGCTGAGCAGTGGCCATCTGCTTCTTTCCAAAGCCATTGGTCAAAGTGTCAGTGTCTTCGCCTATTCGGTTACCAATGCCCCTGTTCCGGAGGGACAAAACCTTGAGCTCACCTTAAAGCCCAAAGACATCGATAATTTTGGTGCTGACCCAAGCTTAACCCTTGAAGGCAGTGTGCTCACCGCCACAAGCGATAACGGAGCCTTAAAGCGAGTAGGTATTTCGCACAACGCCAACGCGCTCACCGTCGAGTCGGGACGGCCTGGCGATGCGGCCAGCAATATGGTCGACAATTACAGCTTCACCAGTCAAGACGGAACAAACTGTTGGCGACACGCAAGCACCACGACCGATCAAGATGCTTTCGCATTCGACCTTTCAACAATTTGGCAACTGATCAACCAAGTTAATGACAGTACAGCCGAAGACGTTGCCTCATGCATGGATTTGGCTGAGCCCGCTGATCGTCTCACCGTCGACGATATTGAAAGTGCGGTGAATGTGGTTTTCTGGAACAAGACTCCAAACGGAGGCGATGCTACGAAAATGGGCGAATATCTTGAGGCTTGGGTAAAAGATCCAGACAACGCGGGCCCACCTGAGATGATCATGACGAAAGTCAAAGAGTATTTCCCAAACTGTAGCGACGACACACCTTGTGCTGAAATCGTATCAATCGTTGATGCCAGCGGCCTTGCGGGCATTGCCGGACAGGCCAAGCCAGAGCTTGGTCTTCCTGAGTTAAATAAGGAAGCACCGGAGCCCGGTAAAGGGGATATGCTCCAATAGAGCAAAGAAAATGCACTCGGCTCTCACTTTCTCCTCGTTGAATGGATGAGTATGTCCAAAAAAGACGGGCAAGAAGCACAATTTCCAGAGGAAAGACGGACAACCCTTGAGCAGCCCAAGGAGCCTTCGACAACCTTTCTGGCGCTGAATGACTTTTATGGGCACAGGGTTCCGCATTCCCCTAAACTCTTCGCAGTTGCCTTAGGCTTTAGCCTTTTCTCGCTCTTGGCCGCGAGCAAACTTTTTTCTGAACAGTTTGGACTCATCAGTGTATTCATTGCTGTCTTGGGGCTTTTGCCAACTTTCAACCTCTTGATTGAAACCAACAAGAACAAAGTTAAGGAACTCGAGGCGCGTGGCCAAAAGCGCACCAAAGCAGACTTAAGACTCGTACGAAATATTTTGGCTCTGGTTGCTGGTATATTAATGGCATACAGTCTTTGGGCTCTGTTTTTACCCGTAGAAGATATGCTGCAAGCATTCAATGCCCAGCTAGGAACTCGTATGGGGCACTCGGTTGAAAGCTACCAACAACATCATTGGTCAAAAATCTGTCTCAACAACTTTGCGGTTGCCGGCGGCGCCTTACTTCTAACTTTGTTCCTTCGACTCGGTGGGGCACTCTTGGTTTTAGCCTGGAATGCTTCACTTTGGGGCGTTGTGTTTGTCTACTTCGCAAAAATACAAGCCGCAACCGGCATTGGCGCACTCTTTTCCTGGCTCACCATACTGCTTTGCGTCCTACCCCATACCCTCTTTGAAACCATAGGCTATGTATGCTCTGTGATTGGCGGCGTTTTGGCCGTTCGTCTGATTGTTCGCTCCGGTGACGCATCCTTTTCCAGGAGCGCAACCCTGATACAAATTGCCTATCTCTTCCTTGGTGCAGTTATCGCAATTGTCGCCGCCGCCTTACTCGAAACTTGGCTCACCCCCTACTTAACAAGAGCCTTGGGCCAATAACATCTTAATACAGACTGGGCGCATGATATTTGACATTTAGCTGCTCTAAAGCTTTAGTCTTATGTAAGACTTAAACCTTCGCCTTGAAAGCCAAACGCCTTGTCCCAACAACCACCAGAGCGCCGTTCAACCTTTTCACCGCCCACGGTGCTGCAAGAGTCACCGGAAAAAAGTACCACCTTTTTACTTTTAGACGACCTTTATCAGCATAAGGTCCCCCACTCGCCCCAGCTTTTTGCGGTATCTTTGGGAATTAGTGTTTTCAGTATTTTTATTGCCGCAAAACTTTTTGCTGCCCACAGCGGTGTGGTCAGCGTGACCTTTGCGGTCTTAGGCATTTTGCCAACCTTTAGTATCATCGTCGATCGCCATAAGACTAAACTCTTGGAACTTAAAAAAGAGGGTCAAAAGCGTACCGCCGCCGACTTACGCTTCGCCCGTAACGTTTTTGCTATCGTCATGGGGATACTCCTGGCCTTTAGCGCTTGGGCACTCTTTTTACCCGTTGAAAAATTTCAAACCCTTTTCGCCTCACAACTTGGCCCCCGCCTGGGACTTTCCGTAACAAACTACGTCCATCAAAGTTGGCTCTCGATCACCATCAACAATATGGCGGTCCTCGGCGGTACCCTTGTCCTCACACTCTTTTTTCGTCTTGGCGGCGCCCTTCTTATCCTGGCCTGGAATGCTTCCGTAT
Organism: uncultured Bdellovibrionales bacterium; assembly: GCA_964013445.1. Classification (GTDB taxonomy): domain Bacteria; phylum Myxococcota; class XYA12-FULL-58-9; order XYA12-FULL-58-9; family JASMKV01; genus JASMKV01. Next base: position 2,162 of record CAXGWX010000066.1, on the reverse strand, counting down.
GGGGCGTGGTCTTTGTCTATTTTGCTAAGGCCCAGGCCGCCAGCGGTGCGGTGGCGCTCTTTTCCTACGCACTTATTTTTTCCGCAGTCATCCCCCACGTTCTCTTAGAGACCTTAGGCTATATCCTTGCTGCCTTAGCCGGTATTCTTATTCTGCGCACCATTGTTCGCGGTAAGCAGAAAGGTCAATCCCTACTCAAAGAGTATAAGCCCATGGGCCTCATTCTTTTGCTCGCAACATCCTGCATTGCCCTTGGCGCACTCATTGAAATTCAGCTCGCGCCCTTCCTGCTGAACGCATTAGGTTTTTAAAAAAGCGCAGCAAACGACAAAACTCGAAGTCGAGTTTTAAGGCAGAGCCATCCGCAATCCATACAAGCAGACCAGTGAAGTCAAAAGACAAACGCCTGCTTGCCAAGCCCCCGAGGCCTTCTCTTTCGGAGAAATGTAGCCCAGCGCCAGCCCGACAACAAAGCCACCAACGTGAGCGTAAATATTGGCTCGCGGCGAAAACGCCGTGAAAGCAAGAAAGAGCACAACCGCCCCGAACACTCTAAGGCGCGGTCGGCGGGTGTCGGCAGGCCGACGCGGATGGCGAATACCGTGCCCCCCCGCAACCCCAAGTAGGCCGTAAAGACCACCGGAAGAACCTACCGTGTTCACAATATCGGATAAACCAAAGCTGACGATAAACCCTGAAAGGGCCGTGAGCAGCCAAAAGAACAACATGAATCCACCGCCAACACATTCGGCCGCTGCCCAGCCGAGCACCAGCATAAAGCCCGCATTACCGGCCAGGTGCGGTAAATCCGCATGCAATAAAGCAGCACTCACAAAGCGCCAAAGTTCACCGGCTCCAACCGCCGGCCCGTGAAAAATCAAATCCCGGTAGACAGAAGTATGCGGGCCAAATAGAGCATAGAGCACGGCCAGGAGTGCGGCAAAGCTTAAGGAAGCAGCAAAGGCCGGCTGCAATAGGAGCGGGCCACCTTTTAATGCGGGACGCCACTCCTGATGCCGATCCAGATCCTCCCTATACTGCTGCGAGAGCAAATACTCCGCCACATCATAGTGACCATCGGGCACTTCAAGTAAAAACGACACGGAGCGTTCCTGGTAATGCCAGCGTCGCGGAATGTGTTGGGATAAAAGCAACGCATCGCTCTGTCGCTGCCATTCAATATCCGATGTGCTTAAAAGATACATACTCAGAGTTCTCTATAACAGGAGAATCTAATGAACCGAAGAACTTGTTTTTTTCTGGCGGGAAATAGTTCTCCGAACTATGGTTAAAACCATGACAGCAAACAATAACTGGTCCGTATATATGGTGCGTTGCAAAGATGGGTCTCTCTATACGGGGTGCAGCAACGACGTGAAGAAGCGCGTTGCCAACCACAATGCGGGCAAAGGTGCCAAGTACACCGCCGCCAGACGTCCGGTTAAATTGGTTTTTTGTGAAGGACTTTTAAGCAAAGAAGAAGCCATGCGCCGGGAGTATCGGATGAAGCGCTTGCCCCGGGCAGAGAAACTGGCTTTACTTATGGCCCGAAACCTGGACGCTCAATAAAGCCTGCTCTAAAATTCCTCTCTTCTGGTCTCCCGTAGCCTATAAGGCACAACTTCCATAGAGCTGTATACATCTTCTTTAAATGCTGCGACCCGCAGGTGGAGCTGCTGGAGCAGAAGCCTGATTCGATATGGGCGTGCTCAGCAAGCCATGTTTCTATCTGCTTGGAGGAGGAGGAGGAGGGGGACCGCCGTTTGTATAGCCTTGACTGGCCAGCCAACCGCAATAGTTTTGACCATTCAGGGCGAACTGACCACCCCAGCATGAAGCGTTGCAACTGTGTCCACCACCACATGCTGCTGAGCAGGTATTAAAAGCCGGGCCACAACCATAACAAGCCGCTACGGATGCGTGGCTGCCACAAGCATCACACATATTCTGAGAAGTATTGCCACCATAACAACCACCACAGCTGTCGACCTGCGCACTGCCACCCCAATCACCATTACAATCCTGAACACAAGCGCTTTGTCCGGTTAGACCACCGACACAGTTCCCGCAGTTATCAGTATAGGCATTGCCATAGGGGTCGCCATTACAGTCGCCGCATGAACTGCCATCGCCATCGCAAACACCGCAGGCATCAATCACCG
>CAXGWX010000065.1:0-14099 GCA_964013445.1 uncultured Bdellovibrionales bacterium | reverse complement strand
TAAGGCGATAAGGATTCGAACTCGCTTGGCTTCGAGCGGTTTCAGCGAATGAAGGATTAATGGTCTAAGGCGATAAGGATTCGAACTCGCCAGCTTCGAGCGGTTTCAGCGAATGAAGGATTAATGGTCGGGGCGACAGGATTCGAACTTGCGACCCCCTGCTCCCAAAGCAGGTGCTCTAGCCAGACTGAGCTACGCCCCGAGCCGGAACCCGATCTAATACCGTAGGGCCACTAAGTCAATGCCTGCCCAGAAATTGATCGGAATCTTTAAATATTGGCATCGACAGCGAATTTGCCTCTGTGCTAAGAGGCATGGGGCAAATGGCAAGTTTATCTACAGAAGAATTGGGCCAAACCGTCGCTGATGCGGTGGCGCAGCGTCTTGGCCAAAGCGACCCGGAATTGCGGCAAATGATTGCGGCTGAAATCGATCGCACCTTTAAGGAGGCCACTTCTCCCAATAAGCGAAGTGCGGTCAATGTAGAGGATGAGCGCATTGTTATTTCCGCCACTGGCCACAACAAAGTGGGGATTGTCGCCCGACTGTCTGCGGCGATTGCGGAGTTTTCCGGTGATATTCAGGATATCTCCCAGACCGTGGTTGGGGATTATTTTACCATGATCATCGTTGTTGATATTTCTGACGCCACCTCTCAGGGCACCACCTTCGCCCAACTCAAGCAACGGTTGTTGCAGATTGCGGAAGATATGGGCATCCATGTGGTGGCGCTGCACGATGATATTCTCTCTTCCATGCATGGTATTTAATGGTCCGTTCTGCCTTCCATACCTCGCCGGATGAAGTTCAAGAAACCCTACGCATGATCGAGGTCGAGCACCTCGACATTCGCACCACAACGCTTTCCCTTTCTCTTTTGGATATTGCCGGCGCCGATGCGGGGGTTGCGGATCGGGTCTATCAGCGCATCACCGAAGCGGGACAGAATTTGGTGCAGGTTGCGGATGAGGTTGGATCCGACTTAGGTGTGCCGATCATCAACAAGCGCATCGCGGTGACACCGATATCTTTGATTGTCGGCCAGGGTAATCCGGAGCGTTTTGTTGAAGTGGCCAATGCATTGCAGCGCGCCGCCGAAGATATTGGGGTCGATTATGTGGCGGGCTTTTCCGCCCTGGTACAAAAAGGTTTCAGTGCCGGCGATCGGGCGATGATCGAAGTCATCCCTGAAGCCTTGGGTAAAAATTCACGCCTCTGTGGCAGCGTCAATGTGGCCAGCACCAAAAGCGGCATCAATATGGATGCGGTGGCGCAGATGGGACGAACGATTAAGGATTTAGCGCAGGTCACCGCCAACGAGGGTGGTATTGGCTGTGCCCGCTTTGTGGTTTTTGCCAATGCGGTTGAAGACAACCCTTTTGTTGCTGGAGCCTTTCATGGTGTGGGCGAAGCACAGGCCTGTTTGAACGTCGGTATCTCGGGGCCAGGCGTGGTCTGTTCAGCCTTGGAGCGCTTAAACGAAAATCCACCGCCAGGCGGCCTTAACTTTGGTAATATGGCGGAAGTCATCAAACGCATGGCCTTTAAGGTCACGCGCGCCGGTGAAGTCATTGGTCGGGTGGTGGCAGCCCGGTTAGGCGAGCGGGTGGAATTCGGTGTGGTCGATCTGTCTTTGGCACCGACTCCCGCCGAAGGTGATTCGGTGGCGAAAATTTTACAGGCCATGGGCTTAGAGCGGGCCGGTGCCCACGGTTCGACAGCGGCCCTTTTATTGCTCACCGATGCGGTGAAAAAAGGTGGCATCATGGCGAGCTCCTATGTGGGCGGACTTTCGGGCGCCTTTATTCCGGTGAGCGAAGATGCGCATATGGTCGAAGCGGTAAGGGTCGGTGCTTTGAGCATCGAAAAACTCGAAGCCATGACCAGCATCTGTTCCGTGGGCCTCGATATGGTGGCCATCCCAGGTGATACTTCGGCAGAAACCATCGCGGCGATTATTGCGGATGAAATGGCGATCGGGGTGATGAACGGTAAGACCACCGCCGCCCGACTTATTCCTATCCCCGGTTATGGTCCAGGGGATGTCTATTCCTATGGCGGCTTGCTTGGGGATGCGATTGTCATGCCGGTGAATCAGTTTTCGGCAGACAATTTTATGCGCATGGGCGGAAGAATTCCGGCGCCAGTCCATAGTCTGCGCAATTAGTCACGCATCGGCAGCACGCTTAATCCATTTCAATTGCGGCTAAATAAGATTCTTATTCACAAATTCCCGTGTCGTCGTTGTTGTCGAATATAATAGTACCGGCGCTGAGCTGTTCATTGTAGGCAAAGTTTTCGGCGTTGCAGGTTGTGGGGGAGTCGTTTCTTTGAATTTCCGACAATACTTTTGAGGCTCTTGAATTAGGAGAAAAGCTGGGAGATGAGCCAACCACAGCCGGCGACAAAGCCAAGGACTGGAACGCTCATGCCTATGTTATGAGCCATTTGTTGCCCTATTGAACGCTTGCCCTTCTCGACATTCTCAATAAATGAGCGCACTTGGGTGCGGTCCAGGGGCAAAAGCGGTTCATCAATACAATGCGGGCAATCACCGCCTTTGCTAAATTGTTCATTGCATTCTAAACAATAGAAATTCTTTTGAGTGTTTGTCTCTTTCATGGTCTTTTTCCTTATTTTATCTACAAGCATCGTTGATTTTTGGGTTATTTTTTTAAAATCGGTTCTTTGGGCCCAGGTACAACTTTTGCGTCATATGATATTTCAGGGTGTTTTTTTATACGGTCTCATACGTTCTCTTTTGGGCTGTCACTTCGATATATGGTAGATTTTTTTCGTGCGTTCCAAATGGTTATCGTTATAATTTTAAAACTTAAAGATCTGCACAAGGAGTTTAGATGCGTTTGCATTGGCCCACTTTGTTCTTCACGCTTGGTTTGACCTTGGCCCTCTTAGGATGTGAGTTCGAGCCGTTTGAGCTTGGGGTTGAGATTGTCGATGGTAGGGATATTTTAGGGGAAAGCCATAGTGCCTTTGCTCTGCGGGTTCGAAAAGATGGCAAAACTGAGGAAACACGCACAGAGTTTTTTATCGATGAATGTGATTTGCGCAACAATGCTTGTTCTTTCAGCGTCCGGGTTCATAACCCAGGGCAGCGAGATATTTGGGTTGAAGCCTTGGATGCGGATAAGAATGTTTTGGTACGTTCCTTCAACTTAAGTGACGTGAACCGCAACAACTTTAAAATTACGGCCACTTTGTATGCGCCTTGCCAGGAACAGGCCGATTGCGATGTGGGGGATGTCAACGGCAACGGTTGCTCGCCTCATAAATGTGAAATGGAACGTTGTATGCAGCAGGGCACTTTAGACGATGGAGAGGATTGCATTATAGGTACGGAGATCGCCGGACATTGTCAAAGTGCCGCCTGTGTACCTGCAAGTTGTGGTGATGGCATCCTTTGTTCGGAAAATATTTGTACAAGTGGCCCCGATAGTGGTGTTGAAGAGTGTGATGCGGGGAGTGCCAATTCTGATAGCCAGGCAGATGCGTGTCGTAGCAATTGTGCGCTGGCGTTTTGTGGTGATGGCATAAGGGATGCGGAGGAAGCTTGTGATGATGGAAATACGGTTGGTGGTGACGAATGTCCTGCTGATTGCCAGTGATTCAATTTTGACTCCTTTTACGATAAAGGTAAAATGAAGATGATGAATCGACTCTGTTTTCTTTTTATGCTCTTTTGGGTGACCTCGAGCTTTGCGAGTGCAGGAGCAACAATTATTCAGAAAGCCGAGAGAGCACTTGACATTATGGATTACCCGCAGGTGATTGCGGCAACAGAATCGGTTTTAAACAGTCTGAGTTCTACGCAAGAAGACCGTCTCCGCGCTCTTGAATTACAGGCTTATGCGCTGATCCTTTTGGGGGATGACGTTCATGCTGAAGAAAGTTTTCATGCACTCTTAAAGATAAAACCTGATTTTGAATTACCGAAAGATTCCTCGTTAAAACTGTTGCAGGTCTTTTCTAAAGTCTCTTCAGAATTTGCAGAGGAACAAAAAAAACTTTTTGAGGAACATCTCGAAAAGATGCGTGCCCAGATTCGGGTGAGAGATGAAACGACAACAGAGATTGTAGGTGGAGAGTCGTTGACGTTTCGTTTTACGCTTGAAGATCCTAAAAAGTATATTGATAAAATCATGCTTGCCTACCGAAAAAATGTCGAAGACAAATACACAACTCTTCCCGTCGGTTTGAATTTAGAAACGGGTCAATGGGAAGTGACATTGTCACGTGAGTGGACGGAGAATGAAAAAGGTCTGGAAGTAGAGTATTTTGTAAGCTCCAGGGACAAACGTGGTTATGCGATGTGCGATTTATACAGCATGGAAGAACCAAATTTCTTATACGTAAGGCCAGGATTGTTGAGTACAAATCAGCCTTTTTATAAGCGCATTTGGTTTTGGAGTACTGTGGGTGCATTTGTTGGCGCATCAACGCTAACTTATATGCTTTTGCGTGCTGAGGCGCAAAAATGCACGATGCCACCTTGCGTGATGGGGGAATAGAATTTGTGATGCGGTCTGGAGACTTTTTTTGAAAGCGATAAAATCGAAGCAAGAGTAATTTTTTAATCCTGAACGAGTCTTCTTATTTTATCAGCAAGCAAGTCAGCCAGGATTTGATGGCCTTTGGCATTGAAATGTCGGTCAGTGGGGTTGGACCAGATTTTTTGAGCGGTATGATGTTGTTTAACCTCTTCGATGAATGCTTCTGTGGGATCCAGAAATATAATATCTAAATCCTGCGTTATCTTTTGTAATCGCTTTTTAGGTTCATCTGCATGAAAAGTAAAAGGGCCTTCTTTTGTTTCATATTGATGTTTAAAGGTGGCGCCAGCGATGCTGCTCAAGTCGCGTGGATTAAAAATGACCGGCAAGAGCAAGATAGCGAATTTGGCGTTGTTTGTTTCAACCTGCCCCTTGAATTCACGAAGAATAGCCTTGAGGAGCTTCCATTGATAGCTATTCGTAGCAAAACCCTCGTGGATATATGCGGAGACATGGTTTACGCCGAGTTGTGGTGTCCAGGTCAATGGTGTTTGTTTATTGTAGAGCTCTTCAGGTTTTTCACTGGAAAAGTCGAATTGGAGATAGCGCTTATCGACTTGGTGCAGGCTTTGTTTGTCCGCTTTCGGTGCTTTAAAAAAAGTAGTTTTTAAATGATGAGTGAGAAGATTAAAGGCATAGCTGCCCTCAGAACGCTTTTCGCCCGTCGTGACGTGGGAAGTAAAATTGATAAGGTCTAAAGGTTGGCCGTGTCCACTATACAAATTCAATTCATCATTTTCATCGACGACAAAATAGGATTTTAAGGGCAGGGTGCCATGCTTATTGGATAAAATATTCGCGAGATCGTTATTGGCGCAAAAGGCGAGAACAACAAGATCGGGTTGCCAGGCGCGACCTTTCAAAAGATAGGCCAGGAGTTGTTGATCTGTGCCCCAGCCACCGCTGGCCAGGGTATGTATTTCTGTTTCGGGCAGCATGGATTTTTTAAGTTGATCGGGAAATCGTTGCTCCAGATTTTCGAGTCCTGAACCGGCCAAGAATGAGTCCCCCAGAAAAAGTATTCTCTTGGTCTTTTGGGTTTTAGGAACAGCCTTTGGGTTAAAGGTTTGAAACTCATCGTTGGCCCATCCAAGCAATTCGTCTTTGCGTAAGGCAAGGCCAATCTCTGGGAGATAATGACGAACCATAATTTCACTAAAGACAAAGGCCAGCAGAAGGGACATCCAGAGGACTGTTTTGTTGTTTTGCTTTGTCATGTACGGACTATCTTAATGAGCCTTTCCTTGAGAGCAAGGGAATTTTTCTCTATTCTGGACTTTTACCTGATTGGTGAAGGTGCTAATGGTATTGCGTCTCTTAGGAGATCTAGGAATAAGAGGACGTTATGGCGCAAGCAACACTTTTTCAGTTTTCACTCTGCCCGTTTTGCCACAAGGTTAAGGCAGGACTTGAACTTAAAAAAATAGCTTACGATACGGTTGAGGTCAGTCCCAGGTCTAAAAGTGAACTGCCGGACTTGCCGGAAGAGGCACCGAGAAAAGTTCCGGTCTTTCAGTACGGAGAAGAGGTTCTTTGGGATTCGACAACTATTCTAAAGTATCTTGATTCGATCTCTGGCGAATCCTTGAACCTCTTGCCAGATGATGAATCCGCCAAAAATGAAGCGCTTCGCATCGAGGAGTGGGTCGACGAAAGCTTCACGCAGGTGTTGCCGACGGTGCTTTATGGATCCTGGAAGGATGCCTGGCATGCGGCAAAGGTCACGGCAGACAATTCAAATTTGAGTAAAACGGAGAATGTGGCGGTTCGCTATGGTGGTTCGCTGATCATGAAGCAAATCTCTAAACGAATTTTAAAGCGTCACGGCAAAACGGACCCACAATCCTGGCTAAGTGAAGAACTGGATGTTTTGGAGAAAGAATTAGGGGATAAAGAATATCTTGGTGGGGATGCGCCAAATATTGCGGATGCGGCGGCACATGGGGCTTTGAAAACCATTGAAGGTTTTTCTGCTTTTCAGACCTGTATGCAGAGAGGCAAAGTTGCAGACTGGTATGCTCGGGTGGACGCTGAGCGCAACGCCTAGTGGCGTGCCTGTTTTTTGACCTATCCGGTCGAAAAAGCACAAAAACGTTAAAAAACCGTACTCTTGTGACGGGGGTCACAGTGGCGTGCTGTGGATTCGTCTAGATTGGTAGAATGGAGAGTTTCAGTAAACGGCAAACCCGTTGCGAAGCGGGCACGCAAAGTCCACGGCGGTCACGTACCGGGCCGGACTACCAAAGGAGTGTCTCATGGAATTGTGTTCAGAAAATAATCTTAATGACAACCTCACCCGCAGCCCCAGTGCGAAGTTGGCCAATACGGGGCTTGCTTGCTTGGCACTAACCTTTTTCATCGCCTGTGAGATGCCACCACCGGAAGTGGGCATGGACGCCGAAAATTCTAATAAAATAGCAGCTCTCGAGTTTTCTTTAGGGGTTGTGGACAATATTTTAGGTGGTGACACACAAGCCTTTCTGGACGCTCATAACGAGGAAATTCACATTGTTGGCGACAACGAAGTCTATAGACCGGAGGATTTACTTCTTGGGGCAAGTGCCATTGCGGATTTACCGATATTGGCACCGAGTGAGGCAGAAAGTTTAATTGCCTATCAACAAAACTATGAGCCCCGTCTTTTGTCCTTGTCGGCTTATCTTGAAGAGTTTGATTTTGAAATGGGTGCTGGGTGGAGTGTCGAGGAGGAAAGCTATGTTTTTATTGGCAATCATTTCATTGGTGAAAACCGATTGCCCGCAGATCACCTTTTCAATTTTGTGATTACGGAGAATCAAGATGGTTGGAGTGTTTCCGGGCTCTTATCCGAATAGAGATTTTTGGGATGTCTGATAATGTGCTGCGACGCATTTTTGCGAAAGGTGGATAATGTAGTGCGTTTGCTGGTTATGGCGTCGCAACATTTTTATTAAGAAAAAGACAACCAACGATTGATTTTTGTCTGGTCTTCCTCGATGAGGAATGATGGCTTTGATACACGATGAACAAAAAGACATCTGGGATTCGGCCTTTTTTCTGAAGTCGCCAGCATTCTGGCCGCTCGAAGTTTTCGCAAAACAGTTTGTGGGTTTTAAAAAATGGCCTTCGCTTGAGAATTTTAATGACTCTTTTGCTGAGCATCGACAACAAAACGCACTAAAATTTGTCGAACAAAGAGGAAAGCAAAAGGTTGTCGATTATATTGAGCAAATCGCTTTTTCTTCTGAAGTGCCCAGCCGCCAAGGCAACTGGCATGACTATTTCAATATGTTGTGCTGGCAAGCTTTTCCACAGACACGTCGTCGGATTAACGAATTACAGGTAGCTGCTCTGGGCCAGCAAAGCCCGTCTGAGCGGGGCATTGTTCGCACAGCCCTCCTGGATAGCTTAACCCATTTAGATGAATGCGGGGTCGCTTTTCTTTCTTCTTCAAAAGAACTCCTGAGTGCCATTAGAGAGTTTTCATGGAAAGAGGCGTTTCTTGAGCGCCGGCAATTATTTGCGAATTCGGTTGATGTTATCGTCTTTGGGCATGGGCTCTATGCTCAATTGCTCCGGCCTTATATTGGCATCACTGGTCGTAGCCTTTTGATTGAGTGCACCGCCGACTATTTTGTGAAGCCCGAGTCGAGACGTCTGAACTTGGCCGATCATTGGATTGCGGAACGAATTGAGCAAGTTGAAACGCCTAAGCAGTTGTCACCATTGCCTTTATTGGGAGTTCCGGGATGGCTGGAGGAAAACGAAAACAGCAAGTTTTATGAGAATAAAAACTATTTCCGTCCAGGTAGACAGCAAAAGAGTATACTGGCAAATTAAGGACAATCGAGTTTTAATCTTTGGGGAATAGAAACGAAGGGGGCCTCATGGCGATGGAGAATGTTGCAAAATTTATGCAGATGATGAGTGAAAATGAGGAAGTCCTTGGGCGGATGCAGGGACTTGTGGCGCAAGGTTCAAAGTTGGATGCTCTATTGGTTTTAGCCAGTGAGTATGGTTATGAGTTTGCGGCAGATGAGGCCCTTGCCTGGGGAAGAGCTGCGGCCAGTGATGATGATGATGTTTTGAGCGAGGGTGAGCTAGAGGTTGTTGGCGGTGGGGCAGGCACGACGTTTGATGAAATGCCAGTCATAGCTCTTTTCGAATCCATGCCTGAACTTCGCGACCTGCTCAAAACAGGGGTCTAGACTGCGAGTTTTGCCTTGATGCTGACTTTTGGATTTGGAAAACTTTGAATGCATCTGTTTTTTATGATGTTTCGACGCATGTTTGTTTATTCTACTCGTCTTTGAATTCTTTATGCGCTCTTTTGTTTCCAGGAGAGCAGAGAAATGTTTTGGTTCTATTTGGCACGGACCTAAGGCAAGAAACCCGAGCATGGATGGAAGAGCGCAGTAGCGGGAACAAAACTTGTGCATGTTAAACTCCTTGGTAACCCGGCCAACTCTTAATGAGTTCCGTAGCTTTGCGTCCCTGCTTCGCAACAGGTTTGCCGTTTCGAGAGTAGAGTATTCTAGTTTGTTATAGGATTCTATTGCACAGATCGTGCTGTCTATTTTGTTTGTAATAACCAGAATAGGGTGGTTGGGGATTTAGCGCAGTGATGTAGATCACAAATATGATTTAAGTTGCTGCCGCACTATGGATAAAGCCTGCTCAAGTTTTTCTTTCGGCAGCGCTGTAAAGCAGAGGCGAGCAAAGCGACTAAAATCTTTACCAAAAACTGAGCCACGGGCCAGGGTGACACCTTGATCAAGAAGATTCATCAGAAGATCGTTGAGTGCTTCATCGTTTGAAAGTTGTTCCCGTAGATCGAGAAATAGATAATAGGTTGCCTGTGAAAGCTTAAAACTGGCCAATCCACCGAGGGCGTTGGCGCTTAAGTCGCGAAAGCTTTTATAGTTTTTGCGCATGGTGTTTAGGTATTCAGGTCCGGAAGCCAGTGCGGCAAGCGCCATTTTTTGACCGGATACAGGAGCCTGATAGCAGTGATGGGTGAGCATTTTACGGATGGCCTGACGCGAGTGCTCGTGACCTAAAATATAACCAATGCGATGACCTGCCATCGCATAGCTTTTGGAAAAGGTGCAGACCCGCAGAGTTTGGTCATGGATATCGGCTAAGGGATGGTTTTGCTCCGCAATACTCGCAGGCAACTCCGGGGCACCGTCATAAATAAGAGCCCGATAGGCTTCATCAAGCAAAAGCCAGAGTCGATGTCTTTTGACAAAGCTGCTCAAAGCTTTGAGGTAGGTATCGCTGAAGACAAAACCAGCCGGGTTGTTCGGCTGAGAAAAGTAAATGCCTTTGGTGGAGGGGCTAAGATGTGCCTCTAAGTTTTCGATGAACGCACTTGGATTTTCATCAGGCCAGCCATTTTCACTGATGGGGACCTGGACGGGTTTAAGATGTGCGGAACTCAAAATTCCGAAAATAAGTGGCCAGGAAGGAGTAATGACCAGTACCTCTTCGCCAGGTGAGAAGAGGGCATGGCTCAGCATATTCAGCCCACCGGTGGCCCCAGCTGTTATGAAGATGTCTTCAGCTGTGCTGAGGTGTTTATTTGCCAGCGCCTCTCGAAGATCCGGCAAGCCCGGAACAGGGGCGTAGATATGAGTTTGTAGGTCATTTTGGTCGACCGCTTCGAGGGCCTGTTTTGGAGGCAAGAGATAGGAGTCCCCAAGATGCAGCGGTAGGAGTTTATCCGCCTCTTTGAGTTCTGCCATACGTTTAGCAAAATCAGCAAAGGTGCCGCCTTTGATCTCGTTGATACTTGCAGAGAGTTCGGGAAAATTTGGCATCGATTGACGCTAACCGATTCAAGTGTAACCGGCAAGGGCTGGGCTTTTAGGTTAAACCACCACAAAAGTTTCGTCGTAGGTTCGCACTAAAGTCATATTGCAGGGTACTTTGGTAGCCAGGCCGCCGACAAAATCACCATGAAAAACGGTTTTTCCTTTTTCATAATCTTCATCCAAAGATGTACTCATGCCGACAACAATGGATTGGGACGAAATGTTTGAAGCCATTTTGAGAATTTCATTTTCAGGGGCACCTGTGGCGAAGCGCTTGTGGATAAGACCGATGTTTTCCAAATTAATAGGCTGTCTTTTGGCCACATTGATAATGGCTGCTCGCAACATTTTATCCATTTCATCAAGGGCTGCATCTAAGGCTTTGGTGAGGGTATCTCTTCGGCCAAATTTCCCAAGGTTCTTGGTGTCGCCAACGCGAAAAAGATACACGGTTCCATTTTTAGCGTCAGCCTGGATCAATGCTTCTTCGATGGCTTGTACCGAAATATTCGAATATTCAATTGGAACTAAAATGTTGTACTTGCTCATGGCTCTTTACCTTTCGCCTAATTGCCTAAGCTAACTTCTTCAACCACAGTATCGGCCATTTCTTTGGCGTCAATACATTCCTTACAGGCGTAGACAAAGCGAAACTGTGCAGTATCTTGATTGGTGGTCGCGGTTTCTAGTGCGCGAAAAAGTGTGTCAGGTTTTGCCTCACAAAAAGTACATTGTTCAGGTGCATTCATGCTATTCCCCTTTGAGCATATATTTCCTTCGATGTGGGGCACCGTAGAATGTTCGCCAGATAGGGTCAAGGGGCATATATGTGTGTGATGGAGCAATCGGCTCTTCGCTAAGCAACTGCATTTGTTGATAAATTGAAGAGAACTTTGCATCGTCAGCAAAAACAGATATGCAGCCGATCGAGGTATACAATGCAATCTGTTCTTTTAGAAAAATCCACGCTGCCTTTTGAGGCGGTTCCTTTTAATCAAATCGATGTCGATGCTTATCTTCCCGCCCTTGAGACAGCCATAGAAGAAACGAAGAGAAGGGTTGCGGCGATTGTAGCACAGGCGGATGCGCCGAGTTTTGACAACACAATCGTTGCTCTGGAAGCGGCGGACGAGAAGGTCGATCATGTGGCCACTGTCTTCTTTAATTTGCAGCACGCACATACGAATGAAGCCATGCAAGAGTTGGCGAAAGAGATTGCGCCAAAACTTTCTGCATTGACGAATGATATTTACCTGGACGAGGGTCTCTTTGCGCGGGTGAACGCGGTTTATCAGGATAAGGATTCTCTGGACTTGAGTGTCGAGGCCAATCGCCTTGTTGAAAAAACCTATAAAAGCTTTATTCGTAATGGTGCGCTACTTGGCGAAGATAAGAAAAGTGAACAAAGAGAAATTGATGCGCGGCTTGCGGTTTTAACGGAGCAATTTGGTGAAAACCTCTTAAAGTCGAGTAATGCCTTTGCTCTGGTGTTAAACGACGAGCAGGATTTAGCAGGGCTGCCAGAGTCTGTACGCGAGCAGGCAGCGCAAGTCGCTAAAGATAAGGATGAAGAGGGCAAGTGGGTTTTCACCCTTGATATGCCCAGCTACATTCCATTCTTAAAGTTTGCAGAGAATTCAGCTCTGCGAGAGAAAATGTGGCGAGCGTTTAATGCCCGTGCTTTTGAAGATCAATTCGATAACCGTGAAGTTCTTCGGGAAATCGCAGCGCTTCGGGACCGCCGGGCAAAATTGCTTGGATATAAAACCCACGCTGAATTTGTTCTAGAGGAGCGGATGGCGGAAGAGCCGGATAAGGTAATGAGCTTCTTGAGTCGAATTTTTAAGGTTGCAAAGCCGGCGGCCGAAAAAGATTTAGGGGCACTTAAAGAATTACGCCAAGAGCTTGAAGGAAACTCGGATATTTTTCCCTGGGATATGACGTTCTACTCAGAGAAGTTAAAGAAGAAGCTCTTCGATTTGGATGAAAATATGGTTCGCCCCTACTTTTCGTTGGAAAAGGTGGTGGACGGGGTTTTTGAGCACGCCAAAAGGCTTTATGGTTTAACTTTTGTAAAGCGTGATGATTTGCCGGTGTATCACGAGGACGTTTGGGTCTATGAGGTTCGAAATGAGAAAAATGAGTTTGTTGCACTTTTCTATGCAGACTTTTTTCCCAGGGAGTCCAAGCGCACTGGCGCCTGGGCGACGACCTTTCGCACTCAGGGAACCTATGATGGTGAGGTTAAGCGGCCCCATGCGGCCATTGTCTGTAATCTTACAAAGCCGACAGCGAGTAAGCCCTCCCTCCTGAATCTGGAGGAAGTAGAAACGCTTTTCCATGAATTTGGTCATGCGCTGCATATGATGTTGTCGAAGTGCACTTACCGAAGTCTTGCGGGCGCCAATGTCTATTGGGATTTCGTCGAGCTGCCTTCACAGATCATGGAAAACTGGGTGAAAGAAAAAGAGAGCCTGGACCTATTTGCCTCTCATTATGAAAGTGGCGAAAAAATACCAGCTGAACTTATTGAAAAAATTAAGACCAGCGCGAAATTTCAGGCGGGCTATTATTCGTTGCGGCAATTAAATTTTGGTTTCTTGGATATGGCTTGGCATAGCACCGCACCTGAAGAGATTGACGATGTTGTGGCTTTTGAGGTCGAGAAGACAAAAGAAACAAATCTTTTTGGTTACGAGCCAGGAACACTTTCTTCCTCAGCCTTTGGACATATCTTCGCGGGAGGTTATGCGGCGGGCTATTATTCCTACAAATGGGCTGAAGTTTTGGATGCGGATGCATTTGAATATTTTAAGGATGAGGGAATTTTTAATAAGGAAGTGGCAGATGCTTTTCGTGAAAACATTTTGGAAAAGGGTGGTTCGGAACATCCGATGACACTTTACAAGCGCTTTCGTGGTCGTGAGCCAGATCCAGATGCGTTGCTGCGGCGTGATGGCTTGCTCTAGGTGTGAGGAGGGGCCAGCTTGGTTCATGCGATTGCCCCCAAACACATTAAACCAAACTGACCAAAGCATTCGAGTAATTCGAATGCCTTAAAGACGAGTGAGAACGAGAAGAAGCCTTAAAGAAGTACTCACTTGTTTTAAGTCCGGGGAAAAGCCCCCTTTGTCCCCGAACTTAGTCATATACATAGCAAGCACCGTGCCGTTTTTATTGGCGCTGGCACCTCAGCAATATACTGATAAAATTGCGTTTTTTCTTAGTGAGCTTTTGGTGGTTTTGCCCATTTTCAAGTGGAGGCACAAGTTGTGCCTATGGGGCACACCGTGTGTCCGCCTGTGGCGCAGGGCTTTCATCCCGGCACAGCTTGTTTTTCGCTTCGAGATAGTTGAGACCGACCCCGTAAAGCTTGGCGCTAAGTGAGGTAAGGTATTCGATGTATTGTTGGCTCTTACGCAGAATTACCCGAAGCTCTGCGACTTGGGTTGGGGAGGCGGTGCCAAAGAGATTTTCCAGCATATTTTGTACGTCACCTGGGGATTGTGCCTTAGCAAGCTCAAGCCACTGGCGAAATAGGATGCCCAGTTTCTTATCCTCAGCTTCGCCCTGCAGATGAAGTTGTATTGAATTGTCGAGATAGGCAGCCAGCTCTTTCATTTTTGTTTGAGCCTTTTCGCAGCCGTAATTGGGTGGCAAGGTTCGTGGAGAAAAATACGCGGCGACATTCAATTTAAACCGCTCTTGCGCTTCATCAGGTTCATGCCTGCTT
>CAXGWX010000064.1:0-14252 GCA_964013445.1 uncultured Bdellovibrionales bacterium | reverse complement strand
CTTCGGCCCGTCTTTGTCGGCAAATTCCGCAAGAGGGAGTTGCGATGGGAACGACCCAAGGCTCATCCGGTGCGGCAGCGCCACAGAACCCCTATGCGGCTCCTGCTCCTGCTCCCGCTTCTCCTTATTCGGCGCCTCAGCCGACGCCTGCCAATCCATACGCCCAGCCGGCGCCAACTCAGCCAGCTCCTGTGCCACAATACTCCCCCCCAGCCGCCACGACTCCTCCTCCAGCCCAGGTACCAGCTGCGATCCCCCTAACGCCAACAACACCACCTGGGGTGGCTGAAAGTGGACCCATTGATCCCTGTGAACAGGACATACGGCCACTCTATTGTGAGGCCTGGCTTTGGGTTGGCATCAGCACGGTTGCGGTCTTGGGAGCGGGCTTCGGGCTTTATCAAGCCTTGAGTGGTTCGCCTGCTCCGTCAGAAGATATTGAGCGCTATGTTACCTTGGATATACGCACTACTATCCCAAATCCTGGAGCTTTAAGTTATGCGGGCGATGATGGAAATTAGATTTATCTACTTGGCTGTGGCCATGCTCTTGGCTGGTTGTATGGGCGTTGAGGATGAGACAAATTTTCACGCACAGCTGCCTTTTGCTGAGGCTTTACTCAATTGCACGGGCAAGTCGGATCAGGATGCACTGGCGGCGTCACTTATTGTTTCCGGTGGCTACCAGGCCTGCCCGCTTGTGGTTGGAGCAGATGAGAGTACGGTAAGTGGAACTTGTGCAAATATTGTCACCGGTCAGGAACGATTTTTGTTCATTTACTATACGGTTTCGCGGGTGAATGGGGCTCAGATAGAAGAAAAGGCCATTGCTTACGACGTTTCCTATGTGGATTTGACGGTGGATGGCTTGGAGCCGGGGCAAAAAGAAAAGGTGGTGGATATCGGAGGTAGCGAAAGTACAACCTATTACTCCGATTCTGATGCAGATTTAACCACCATCAATTGCGATTTGGATACGATCCCGACTCTGGATAAAGCCAAATGTTGGGTGCCGAGTAATGGTATTGGTGGGATCTCTAATTCGGCTTTGCAGACCCTCGATAGTGACGGTGATGGCACGAATAATTTCAACGAATTGTGTAGTGGGACACTTTTTGATAGTGATACGGGAGGGAATGGCGATGATGACGATGACGACGATGATGATGACGATGACGATGATGACAGCGGCTCCTAAGAGAAGCCGGTAAAGGGATTAAGACCATGGGCGACGATGAATTAAAATCTTTTAAAATTTCCGATACCCAGCGACCAACGGTAGGGCGAGCCACCGGTGGCGCCGGTGCAGAGGGGGGCGATGCTGGCATTGAAACCCAAAGTTTGGGCTTTGCCCGGATCGAGAAGTTGCTTGAGGATGAGGATGCGGCCTCCCTTGAGGATAAATTGACCGGAATTATGGGTAGTTTAGATGAATTTGAGGGGCAGGCAAGCAGCAATAAGGATAAGCTGGCGGTGAAAAAGGGCCGGATTGCGGTGGAGAAGGTTGCGGATTTAATGAGTTTTCTCTTTCAAACCAAGGCGGATTTGGAGTCGCCGGAAGAGGGCTAAGAGATCAAAAAAAGAAAAAAAATCAAACAACACCCATTTTTTGCAACCGAAAAACACCTTGCCCGATAAGGTAGTGTATACAAATTATTAATTATTCCACGGTATATATATAAACCGTGTTATTATACGTAGTTAGAGGAGAATTGACGATGAGTACTATCAGTAACAGGTCTAGCGGACTGAAAGTCAATATTCAACCATCGGTTCAACGGCAAACACCGGCGACCGATTTTGGTTCAACCTTGAAAAGTGGCATTGGCCGTACGGCGAACGCTATTGGTCAGGGTGCAGGAATGGCTGCCCCATTTATTCCAGGAGCAGCAACACTTTCTGCGGCAGTAACCTCACTAGGCGCTCTGAAATCGAGTGCGGGTGGACAAGCTGCACAAGGTTCAAATGCTATCGGTCTTACCAGCGGTAGCGGCGTAGGAACATCGGGAGTAACCGGTGGTTCATCTTTGCCAGGTATGGATGGTGTGGCTCAGGCTGCATCCGGCGGTAGCGACAGTCAGCAGTTGATGCAGGCCACTCGCGAAATGCAGGAACTGAATATGAGCTTTAATATGCAGTACTTGCAATTGCAGCAGAAGATGCAGCAAGACAATCGCCAGTTCACCATGCTGTCAAATATCATGAAGACAAAGCATGATACGGCTAAGAACGCGATTAGTAACGTAAGATAAGTATCTTAATCCTTAAAGTTGGTTGTTAAACAGCGCCGCCTTTCCTTAACCGGAAAGGCGGCGTTTGTTTTTTGGGGCACCCACAATCTTGTGCTAGTAAAGAACTACGACCTGCGTTATGAATGATGGTGTAGTTTCTGCGCCGTGGAGGTAAAGATGGCAGATGAGCAAATGGTCAAAGGAATTATCGATGTCCCGCGCACGGACGTTATGCTGATGCTTGAAAGTGGCTATCTTTTTATGGAGCTCGGCAAGAACAAAGAAGCCGAAGAGGTCTTTGATGGTCTTTGTTCGATGTTTCCTGATAACGATGTTCCCCATGTTGCTCTGGGTAATCTCTACTTTTCACAGGGAAAATTTCACCCTGCTCTTAAAGCTCAGCAAAAGGCGGTTAGTTGTCGCCCGGATTCAGCAGCGGCCCATGCGGGTGTAGCGGAAGCACTCTTTTTCTTAAAACGATTCGATGAGGCCCTGGCTGCGGCAGATCAGGCTATCGGTTTAGATACGGATGGTAGTGCGGGGCAGTTTGCTGCTTCCCTTAAAGAAGCACATCAATTAGGCATTTTTGGCTAGCGAGGAGATTTTTGATGGGGCGTATTGGCGGCGGTGGCTCACCACCTGGAGGACCTAAGGGCGTTGCGGATGTTGGGGCAAAACCGGCCGATTTAACGACAAAAGAGGGTAAACAGGAATTTCGTTCCGCAGTAGGGACGGATGTACCTAAACGTGTTGTTGATAGTTTCGAAAAAGCTGGCGTAAATCTGGAGAAAAAACTTACCAGTTTGGCTCCTAAGTTACGTTTTACCAACGAAGATTTGGCGCAACTGGCACGGCTTTTTTCCGGCGTGTTGATGAAAAATCCGAATGCGGATCGCAAGGAAAGAGCTAAACTTTTTGCCAAAACCATTATTAAGAATCGCCGCTTTGGTCGTATTTTTGATGATTTGGATGAGGAAGATCAAGAGCGGTTAGAGGATATGTATGAGATGATCGCTGAACAACTCGATAGCTCACCACGGCTGGCCCAGCTGGTTGAAGAGGTCACCGAGGGAGCACGAAAGTTTAATCTTTAAGCGCGAGTAGGGTGAGAAAAAGGACTTGATGCATGGCCGCCAGCAAGAGCACGCAAAAAAAAGCCAAGGTTAAAGAAGGCAAGAAAGAAGAGAAAAAGCCCGCTAAGAAAAAAGCGGCTGATCGCTCTATTGCCGGCTTAGATCCCAAGGAAATCGTAGAAAAGTATATGCCCTACGTGCGTTCGATTGCGGGTAAAATCAAGAAAACCGTCGCTAAAGAAATCGATTTCGAGGATTTGGTCGAATACGGCATGATTGGCTTGCTCGAGGCTGCCGATCGTTTTGATCCGGACGTAGGGGCAAATTTTATGACCTTTGCCTACTATCGCATTCGTGGGTCCATTTACGACGGTTTGCGCGGCATGGGTTGGATGAGTCGTACGGAATATGCCAAGGCTCGCTTTGAAGAGCGTGCTAACGAGTATCTGGCGGAGGTGGCTCAAGCAGAAGAGGATGGCACGGAAAAGCCTGAAAATCCTTTTGAAATGGCGGTTCAGGACCTGGCTTCGGCGGTTCAGGGGCTGGCAGCGGTTTATATTACCACCATTGATGGTACGGAAGGCCTGCAAATCGAGGATAAGAATACGCCTTTGCCGGAAGAATCCTTAGGATTAGAGCAGGCCCGGGAATTGGTGCGGCAAACGATCACAAAACTTTCCGATCAGGAAAGAGAGCTTCTCGAGCTTTATTACTACAAAGAGATGAGCCTTCAGGAAGTAGGCGAAAAGCTTGGACTTTCTAAGAGCTGGACAAGTCGTCTGCATGCCCGGGTTATCGAAAAAATGCATCGATTGCTCGAAGATTCCCTCGGCTAGCTTGCAAACACCTGTAAGTATTGGTATTTTATAAAATAAAGAAAAAAAACAACCAAAAATGGTTGGAGACGATAATGTCTTACATAAGCCAGCAGTGCGCGCGATCTACGTGGTCGCGATGATTAACAGGCTTTTTTATATAGATGGAGGTTGTTCATGGATCCAGCGGGTAGCGGAATCGGCAAAGCGGCCGGCGAGTTGATGAAGGAAATGCAGAAGGCCCAGGCTGAACTGCAAAAACTCGAGGCAAAACAACCCGGAGGCGGTGGACAGGGGTTTCAAAACACCCTGCAGAACGTCCAATCTAATCAAGGCATTCAAAATACACAGCAGGTACAGGCCACGCAAAAGGCTGCAAATATACTTGCGCAGGCTAAAGTGAACGCCAATCAACCATCAGCCAGAGTTGGACAAGCGGCTCAGGCAGAACGCTCACGTATGGCAGATATGCTTAATGAGCTTATTGGTGGTCAGGATAAAATGGGGAAGATCATGGATATGGCTCTTTCCGGGCGACAATTTAGTCCACCTGAACTTCTTGCCATGCAGGCAGGGGTCTATAAGTTCTCTCAAGAGCTTGAATTGACCTCTAAAGTGGTTGAAAAGGCCACCGGTGGCATCAAGCAGACCATGAATACTCAGGTCTAAGTCCTGTCATACATTTCGGTTTTAAACATCTGAAAGTTTGCTATGCGGCTCATGCTGCGGTACGAGTGAGATAAGGGAAATCTTTATCCTTTATTTTGTCCGAAAGGGGATCGGCCAGTGAGAGCATCGCGATTTCTTTGTATTGTTTTGATTTCGTTTCTTGCAAGTTGCGGTACGGAAGCGATTGTTCACGATTTAGGTGAGCGTGAGGCCAATCGCATTCTGGAACTTCTGGCAGATAAGAATATCCAGGGCTTAAAGCTTATGAACGATAAGGGACGAACCGTTACTTATACGATTCATGTACCATCGGCGAATCGGATGGACGCTATCCGTATGCTTAATCAAAATGACTTACCTCGCCGTAAGGATAAGGGCTACCACGAGATCTTCTCTGAAAGTGGTTTGATTCCCACCTCCACCGAAGAGCGGGCCAAAAAAATGGCCGCCATTGAGGGGGAAATCGAGCGCCAATTAAAACTCATCGATGGAATCCTGGATGTGGAAGTTCAGCTCGTCATTCCAGAAGAAAATGCATTACGTACAGCAGAAGAACAAAGACCAAAAACGACCGCCAGCGTAACAATACGCTATCTGTCCGGTGCGGATGGAGCTAAACCTTTAACCGAACCTCAAGTGCAGGCCATCGTTGCCGCCGGAGTTGAAAAACTTGCGGCTGCGGATGTTGTTGTGCTGATGAAGCCGTCGGATGGGTTTCAAGCCGCAAGCGCAGCAAAACCAGAGCAAGTAAGCGGTATTCGTGGCTGGAGTCAAAAGCAAGTCAACTGGGCTATTGTTGGTGTGATAGCTTTTATTCTCTTTCTATTGCTGGGGCTTCTCTTCCTGCAAATGCGTTTGAAAATTGTTCGTGACAAACTGATCAGGCTACAGACCGAAATCGCTAAGGCACGGAAAAAGCCTGGCGAAGAATTACCAGTCTAAGAAGATAAATAATGCATAAGTTTTTTGCGCCACTCGACCTCCGTGAAACGATGGCCTTACTTACCACTTTAACTCTGGGTGGTAGTCAGGACGCGGCGCTTTTTGAGCATTGGCCAGAGCCCGGTAGAACACGCCTTAAAGAAAAAGCAGTCGCCCTTGGAGAAATCCCGGCAGAAAAACGTGTGCCTTTTATGGTGCATGAAATGAAGCGAAGTCTTGCTTTCAAGGGTTTAAGGGGGATCGAAAAGGTAGATCCATCCTGGTTGATTCGCGGTATGCGTGGAGAAAGCCCAAGAGTTGTTGCGACGGTATTAATTGGTTTACCAAGTTCGACGGTGCGGGCGCTGCTCAAGAAAATGCCTGATGGGGTGCGAAAGAAATTACCTCCGAAGAATGAAGTCAAAAGCATACCCATGGAGGTTGTTCGGGCGGTTCGTGAAATTTTTGAAAGCCGTTTCGATGTTATGCCTAAACCTTCGAGTGATGGTTTTGCCTTTCGTGATATTATTCAGTTAGAAAAAAATGACATCTATAGACTTATGCGTGAGCTTGGCCTGATTGAGTTGGGGCAGGCCTTTGCGGCGGTGGGAAAAATAGCATTGGCGGAATTATGTCGTCGTTTGCCTCGGAAGTCTGCGGAGGAATTGATCATGGCGGTTCGTTCCGCCTCTCGTATTGATTTGCCCGATCTTAAAACAGCGCAAAGGTTTTTGTCCCGAGTTGTTGTTAACTTTAATGATACGGATGAGTTTTTTCAAAAAGCAGGCCTGTGGCGTCTAACAAAATGTTCTCTTATGGAGGATGAAGTTTTCCGTGGCGGGTTTCGTCAGCGGCTGCCGCGCGAAGCGGGACGACTCTACGATAGCTTCTTTGAAAAGACAGAAGATTTTGGTGAGCTAACGCAAGAGCAGCTGGAGCGTTTGCAGGACTCTGTTTTGCAAACCGTACTTGCCCTGGCTGAACGTGAACAAATTTCCTCCCGATGGGCACATATGAGTTATCGATTTCATGATGCAGATCTTTTGAGCAAGATGCAGGCGGCGGAAGAGGCTTCAGTAGCTGGAGATGAGCCAGAATTGCCTGGAGAGAGTGCTGATCTTGGCCAAGCCATCGAAGATTTCTCTGAGTCGGAGTTGGAGCCGCCACAGGAAAATTAAATTATTCAGATATTTTAGTGGAAACGTTGAACTTAGACTTCCCCCGAAGTCCTTGACATGGCAGACTTAATCTATGGGTAAAGTAATTAAGAAGAGTAGTTCCGGTGATTTGACAACGATGGAGCCGGATGGACTGTCAGAAAAGCCCTTTTCTAAGCGCGCACCAATTATTGATAAGGATACTTTTGAAGCAAAGTCTGACGCGCAACAGATTCGCCAGAAGGCCATGCAAGAAGCTGAAGAGATTAAGAAAGCGGCTATGGCGGAAGGTGAGCAGATTAAACAGCAGGCCAGGGAAGAAGGCTATATGGAAGGCAAGGCGGCAGGGGCAGAAGAGCTTACTGAAATGATTGCCACATCAAGTCAACGTCTGCAGATGATCGAAGAGCAAGTGGAGCCACAGCTCAAAGATTTGGCTTTACGTATAGCGCGAAAAATACTGGGGCGAGAGCTGGAGTTTCATCCTGAAGCGGTGGTGGATATTGTTAAGCAAGCCCTAAGTGATAAGGCTCGGCAGCGTAGAGAGGTTTATCTGCGTGTTAATCCGGATGACCTACAGTACATACGGGAGCATAAGGCAGAACTTTTGGAGGTTTTGGGGCGAGCCAAAGAGATTGGTTTGCGCGAGGATCCAGGAGTTGAGCCCCATGGCGTGATCATCGAGACCGATGCGGGCACAATTGATGCTCAGCTTGAAACGCAGTTGGCAGTCTTTGAACGGGTTTTCAAAGGTCTTCATTAAGGCGTGGTGAACGATTATGGCGAGTAACGACGGAGCACCCATTATTGATCTTAGCCGTTATATGGCTGCGGTTGATGAGACGGAAACGATTCATGTTCGTGGTCGTGTTACGGAAGTTGCAGGTCTGATTATTAAGGCGACCGTGCCCGGTGTCCGCATTGGCGAGATGTGTTATATTGAAACCGTTGGGCAAAAACATATTGTTTGCGAGGTTGTTGGTTTTGGCGATGAAGTTGTCAAGCTTATGCCTCTTGGTGAAGCCCATGGACTTGGTCCGGACTGTGCGGTGATTCCAACGGGCCGACAAATATCGATACGTTGTGGTTGGGGACTTTTAGGCAGAGTTGTCGACGGTTTAGGCAGGCCCCTGGATGATGGTCCTTCTTTAGATCAAATGCCCGATCTTGAAGATTGGGCGGTGCAGCGTCCCGCTCCTGATGCGATGAAACGAAAGCGTATCGAAGAGCCTATTGCCATGGGGGTGCGGGCGATTGATGGCTTGCTGACCGTGGGTTTAGGTCAGCGTATTGGCCTTTTTGCTGGTTCTGGTGTCGGTAAGTCAACTTTGATGGGGCAGATTGCCAGAAACACGGCAGCAGAAGTTGTTGTCACCTGCTTGATTGGTGAGCGGGGTCGAGAGGTGCGCGACTTTATCGAAGAGTCTTTAGGTGAAGAGGGCCTTAAGAAATCTGTGGTTGTTGTTGCAACCTCTGATCAGCCATCTTTAGTACGTTTGAAAAGTGCCTTTGTTGCAACTGCGATTGCGGAGTGGTTTCGTGATCAGGGTAAACGCGTTCTTTTTATGATGGATAGTTCAACCCGTTTTGCTCGAGCACAACGTGAAATAGGTTTGGCGATTGGTGAGCCGCCTGCTCGTCAAGGTTATCCGCCAAGTGTGTTTGCGCAGATTCCAAAGTTGATGGAGCGTACCGGAAATAATGAAACCGGTTCAATCACGGCGCTCTATACGATTTTGGTGCAAGCCGGTGATATGGAAGAGCCGATTGCGGATGAGGTACGTGGTATTTTGGATGGTCATATTATTTTAAATCGTGAACTCGGGGCCCGCAACCACTGGCCGGCCATTGACATTTTACCCTCGCTGTCCAGGGTTATGACAGGTATCGTTGCTGATGAGCATAAAGGTTCCGCGGCAAAACTGCGTGAAGTCCTGGCGAATTATGAAAAGCAGCGGGATTTAATCTTGCTTGGTGCTTATCAATACGGTGCGGATCCAAAAACAGATTATGCCATCGATAAGATTGAAGAGGTTGAAAACTTTCTTAAGCAGGGGCTTGATGAATTTGATGATTTTGACAGCACCATCCAAAAACTGTCCGGTATGTTCACGGATATGTGATCCTTAGTCGGTAGAACTCCTAATGGCTAAAAAAGAAAAATATCGACTCAGTGCCTTATTGGAATTGCGTGAGCGCAAAAAAGAAGAAGCTGAGCATTATCTGGCCGAATGTATGCAGATTCTGCGCACAGAGCAGGAGCGACAGCGTGATATGGAAGCTGAGCTTGAACGGATGGAAGCCAAGCGGGAAGAGCGCATACGCGAATATTCTGAACAGGCCATGCGGGGTGAGATGAGTGCCCAGTCGGCCATTTCCTCGAACGTCTATATCGAACGTCTCAAAGAGCAAGAGGAGGCGCAGAAAGAGGTTATCGAGAACCAAAAACGGGTTGTTTTGCAGAAAAAGGAAGCAGTTGATGGGGCGAGAAAAGACTTGGTGGCCGCCTCTCAGGAGCTCAAAGCCATCGAAAAACATAAGGAAAAATGGGAAAAGGCACTCAAAAAAGAGCGTGAAGCCAAGGAGGAGCAGGCCATGGATGAAATTGCTCAAAGTGCGTTTTTTCGCGATGACTAGAGAAAGACATGCTCTAAGGTGATGTTTTCATTGAATAAAAAAAATAACCTAAAATGGTGCTTGGGGCTTATGTTAGGGTAGAGAGTTGAGAGTCAGGAAGAGTAGATAGAAGTGACACGAGTTAATGATAATAGTCGACGAGATTCGCGTGAAGCGCAGCGCCGCGAGGACGCTCGTTCTGACAAAGTGCGGACGGAAAAGCGCAGCGCAGACTCCTCTAAACAGTTCTCGCAGATGATGGCGAGTAAAGAGCAGAGCAAAGGTCAAGCAGCTGAGCAGCGTCAAAGTATGATGACCAAAACCACGCGCCAAGGGAATGATGCAAATAAGGCCCTTCTTGCGCGACAAGGTATCGTATCCAACAAATTCTCAGATAAGTTGCACCAGGTTGGTAAGCAGCATGTTGCAAACAACCAGGAAAGTGGTGAGCTGCGTGGACAGGAGCAGACCAAGGCTCGGGTAAGTGGTGAAGACCGAGGTGAGAGTGCCCAAACCCAAAAAATGGGGAATAAAGGCGACAAACTGGCGGCTATCTCGAGAGACGATCAATCCCAAGGACATCAGGGCGAGGGGGATGGTGACGGTGGCCATGGTACGGATTCCGGAACAAAAGATCAGGGCTTTCAGGGCAGCGGTGCAATGGGGGGTGGCGGTTCATCGATGAATATGGGGCAAGCTCAAAAGGCTGAAGGGGCTGCTCAGGTACGCATACCTCCGCAGGTTATTCAGGAAATTGTTAAGCGGGTGATGGTTGGAGTCAATAAAGAAGGGCTTAATGAATTTCATATCGAATTTAAAGAAAACGTTTTGGCTGGTTCTTTCCTGACCATCAGTGCGGAAGATGGAAAAATTCGTGCACGTTTTAGTACTCCGGATCGAAATGTACGCCGCTTGATCAAGGCGAGTGAGGGCGAGTTATCCCGCGCTTTTGCTAAGAAGGGACTAAATTTAGATCGCCTTGATGTTGACACGCCCTAGTGCTAGCCTGACGAACCACAGCGTTCTGAAAGGCAGTGTATGGTCTCGGTTGCACCATTCAAATTTAAAAATTTGAAAAAATATACACGGGAGCAAGTTGTTCTCGAAGAAAGTCTGTCGACCTATTTATCGTCAGCGCCTTTTGCTGATGGTTTCTTACCAACTTTGGCGCAAACCTTTGAAGAGGTCCTTAAAGTATCTTGTCAGATTAAGGCAGAGGCAGTGCGGCCGGTTCGTGGCTCTGAATTAAAGAAACTTTTACCTGAAGTAAGCTGCTTTGTTATGGTTGGCGCTGCGCCGAGCGAGCATAAGTTTCTCGTCGATCTCGACCTTATTTGGTCTCATTATGTTGTTGATTTGTTGCTGGGCGGTAAAGGGCAAAGTGGGCGGATTCATCGACCACTGAGCGAAATTGAACAGGGGGTTCTTTCGTTCATTCTCTTGAAGACACTCTCGCACTTGACCCAGGGCTGGGTGACTGGCCAGGAACTGGCTTTGAGCCTTGATGGTTTTGCTGCAAAAGCTACAGAATTCGAAAATCTCATGTCGGATGATTCATCCTTTTATCTTGTGGGTGTGCGGATTCTATCGGGCAAGTGTCGAGGCTATGCACGTGTCCTCATTCCACAGGAAATTATTGCCGCAAATTTTAATGCGGCACCTTCGCAGCATAGTGAAAGCTTAAGCGAGCAGGATTATGTTCGTATGCAGCTGCAACGCTTGGGTGAAAGCAATATCGTAGGACGTGTCGAAGTTGCGGATATTGATTTAGGTCCGAGTGATATTGCAAATCTAGAGGTTGGGGATATAATCGTTTTGGAAAATCACCACTTAAGTCTGGAATCGGGGGTGCTTCAGGGGGAAGCATTTGTCCGTCTAGGTATGGGAAAAAATGGTGGATTGCGTGGCCGTTTGTTGCTTGATGATGACCGACCGCGTTTAGAAATTGTTGAAATCAAAGTACAAGAGGAGCCGGTAGAGGTGGATGCTATGGAAAGTGAAGAAGGCGTAGAAGAAGTGGTAGAGGAACAGGTAGCCGTAGAAAGTCCAGAGGCAGGTCTACCAGAAGGTGCTGAGCAGGGTGACAACTTAGCGGAGACGGAAGGTCTTTTGCGGGATGTACCAGCCCCAATTGTCGTAGAACTCGGGCGTATTCGTTTGAATACCTCACAGGTGGTGCGTCTGCGCCAGGGGCAAATATTGCGTTTACCAAGAGGCTCCAGCGATCCAGTTGACTTGGTTGTGAATGGCAAATTGCTTGCAAGGGGTGAGTTGATAGAGGTTGATGGGGAGTTGGGTGTGCGTTTGCTAAAGATGAGCTCCTAGTCTACTTTTGAACGTTTGCGATAAAGAATGAAGTCAATAATTTTTCTTTGCCTACTCCTGTCCGCAGGTCAGGAAGATACAACGAAGACAAAAAATGTGCCGGCGCCAGAAGCTCAAAAGAAAGAAGCGAGCATAGAGGCCAAGGAGGAAGTGGCTAAGCCCGATGCTTCTGACGGAGAGAAGCCGGGTAAGGAGAGTCCTCCGCTAAGCGCTTATGATAGGCAAGTAAAGGAACAAAATTCAGAGCAAGTACTTCGCGAAGATTCGTTTACAAAGTATATTGTGCGCACTATTTTTTCTTTAATCCTAATCGTGGGGTTGATGTACTTTTTGGCGAAGCTTGTTTTACCCCGCTATTTGCAGGGGTTTAGACCCAACAGTAAAGCCAAGTACGTTAAGGTCCTGGAGCGAACTCCCCTTGATGCAAAGCATTCTCTCTATGTTTTGGAAATGGCGGATGGAACGCAAATTCTTGTGGGTACGGGTGAAAAAGGAGTGCAGTTTCTTACACGTATTGATATGGATTCCTCTGTAGGCGATGTCACAAAGGACTTTAGTTCTTTGGTTGAATCAAAGAATAAGCAAAACGAAGTTCAGGAAGAGGCGGTTTAGAGCGCAATGAAGGTCTATAAGGAATCAAGTCGCTTGTTACAAAAATGGATGTGCCGCTTAACACTCTTTGTTGTTATGCTGACATCTTCTCCTTTGATGGCCCAATCTTTGCCTGGGGGCATAGGCGATATTGTCGGTAAAGGTGGCGTAACAAATCGTCCCCTTATCTTGATGACCGCGCTCGCAGCGCTGGCCTTGGTTCCCTTTGTGCTGATTATGGTGACGTCGTTTGTCAAAATTGCGGTCGTGCTTTCGATTGTTCGACAGGCGATTGGCACGCAGCAAATTCCTCCGACACAGGTGGTCACAGGAATGGCGATTATTTTGACCGTTTATATTATGACCCCAGTTGGGCTTGATGTTTATCACGACTCAAAAGATCTCATGCTGCAGAAAATGCCGGCTAATGTGAGTATTGCTAACTTTACGGTAGATCAAATTCTTGAATTGGTCCGCGAAGGACAGCACCCCCTGCGGCAGTTCTTGGTCAAGCACGCACACCTTAAAGATCGGGATATGTTTTTCAAGTTGGCTTGGAAGATGCGCAAGCCGCGTGACCGGGCGACTTTAACGGATGAAGACTTTTCAATTATCGTTCCGGCCTTTGTGATATCGGAATTGAAGGAGGCCTTTCAAATAGGATTTATCTTATTTGTACCGTTTCTCGTTATCGATATGGTCGTGTCGAATATCCTGATGGCCTTAGGTATGCAGATGCTTTCACCGACAACGATTTCGCTGCCGTTTAAGATTCTGCTTTTTGTTATGGTTGATGGTTGGTATTTGATTACTAAGGGACTGGTTATTGGTTACCAATAGGGGTGTGTTGTGGATCAAAGAATTATAGATTTTATTATTCACATCACCAATGAAAGCCTCCTCTTGGTTATTGTTGTTTGTGGTCCCCCCATCGTTTTAAGTATGATCATTGGTTTGATGGTGTCGCTTTTTCAAGCCGTAACGCAAATTCAGGAGGCAACTCTTACTTTTGTTCCCAAGATGATTGTTATTTTTGGAACATTGGCAGCTTTAGGGCCGTGGTTGGGCTCTATGCTTTTGCGTTTTGCGAAGATGTGCTTTGAAGAGTTTCCAAAGATTATGTTTTAAGCCATGGATGCAGTTCTTCAGCGCTTAGGTATTGAACTCAATTACACCCAGGAATTTCTAATTGTAGCCCTGATTCTGGGGCGAACGATGCCGATGATTGTGCTCACTCCATTCATGGGGGGAAAAATATTGCCCCCTGAGTTGAAGATGGGCATGGGCGTGATGTTAACAATTTTAGTTTGGCCCTTGGCGCGACAGGCCATTACGGTTGATATGCCGGTTTCGGCGGTTCCATTTCTGCTTTTAATGCTCAAGGAAGTTTTTATCGGTTTTACGGTGGGTTTTGTTAATGCTCATATATTTTGGGCAATGGAAATGGCGGGGAGAATTATTGATACGGTGCGAGGGTCGTCGATGGCGGAGGTGATGGTGCCGCATACCGGGCAGCGGGCAACGCCTTTTGGTCAGCTTTATTATCAATTTATGCTCGTCATCTTTGTGGCCATCGGAGGACATCATATCTTTATTGAGGCCTATTTTTATTCCTTTACCAGCCTTCCGATCCACGAGCATATTGCTTTCGGTACTGCCGCAATAGAGCCGTTTTTTGATACAATGGCGCGTATGACCGCGGAAATCCTTTTTATTGGAGTTATTCTCTCTGCCCCCATTGTTGCAGCGACACTCATCAGTGATATTGTGTTCGGGATTCTCAATCGTGTTGCCCCGCAGCTTAACGCCTACTTTATGTCGATGCCTGTAAAGGCAATGGGTGGAGTGATTATGG
>CAXGWX010000063.1:0-14320 GCA_964013445.1 uncultured Bdellovibrionales bacterium | reverse complement strand
TTCTTCCCCAACACTCAAGAGATCCGGTGTTCGTAAAACTTCTTGTGCGCGAGGCAACCATCGCCGCGAATCTCGACCATCCAAATATTGTCGACACCATCGAACTCTCAGAGAACGATGGTGAATACTATATCGTTATGGAGTACTTAAGCGGCAAGAATCTATCTGAAATTCTGGACGCACTGCGCTTACGCACGGACAATTTGGTCCCACAGATTGCAGCACACCTGGTCTATGAAATTGCCGACGCCTTGGTTTATTTGCATGAGCAAAAAGATAAGAATGGCAAAAATCGTGGTCTCCTACACCGAGATATCTGCCCCGCCAATATCATGCTGACTCGAAATGGAGCGGTGAAGCTTATTGATTTTGGTATTTCCAAAGAAATCGATAGCGAACCCATCACTCTTAACGGTAAAACACTTGGAACCCCCGCCTTTATTTCACCGCAGCGTAGCCTTGGTGAGACCATCGATCAACGGGAAGATATTTATGGTCTGGGCGCAGTTCTGTACGCCATGGTGGTTGGCGCGCCCCCATTTAACCAGCGCGACTATATCGATACCCCGGATTTAAATGACCGCATCTTAAAAAATAGCCTTTACAGTGTTTTTCCACCAACCATCGAAGTACCCAAGGATATTGCAAAGATAATCAAAACCGCCACCGCCGGCCAACCATCGAAACGTTATCATGATATGCGCGCCATGCATGCGGCTCTGCGCGACTACCTGAACACTCAACCGATTGTAAACACCACCGTACTCATCAAATTTATGACTGACCTCTTCGGTACGGAACGCACCCACTCTGCATTTATGGCCGACGCCCCCATCGCTAAGCCAATAGAAGAGGACTTTCTTGAGTTAACCCCCATCGTCAGTAGAATTCATCCTAAAGCCGAACTTGATGCGGCACGGGGCATAACAGAGAAGCCCTCACTCTGGCCAATTTTTGCCTTCTTTGGCCTTATCATCCTCTTCCTGGGCTTAAGTGGCTACTACCTCTACACGCAGTTTTTTGAGCAACAAGGAGAGCCTACAAATGTTGCCCCACAAACCCAAATCTCACCCGTTACTCAGCAGCCGCCCAAGGTCAAACCTACGCCGGAACAAGTACAAGATACTGCCGCCCCGCAGGAAAAACCCACCAAGGTTATTAACGAAACTTTTATCCCCCCTCAACAAGGACAAAAGCCAGAGCCTACAAAAGCCGAAGCTCCACCACAGCCAAACAAAAAGCCAGGCAAAGGAACATTGGTTGTACGCTGCGAGAGCTGGGGCTGGATTCACCTCAATGGCAAAGCAATCGGAACATGTCCTATTAACGGCAAGCCGGTGCCCGTAGGGGAGCACGTGGTCGAGCTTCAAGATGATTTTGGTAGCATCAAACAAAAGATAACGGTTAAAGCAGGCAAAAGAGTCACTGTCGATTTTCGCTAAGATGCACGTTACGCCAACCTATAAGCCAAACAAACTCGCAAACTCGTTTTTTCGACCGGACGCAGGAAATTTCTTTGGCCCTAACAGAGCTGACCGCTCGCGCATCTTTCAAAAGGAATTTCACCTTGGACGCATTCCTTGGCTAACCCTCGCCTTGATCCTTGCTCTGCTTCTGATTTATCTCTTTTGGCAGCCGCCTGGGCAACAAAGCCTGGAAACACTCTTGCTTTCTGGTGCACGCCACCCAGTGCTTTTTTTTGAAGCAGGCCAATGGTGGAGACTTTTTTCGTCAAACTTTATTCATATGTCATCCTGGCACCTCGTTCTCAATCTTATTTTTCTGTTACACTTGGGCGGGCCTGCGGAATCCATCTTTCATCGCCGGGATTACAGTCTTCTACTTTTAGGAAGCGCCGCCATTTCATCGCTGATTTCCAGTTTAGTTGAATCGCAAATATCCTGCGGCGCCAGCGGCGCCATCTTTGGCATTTGGGGAGCCTGCAGTGTTTTTGGTATACGATTTCGCGATTTTCTCCCATTGCGATATAAACGTTACTTTATCGGAATCGTTATTCCCTATGCCCTGGTCGCACTCTATATGGGTTTTTCCTTCAAGGGCATTGATAACTGGGCTCATCTGGGCGGACTCCTTGCCGGCATACTCTTAGGCCTCAGTTTCAAACCGCGAGTCCTTGGCTTTTCAAAATCCACCCTCTCCAGAGTACTGATTCTATTTATTATTCTCGGAACTCTTGTGGCCCAGCTCACAACCCCATCTTACCTGGACCTTGAGCGCAGAGCCGCCTCCTCGAGCACCGTAGGCGCCTCACTCATGATTCCAAGGGGCTGGGAAAACTCTTATGAAAAATTTACCCCAAAGGTGCAAACCTTTGCCCATGACAACGCCTTAGGAGTTGGCGTTGGCCTTGAACTCAAGGAACTCCAGAGTCCCTTAAGCAGGCAAAGCTTGGTCAGAGACTTTATCGCCAATGAATTGGAAGACTATTTAAGTCAGCGGGACTTGATTGGCGTCACCCTGCAGGAGAGCCAGAGCGTTACGCTCGATGATTTTCAACTTGACCGAATATCCACTCGTACGAAAGAACATGAGCAAATCAGTCGTAGTGATTATTTTCTCGGCCTTTATTTTAGTCATCGAGTTATCGTCAGTTTTCATGCACCGGATTGGCTCTGGGCAACATACGAGCCCACCTTCGAACGCATCATTAGCAACCTTCAATGTAAAAGCATAATCGAGGATGAATAGTGGTTCTGCCAAGCTACCTTACTCTTGCATTCTGCCTACTTAGTCTACCGCAAAGACTCATTGTTGGTGTTGCTGGCGAAGATTTACGGCATGAGAATCAGCGGGCAACAATTAAAGAGATATTGCACCTAAGCGACGGCACATTGGTTACCATTCTGCCATTCGCACTGGTGCTCGATGTCCAAAACATAAGTGCTGCAAAAGAGAATCTAAAAACGCAAAAAAACATTCTTTGGCTGGAGCCAGATATAGAGCTGCCTATTGCTCTAAAGAATATCCCTGACGACCCCTACTTCTCGAATCAATGGTACTACTCCTCTGAAAACAACTCTGCGCACATTGGTATTGAAAGTCTTTGGGAAAGCATCATCTCCGATCCGCCTGAGAACGCTAAGCCTCTCATCGCTGTCTTTGATGACGGCTTCGACCTCACCCATCCCGAACTAAGTCAACGGTTTAAAAACGCAGGAAAGAATTTTTCTCCAGATGCGGAACTGCAAGACGCAAGCGCCCAAATCAATGATAACCATGGCACACAAACCGCCGGTGTTATTGCGGCAGAGGGCAATAACGGCATGGGCTTAATAGGTGTGTGCCCCTCCTGCCAACTCTTACCTGTTCGCCTCATCGGCAACGGGGGCTCGGAAGAACTTTATACTACCGGCAGTCTCGCCGCAGAAGCTTTAATTTGGGCCGTCGACTCTGGTGCGAGCATACTTAACAACTCATGGGGCCCACCGGACAGCTCCGGACTTGATCCGCTTGCGGAATCTTCTATCTGGCCCCTGCCGCAGGTTGTCACAGAAGCCTTTTCCTACGCCCTCAAAGAAGGCCGTGGCGGCTTAGGCAGCATTATCGTTTGGTCTGCTGGCAACGGCGCGGAACCTATCGCTTATGATGGCTTTGCGAGTTCTCCACAGGTTCTAACCGTTGGTGCTCTGAGTCAAACGGGACAGATCTCCTACTATTCCGACTACGGCCCTGCTCTTGATCTGGTGGCACCATCCAGCAGCGGTGCTTTTTTGGGCAAGGTGGTCACAACAGACCGACAGGGCGAAGACGGTGCGACCGAAGATGATTACTATACCAAATATGGTGGAACGAGCGCCGCCACCGCCATGGTCTCCGGTGCGGCCGGACTTATCATGTATTCCTTTCCAGAACTTCGAGCGGCGCAGGTTATGGAGTCTCTGCTGCAAAGTGCTCATCCCATTGACGCCGACTCTGGCTACTATGATAACAAAGGACACTCCCATTATTACGGGCACGGACTCGTTGATATTGCCGCGGCTTTGGCCTGGGCAAGCACCTATACGAACGAATGCACATTAAGCTTCGAAGCCTGCGGCAACAATATTGATGACAACTGCAACGGCGCCGTTGACGATCCAGAACAATGTACGCCTTGCGTGCCCAACGCATCAGAGGAAATCTGTGACGGAGCAGATAACAACTGTAATGGTTTTGTGGATGAGCATTTCGTATGCACCTCCATAGACAAACCGACCTGTGCCCCCTGCACCAGTTCAAACCAATGCGAGCTTGGCAGTCAATGCCGAAGCGCCGAAGACTTTGGTGGAACCTGGTGCTTTCCGGAGTGTGAAGAGAATGAGGAATGCCTGAATGACTTTGTCTGTATTAACAACTCGTGTCAGCCGCGATCACCTTCGGGCTTTGCCGCATGCCTGACTCATTTACATTGTAACCAAGAAGAGACCTGTGACGGCTTTGACAACGACTGCAATGGTACGGTTGATGATATCAACCCAGCATCGCCGGCAAATATGTCCCAAAGCACCTGCGGCGGCGAAGGACTCTGCGCCTTCGATGTGCCCTTCTGCATCGATGGGGCATGGCAATGTGAACGGCATGAGTCTTGGCAGGAAAAAGAAACCCGCTGCGATGGATTGGATAACGATTGCGATGGACAAGTGGATGAGTCTCCCCTCTGCCAAACGCATTCCCGACGTCCCCCTCAAATAAGCTCCTGTCAGCACTCGGGCAAGCAGGACTCACTCTTACTTTGCCTGCTCCTCTGCACTCTTTTCATTTTCCGTAAGAGACAAAACAACAAACTTATTGCTTAACTCGACATATGATTCGGATTTTTTCCCTCGACTCGCCCCATCTTTGCGTATAAACACGGCCCTATGAAAACACTACTATCTTATTTTTCCGTACTCTTCTTTGTCATTGGTCTTCACGCTTGCGCTAAGCAGTCGGAGACAAAACCCGTCGAAGCTAAAGCCAAGCAAGAAGCTAAAAAAGAAACCCCAAAGGCAGATGCAAGTAAAAAGCCTGCACCAACCCCACCTGCCGCAATCCCTGCACCTGGCGATGTCGCGGCGCCACCAGCGGATGCACTTAAAACTGCTTCTGGTTTAGCCTACAAAGTACTCACTAAAGGCACTGGAACCGCCAAACCCAAAGCGGAAGACACAGTGGAAGTGCACTACTCCGGCTGGACCACCGATGGCAAAATGTTCGACTCAAGCTTAACCCGCGGCAAACCGGCCAAGTTTCCCCTTAATCGAGTAATCCCAGGCTGGACCGAAGGACTACAGCTCATGGTTCAGGGTGAAAAGACACGCTTTTGGATTCCTGTAGAGCTGGCCTACAACAACCGGCCAGGTCGCCCTGCAGGCATGCTGGTTTTTGATGTTGAACTCTTAAGCATCACCGAAGCTCCGAAGCCAATCCCTGCACCGGCTGATGTGGCGGCGCCACCCAAAGACGCTAAGAAAACCGCCTCCGGCCTGCACTATAAAGTCCTGGCGAAGGGCAAAAGTGACAAAAAGCCGAAAGCTACAGACCGAGTTGAGGTCCACTATTCTGGCTGGACCACCGATGGCAAAATGTTCGATAGCTCGGTTATGCGTGGGCAAACCGCAACATTTCCACTTAATGGCGTGATCAAAGGCTGGACCGAAGGACTACAGCTTATGGCTGAGGGAGAAAAAACCCGACTCTGGATTCCAGCAGAGCTTGCCTATGGTAATCGCCCAGGACGCCCTGCAGGTATGTTGGTTTTCGATGTCGAGTTGATTGCTATCAAATAAATAGCTTAAGACTTCGTATCATCAAGCTTACGGTAAATGGTTCGCGCAGCAATACCTAAAAGTCTGGCTGCGGTCTTTTTATCCCCATCCGTCCGCGTCAGGGTTTCCTCAATAACACGACGCTCGATTTCTGCTAAAGGGGTGCCGAAAGGCACCTGAAAGAAGTCACCGTACTCACTCGCGCCTGTCGTTTTTGCCTGCTTAATGCTTTCGGGTAAATCTTCTACCCCAATCAAGTCATTTGTGCACAAAACAACCGCTCGCTCCACAACATTTTCCAATTCCCGCACGTTGCCTGGCCAGCTGTATGCATCGAGCAACTTCAGAGCTGCTTCAGAAAAGCCTTGTAGGATCTTATTATTCTTCTCGCTGTAGCGCTTCAAAAAATGATGCGCCAAAAGAACAACATCGCCGTGCCGCTCACGTAAAGGCGGTACGCAAATAGGAATAACATTGAGACGATAATAAAGGTCCTCGCGAAAATCCTCATCCTGTACCGCTTGTTCAAGATCCTTATTCGTCGCCGCAATAACGCGTACGTCGACCTGCTTGGTGTTCTCGCCACCAACCGGTTCAATCTCGCCCTCTTGTAAAACCCGCAGGAGTCTCACTTGCACCGCCGAACTTGTCTCGCCTATTTCATCAAGCAAAATAGTCCCTCTATCGGCCCGGTCAAAACGCCCCTCACGTCTCTCTATGGCTCCCGTAAAGGCTCCTTTTTCATGACCAAAAAGTTCACTTTCCAGCAAGTTCTCAGGCAGAGCTGCACAGTTCACAGCAACAAAGTCCTGATTTGAGCGTTGGGAGAGGTTGTGCACGTGGCGAGCAAGTAATCCCTTGCCTGTTCCGCTCTCCCCTCTCAGCAAAATGGTTGCCTCCGACTTCGCTGCCTGATTGAGAACGCCCATACACTGTTGCATGCTCACTGATTTGCCAATCAGATCGCCGGCTCCAACTTCTTCAACCCTTTCACGAAGCACCCGGTTTTCGCTCACCAAGGCACGACGCTCCAGGGCACGCTGGGCCGAACGCACAACAATAGCACGCTTTAGTGGCTTGGCGATAAAATCGTAGGCCCCTTGACGCATACAATCCACAGCATTTTCGATGGTTCCAAAAGCGGTCATCATCACAACTTCGATTCCTGGTGAAATTGCCTTAACCGCTTTTAGCAGATCGATACCACTCATCTTTGGCATCATAATATCCGCTAACACTAAATCTATCGTTTCCTTACGCACGAGTTCCAGAGCTTCTTCACCACTGTCGGTGGTAGAAACCCGATAGTTTTCCCGCTCGAAGATACGTTTAAGAGAGTCCAGAATACCGAGTTCATCATCAACAACCAGCACATGAGGGCCTTCGATCTGGGCCTTATCAATCGGTTCTTCTATTTTTTCTGCCGCTAACCCTTGCACTTTCGCTCATCCTGTGAATTCACAACCCTATGGAATTACTCCACGGGGTTAAAGCTCTCAACGAAGCGCGGCGAATCATTCGCAACGCTTCAGGTGTACCTATGCTCAACGTCGACCCCATGGCGCGCCAAGGACAGACCCCGAAATTAGTCAGCATAAGTACCAACGACGAAACCATACTACTAACCCCCGCAAAAACGCCAGAGCTTAGCGAACTTTTTGCCGAGTTCGAACTCTTTGGTGCGCACAAAGCCAAAGAAGTTCACAAGGCCTTGCATTTACTTTGTGGTAAGGGACCAAAACGTTGGGCCTGCATCCATCTCTGCGAGCAACTTATTCAAAATGGTAAAGAATCTGACCTCAGCCTGGAATCCATCGCGCACAGATATGGCATAGATGAATTGCCTGATGAGAGTGCAGGCTTTGCTGAGCTCGTGAACCACAACCGGGCACTGGCAAGGATTCTTGAAGAGCAGATCAAGGTACTACGAAGTCAACATCTGCACCTGGTTTCGAAAATCGAAGCTTCTGCCCTGCCCGCTCTCGCCGCGATGGAAATATCCGGTATGCCCTTTAAGGCACAGCAGTGGCGAGAGCTTGCTCTGGAAAACGAGCGGCGACACACAACTCTCCGCAAGAATATAGGAGAACACCTTGCCCAGAAAGCTCAACAACAATCGCTGGTTGAAACCCAAGTGGATATCGATAGCGATACGGAGCTAAAAAAACTGCTTGCCCAAATGGGCCACGATGTTCCCAATCTCCAAAAAGCAACACTCGGCGCGCTGCCAGAGCCGCTGGGGCCATGGTTCAAAGAGTACAGTGAGATATCAAAGCTTGTCTCAACCTATGGCATGAGTTTTTTAAAATATGTCGGCGATGATGGCCGCATACATCCAACCTTTGAGCAAATCGGCGCTGGCTCAGGGCGGATGGCCTGTCACTCACCAAACCTGCAGGCTATGGTTAAAAGCCAGGCACACAGGGCCTGTTTTTGCACGGATGAAGGGCGGGTATTAATTGCGGCGGATTATGCGGCATGTGAACTACGAATTCTTGCGGAAATGAGCGCGGACCCATTCTTTTTACATGCTTTTGAACGGGGTGAAGATTTACACTCACGGGTCGCCAGTGAAATCTTTCAAAAAGAGGTGAGCAAAGAAAAGAACCCTGAACTGAGACATAAGGCCAAATCCATTAACTTTGGGCTCGCCTACGGCATGGGCCCTGCGGGGCTGGCACGCACCCTGAACATTAGTCAGTCCGCAGCAGAAGAGCTGCTGCACAAACACTTTGAAAAATTTCCACGAGTCAAAGAGTTTCTCGACGAAAATGCGCAACGGGCTCTCGACCGTGGCTACGCCCAAACCTTGAGTGGCAGACGGCTTAATATCAGTGCTGAAAACATCATCGACAATCGCTCCGCCTCTCTGCGACTGGCTAAGAATATGCCCATTCAAGGCACAAATGCAGACATTACAAAAATCGCTATAGCTGCCATCCATCAAGGGCTGCAAACATACGACAATGCTTTTCTGGTCAACGCCGTTCACGACGAAATTGTTGTGGAATGTAACCAGGCTGAAGCCGAGGAAGTCGGTTCTTTTGTGCAAAAAGCGATGGTAGACGCTGGAGCTGAGGTTTTAAAAGAAGTTATTTTGGAAGTGGATGTAGAGCAGAGTCAAATTTGGGATAAATAAATTTAATATATTCCCGGAACAAAACGCCAACGCACTTTTTCACAATAAGCCCTGTACTCAGGGTCCATTCCCAGATGCCTTTCTTCTGTCAGAGCTCTTAAGAAGTAAATAACCGTCCAGAAAGTCATTCCTAAAGCAAAAGGCACACTCATCACCGGCAGCATCGTAATCCACCACATAGCCACCTTTGAAATATAGGCCGGGTGCCGAATAAATGAGTAAGGGAATCGAGTAACAATGCCCCGGTTTGTTAAATTAGAAGCTTTGGGTCCTAAAGCGACCGATGCCCAAGTATAAATGACCAATAATGTTCCGGTAATGCAGCGCATAATAAAGGTCGAAGTGTCATCCCAATAAGCCCGATCATCATTGGCTCCCCAAGGCACGCCCCAGAAACCATTAAAAGGGGGATAGCAAGCCAACGCTACAAACCAACCTAATAAAGTCGGTTCCACCGAGCGAATTTTGTTGTTCCATTTGTCAAATTCAAAAAGATATCCAACAGAGAAAATCGCCGTGTCCACAAAAAACAAAACGGAAATAAATATATGATAAAAGAGATACTTATCCGGGTTGTCCCAGACCCGGTCGAAATAGGAGAGATGATTGCCAACAAACTTAAGCATGATAGGCAAAAAGAAAAACTTGACCCCTAAAAAGAGAGCCGAAACCTTTTCCTCCTGCGTAAACTGTCGAAACTCCCCTCGTCTGAGTGCCCCAAACATCTCAAAAGTATAGGATAAAACGCGA
Organism: uncultured Bdellovibrionales bacterium; assembly: GCA_964013445.1. GTDB lineage: Bacteria > Myxococcota > XYA12-FULL-58-9 > XYA12-FULL-58-9 > JASMKV01 > JASMKV01. Next base: position 4,684 of record CAXGWX010000063.1, on the reverse strand, counting down.
TAGCTGTGGTTCGCTGACAAGGACTTCTTGTTGCGTAGATAGTAAAGAGGTGAAAGGGCCAGATATCCAATATAACAGGTGGTTAGCGCTTCACGAGCAAACGTGTTCAGGAGCCGACCATAGTAGGGTAGATAAAAATAAATTCCCAGAGCGCAGCCGTAAAGCAATGCGGACGCCAGGTAGTTTCTGGTCCAGGACACTTTCTCTTCTGTGGATTCCCCCATTCATCTCAAAGAACACCAAATAACATCGTTTAGCAACTTTTTTCTTATAAAGAGCACTCTGGTTATCCTTCCTGCTTTCGTGCTAGACCCACTTGCATGGGTCAAGAAAACATTCTTATCACCGGCGCCGCATCCGGAATGGGACTGGCGATAGCGCGAAAGCTTGGGCGTCACGAACGCAGAATCTTTTGCCTGGATATCGATGAGCACGCTCTCTCCCAAAGTTGCCAAGAGCTAAACAGTGCCTCCGATGCTCTTTATGAACCGGTTGTTTGTGACCTCGGCGACACAACACAACTCCTAAAAAGCTTCGAGAAGATTTCTCAGTTGCACCACCTGATTCACTGCGCAGGCATCGCCCTCCCTGATGACTGGAAAAGCACAAGCGATAATGACTGGGACGAACTCTTACGGATTAACTTCCAAGCCGCCTGCCTGGTCATCCATCAAGGCGCTAAAATCCTTAGCACGCATCAGGGCGGAAATATCGTATCCATATCCTCTGCCGCCGCCATCAAGCCAATGCCCTCGCAGGCCGTATACAGCGCGGCAAAAGCTGGCCTGAACGCGCTGCACAAAGCACTTCGTGAAGAGTTTCGCCCACATGATATTCGACTGACCACAATTAATCCCGGTCCAACCAAAACAAATATTCTACGTCGGTTTTCTGCCGACTATCTCGAGGAATTTAAAGTCCTTGAAGAGCCTCGGCTGGGGGCAGAGGATATTGCTTCTGTCGTCGATTTTATTCTTACAAGCCCAAAGCACATCTGCTTTGATGATATAAGTCTTACCCCAAGCGCATGGGAGTGGAATTAATGGCTTCCCTTGAGAACAAAAATGTACTGATTACCGGTTCAACTCGAGGCCTTGGCCTTGCCCTGGCAAAACATTGCCTTACTCAAAAGGCTTGCGTGACAATACACGGTTCCAATTCCGAAAGCGTCGAAAAGGCCCTTGCCGAGCTCGACCACGAAAACGCCAAGGGCGTAGCCGCTGATCTCAAAAAGATGGAAAGCATCGAAAATCTTTTTGCAACCTTTGAGGAGGGCGACAAAGCTCTCGACCTCTTTATCAATAATGCTGGACGCACCTTGACCGGCTCTTTTCTGCAACAAAAGCCCAGCGAACTTGTAGATCTCATGAACATAAACACGCGAGCCCCCCTGCTCTGCGCAAAACATGCCCTCGCATTAATGGCTAAAAACAGAGCCGGAACCATTATCAACGTCTCTTCAAATGCTGCACAAGATCCGATGCCTCTTCTCGCTGCCTACTCCGCAACCAAAGCAGCGCTGAGCGCTTTTAGTCAGGCGTTTCGCGCGGAATGCGCTGTCGAAGGCATCCGGCTCTTTTGGGTTGAGCCCGGAGCCATTGCCACGGAAATAACAGCATCCTACACAGAGGATTTCAAGAAACGATACGATGGTAATATTATGCGATTAAATCCGGATGATGTGGCGGAACATATTCTTCATTTTTATTGCAACGACAAATTAAATCATCAGCACTCTGTTTTCGAGCACTTCAGTGCAGAGCCTTCTTCATAAAAGTCGCACCGCTATTTCCTCTTCCACCACTCTCTCCCCTTCCACGAACACCCTATAGGCGCCCGCTTCTGGGCGGCTTGCCACAACCTCCTCTAAATTCCCGTCGACAAAACAAAGCGCCACATCATCATCCGCCGCCAGTCCGGCAGGAAAACCGCCACCAATCAGTTCATGGTAGCGGGGTCGCCGCAGCACTTCGCCATCGTAGTGTGGACAAGCGCTGCCCTTGAGCAATCCTAAGCCATCGATACGCCCTTCCAGTTGTGGTCCATAAGAATCGGTGACCACCGCCTCAAACCAACAAAGCATCCCCGCGCTCACACCGCAAAGTAAAACTCCATTATCATAGGCTTCGCGCAAAATATTATTCACACCATGCACCTGCCAGACAGCGAGGAGATTCATGACATTACCTCCACCCACATAAATAATATCTTGTTCCAGGAGAAAGTCCTTCAGATTTTTGCCGTCATGACGAAAGAGGTCTAAATGGGTAGGCTTTGCCCGCTCATCGGAAAACACATCGTAAAAACGCTGAATATAGGCCAGAGAATCACCACTGGCGGTGGGCACAAAACACATACGCGGTTTCGGTTTTCCTGAGAGGCGCAGCAAATAATCGTCCAGCGCCCGATCCGCCGACTCGAGCCCCAAACCACCGCCACCGACGCCTAGGATAACCCGCTTCACCATAGATAAAACCCTAACAAATGGGCCCATGCCTGTCCAAGGCAATCAATACGGAAAGACACTGTCATTTTCTGTCCAAACCTCATGACACGCTGACAGCAACATGCTAGGGTTCAGACTATCGTAGGATAACGATGGCCACTCCTCCCCCAAAGAAAAGTCGAAAAAGAGAACGGCTCGCTCTTCTTGCCACCGGTCTCTTTTTGCTTTTTATGTTCACAAGTCCTGGCATCAACGGCTTAACCGGTTTTTCAGGAGGGCCACATGATGAAGCAACCGGTTGTGGTGGAGAACTGGAAGACCTGGAGAGCCCTCCCCCCAGCACCAGCGACTCTCAAGCTGCGGAAAAAGACAGCATGCCAGACTTTTCTGAATCTCTAAACGCAAGTTCTGGAGCGCAAGCTACTTCTGAATGCTCTGAGCTCCTTGATGCCAATGCGATGATGAGCCAGGGCGATTGGCAGCTTTATTTCCTTACAGCATCCGGCGAGGAAATTTCTGCTGCGGCATACGCAACCTTTACCATCGTTCCGACGACTGAACTTCCCGCCGGCATCAATGCGGCCCACCCTTGGTTTCGTGTTCAATTACATACACTGCCTCCCAACACAGTCGAGCGTCTGCTTTTAACCCGAACCATTACCGATTGCCCTAACAACGCGTTTAAACAAGAAATACGCAGCCTGCATGTAGATTTCACACTCTATCCAGAACTTGATGAAGCTGCTTCCTATGATGGTGCGTTCCTTACATCGGCCTATTTCTTCGAAGATGTTGATGCAGCAGATCCGGACTCCGATTGGCGCTACCTATTCCAACAGCAATTGCGAGCTTATCCTGAATTTTTGGACATCACTCCAGGTTATAATCATTCCAAAACCGCATTCTTAGATGACTTCGTTACAAAATCTTTTTTTGATGCCCCTCCCCAGTTGAAAAAAGCCGGACTCAGCTTTGAATTTACAGGGGCTAACGACACAAAACCCTTCAACTTTCCCTTTACCATCCTCATTCGCAGCATCCAATTTGGTGATACATCCCTGGCGTCCATCATGGAAAAAAAGGAGGATGACTTCTTCTTTCGCTTTGGCTCTGAAGCCACACTGACTTGGGGTAATAATGCCAAAACCTGGCAATACGAAAACACCAATGTAGATGTTGACTTCAGCCAAAGTAAAACGATTGAAGAGGATCAAACTCAAGCTCTCTTTGAAGCGATCATTGACTATGAAGCAAAGGACGCCTACCTGGGTTTTAAAGTCTGTTGCTTTACGCAAGGAGACCTTTTTAATCTCGAAGACATCAAGGCATTTAACAGCGGCCCCCTATCTGCTAAATTGGTTCAAGAGTTCATTGCAGCACAAAATTATTCTCCGGATATTCAACTTGCAAGTGCCCTGCTCGATGAGACCTACGGCTTTAGCAATATGGATGCAAGCATAGAGGTGAGCGCTGATCTTGACCAAAGCGGCTGGCTCAACACCATGATTCTTGAGACCACGCCCTCCCTGGATCCCTTTCACCGCCATCTTCTGATCGGAAAAGAAGCCGCCCCCTATCAAGCCCAGTTTAAGGCTAAACCCAATACCAGTTATATGGCGCTTCTTCTTTCAGGCACAAACGGCGACTTTATTAAGGCCGGTCACAATGCTGGAAAATACCTCTGGGACCCCAATGCACGCCAGATTAGCCAAATCGATTGCCCACAGGCAGATTGTTATAGCGGCTCCATACCTGCGCCTTCAATTGAAGGCCCCAGCCAGCACCCTCTCCTTTTTAAAGAGCCCTGGAATTTCAAAGACTATCAAGAGCTTTTCGCCCATTTTTGGTCGCATCGCTATACCCTACATCCCTTCGTCGTACATGCCGATGCTCAAGGGATGATACGGCTCGAATTTGCTCCCGATGGGCGTATGTTTCCAATCAACGCCTTGGCCCTAGGTCAAATAGACAACAATACGGATTTCAATCAGCTGAGTAATGCGCTGGTACTGAAGATGAACAAAAAGCTGCACACCTACCATGAAGCCTATCTCGATGGCGAAATCAAAGCCCTATGGCCCCCTGCCTGGAAAGCCATTGGCGCTCAAACTTTTCCTCAAGATGAAATCAGCGTTTACCGACGTCGTTTAGGCGACAGTTTGAATCCACAAGTCGCTCCACCAGCAACGTGGTTGGAGGATATTGCTGATGGCATAGCCCTTACGGTGGCCCAAGGTG
>CAXGWX010000062.1:0-14503 GCA_964013445.1 uncultured Bdellovibrionales bacterium | reverse complement strand
GATATGACCTGAGGCTCCGGTCACGACCTTTAAGCCCACAACTTCTCTCCCATCACTTCATCGTCTAAAATCGCCCTCACGAAGTCAACACTTCCCTTAAAGAAGGAAACTCACTGCCCCAACAAAACTTCTTCCGCACCTAAGACTGAGACCACGGCAAAATATTGCTCAGGCATATAGACAGGGAGTATGAAAGGACGTAAATACCACTCTCTGAGCATAGAAATACTATTTGCCCCCTTAGCCCTGAGCGAATATGGTGCGCCATCGTGGAAGAACAATCACAAAACAGAAGTGACTCGCTTCTCAAACAAGTCTTTTCCTTTCCTGACACGGTGAATCAATACGCTGCCCGAACGGTGGCGGCCTGTATCGTTATCTTAGCCACATGCTACTTACTTAGTGAGAACATTTTCATCCTCATCTTTATGGCCTATGGATTTGCGGCCCGGATTATTGCCGGACCATCCTTAAGTCCACTGGCTTTGCTTGCAACAAAAGTGATTGTCCCCATGCTAGGTACCCCAACACTCATTTGTCCGGGCCCACCCAAGCGCTTTGCCCAAATGATTGGCCTGATTGTCACAAGCACCGCACTTATTGGTGTGTTTACCGGCAATACTCTTTGGACTTCGATCTGTCTTGGCATGCTACTTATTTTTGCTTCATTAGAAGTTTTGATCGGGTTTTGTGCAGGCTGTTGGTTGTTTCGAAAAATGATGGGCTGGGGCTTGATTCCACAAGAGGTTTGCGAAAAATGCAATAACTTACCTCTTGAACCCAAATAATCCTGATCCAAAAAACGCCCATCAAGTCGCCTTTTGCACTCAGGCTTGCTATAGGCTCTGCATATTGGCACAACAACAATGAACGTGAAAAACATCATCAGCATTCTTTCGATTGTATTCAGCTTGGTGGGATGCGCCACGGATGATGAGCCATCAACATCTATAGCACTCATCGATATGCACGAATGGAAAGCAGATGGCACTGACACAGATCCTTCTGACCACCGACCTGAAAATGTGACTTGCCCAGAGACCGGCTGGTACTATGAAGAAGTGTCAAAAGAACCGACATTAGAAGTCGATACGGAAGAGTGTGACTATCTTTCCGTATCCCAACCCCTCCTCGCATCATTCAAAAAAAACGACACCCTCTTTCTGCGCTTGTGGCACTATCATTTGATTTTCCCGGATGCAGAATTGGCCCATGCGGCTATTTATATTAACGAAGAGCTGCTTTGGGAGAGCGAAATTGCCATTCCCGCAGAAGCAAATTTCATCCACCCGGAAATCAGCGCTCCCTTTGCTGCGGAGAAAGGTGTCCCTGTCACCTTCCATCTGCATAATCATGGTAACAACACCTGGAATCTCTTTGAATTGTCCCGGATAAACGTTTCCGACTAGACACTTTGCAGCCTATTGGTTACGCTCTAAGGCCAGTACCGGCCCCAGGAGTATAGACATGGTTCGTAATGTATTTCTGTTCGCTTCCTTTGCTTTTTTTCTGTCCTGCAATGCGAAAAATGATGATGATATCGTCCCCTTAGAACCGCCCCCGGAAGGAGAAGGGTTTCAACTCGTCATTGAAGGTGAAGCGCCACCTTATTCGGAAGTTTGGCTCTGTTCGGTCTACCCTATTCCAATCGAAGAGCTCTCTCCGGTCAATAGAGTCGAATACCAGCAAAATGATGGCATGCATCATATGACCCTCTCCACCACCGGCATTGGAGTAGAGAAAACCATTGCGGATGGCATTTACGATTGTGCAGAGCTTTATGGTGACTCTTCCATCATGAACGACCAACTCATGTTCTTTGGAGCCCAGGGTACAGCCGAAGAAACCCTAATGCTCCCCAAAGGAGTTGTCGCCAATCTTATCCCTGGTCTCGATATTTTACACGAGATTCATTATGTCAATCCCACCGACAAGACGGTTAAACTTTATTCCCGTGTGAATGCCTGGACAATTCCATTGAATGAAGTCGAGGAAGCAATTTGGGGGGGGCAGGTTCGTGATGAGCAAATTGAAATCCCACCGAACTCAGAACATACGGAATGGACCCGATGCGTGATGAACGAAGATGTGGAGGTTCTCTTTCTTGCTTCCCACTCACACGCCCTGGGCAAAAGCTTTAAAGTCGGCATCTTTGATGGCGTCCTGGAACAAGAATATCCTTCGTCAGAAGTTTTTTATGAAAACACCGACTGGCATACGCCCTTAATCACTCAGTACGACCCACCACTCATTGTGCCTGCAGGCACCGGCTTCGAATACTCTTGCACCTGGAAAAACAACTCAGACAAGACCATTCCCTATGGCCTCGATGCAAGCGATGAGATGTGCAACCTGGCCATTGTCCACACCCCCTACAGCACATCTGCCCTCTGTGAAGTGGTGGAAACAAGCGACGGGGTCCTCTATAAACCCTAAAGTTACCAGCATTTTCTCGTGCCAAAAGAATGATTTACTCTTCTTTCGTTTAGCACTAATCTCTTTCCATGGCGGAACTGAAGGACAACTTATTTGTATTTTCCGACATCCATGGCTGCCTTGACGAGTTCAATGCACTCCTTGAAACCCTACCTCTCAATGAAGATTCAGAGCTTGTTTTCTTAGGGGATTATATTGACCGAGGTGCGAACTCCAAGGGCGTGATTGACCGCATCATCGAGTTGACAAAGCAATACAAAGTCACAGCTCTTAAAGGCAATCATGAGCAAATGTTTGTGCATTTCCTCGATGATTTAGAAACACCACTCGCCGCCTCATTTGCTTTTAATGGTGGTGGTGCCACTCTCGCTTCCTACGGCGATAAAGTTGGCGACTACAATATCCCCAAAGAGCATCTGGACTTCCTGCACAGTCTCCCCCTTTTCTACGAAACCGACGAATACTTCTTCGTACATGCGGGAGTTCCGGACCTTCCATTAAAGGAACTAGGTGAAGAGCACGAGCAGGAGTTGCTATGGATTCGTGGAGATTTCTTTGAAAGTTTTTACGAATGGGAGAAAACAATTGTCCACGGCCATACCCCCATCAAGGAATGTGAAATCCTTCCCTATAGAATCAATATTGATACAGGCTGTGTGTTTGGCAATAAACTTTCTGCCTTGGCGCTCCCGAGCAAGACCGTCTATGGAGTAGGCAAGTCGAAACCGCTAATCAATGTTTGTCTTAAGCAACAAGATTCCAATCGTAAGGCCAAACGATTTTCTATCCGAACCCCGGTAACGGTCTATCACCAAGATGAATGCCTATATTTCAAAACGGTCGATTACTCCGAATATGGTATGCTTGTCTGTGCCGAAACACCCTGTGAAACTCCGCTCTTTAAGGAAGGAGAAACCCTGCACGGAGTCATCGGTATCCAGGAACTCGAAAGTGTTCCTTACAAAGGTAAGGTCGTTCGGATTGTGCAAAAACACATAGGCATCTTCTATGCCATTGAATTCACCGAAACGCCCTTTGAACTGCTTTCTTTTTAAGCCAAGAATCAGCTAGGATCAGGTTTAGGCGTCTTAGGTCCGCTTTCAGGTAAAGTGGGCTCTTTAATATAATCCATTGGCAGCTCACCGGTCAGGGTTTTCAAGAAAGCAATCACCGAGGCCACTTCTTCACCCTCTAAATCCTTGCCCAACTGATGTTTTGCCATCACCTGCACCACTTGCCCCAAGGTGTGGAAGCGTCCGTTGTGGAAATAGGGTGCGGTTTTTTCAATATTGCGCAGTGAAGGCACCTTAAAGACATTCTTGTCCCCCGCATTCTTCGTCACATCAAAGCGTCCCTGATCAGCCACATCATCATAAGGGATGACCTGCCCAATACGTTGGTAGGATGTTCCACCAACCGCCGCACCATTATGACAGGTGACGCAGCCAAGATTCACGAACTTCTGTAGGCCAACCTTTTCCGCATCGTTAAGCGCCCCTTTATCGCCTTTAAGGAATTTATCGAAACGCGAAGGCGTCACCAGGCCCCGCTCAAAAGAAGCGATGGCTTTAGCCATATTGTCATAGGTCACAGGTCTCTTATCTTCGGGAAATGCCTCTTTAAAGGCTTTCACATAACCAGGAATGGATCTTAATACTTTCACCACCGCTTTTTCGCTCGGCATGGCCATTTCGATGGGGTTTAGAATAGGGCCCTTGGCTTGCTCTTCTAAATCCGCTGCCCGGCCATCCCAGAACTGCGCTAAATAATAACCTGCGTTATAAACTGTCGGCGCGGAGCGGCCACCCTTCTGTCCTTTGTGCCCGACAGAGACCGCCGCCTGATCGACACCAAAGGTGTCTAATCCATGACAAGAATTACAAGAAACGTCGTGATTTTTTGAAAGGCGCTTTTCATAAAACAACATCCGGCCCAGGTTGACCTTGGCCTCACTATAAGGATTGGCTTCTGTATCCATGCGTTCGGGCAAAGCTTCAAAGAAGACCAGAGTATCTTCCGATATCACTGGTGCTGCCGGTTTGGCTGGGGCGGGTGGCACAACTTTCTTTGCTTCCGGGGCCGGTGTCTGCTCGGCGCAAGCCGAAAAAAGAAAGAAGAATGCAATAAACGAAAAACGAACGCGCATATTTTTACTCCTGCTTGGTTGGTTGGGTGACCATAGCAAGAGATAAAAATTAAATACAATAGCTATGATCAGATTCCTGAACCACAGCGATCGATGCTCTAGAAGGGGTTTTCCTGCAGAAAATCCATGCCCAAAGTAAGGAAATTGGCCACCGCCTCCGGCTCTTCCAAAGGCACTCCCATAGAACCTGCACCATAAATGCCTGAGCTTTTCGGTCGTCCATCCTTTTGGTTCAGAGCGTACTCCACCGCCCCTTCCAAATCGCGGGCAAAGGCCTCAACCACACCGGTGCCGGTTTGTGGTCCGGTCACACACATATGGATTGCTGCTGGGTTTTGCTGCCCATTGAAGCGCCAACCCCGCTCTTTCATGAAGTCATTAAGATGATAAATATCAAACTCATCGGAGCGAAAAGAAAAACAAAAACTCCCCTGCCCCATCAGCTTTAAGGAACCGTACTCCTTAACCACATCCTGCATTGCAAATGCAGTTTCAAAAATGGCTTTGGCCTTTTGCAAATAGCCTTCACGCCCCATGGCCACCATCGCTGCCCAGGTTGCAGCAATCAGCCCCCCTGAACGAGATCCTGCCAAGCTCGGCGAGGCATAGGCTCCGCCCTTCCAACTGGGTGAAATAAAGTACTGATATTCACGGAAAGTCTTATCCCGATACATCACCACCGATGTGCCTTTAAGACCATAACCATATTTGTGGGTATCGGCGGAGATAGAGGTCACGCCTGGAAGACGAAAATCGAAAACCGGAATATCATACCCCAACATTTCTCCCCAAGGCAGAATGAAGCCACCCAGACACGCATCCACATGCAACCAGATATCCTTTTCCACAGCCAAATCCGAAAGTTCCTTAATTGGGTCGATGGTGCCGTAGGGGTAATTACAAGCGGAACCAACCAGTGCCACCGTATTGGCATTGATATGGTCGCGGACAAAATCCACATCCACCAAGGTTGTTTCCTCATTCACCGGCGCTTCAATAATATCTATTCCCAAGAAATGGGCACCCTTTAAAAATGCCGGGTGGGCCGTATCGGGTACAATTACATTAGGGGTTTGAATGCCACGCTCCTTGCGCGCCTTATCCCGGTATACCAAAAGCGGGTTGATGATGCTCTCGGTACCACCAAAAGTAACCGCACCACACGCACGATGCATGGAGTTTTGTTTCATCACCTCATCACCATGCATGAGTTCCAAACTCATGGCGATGATCTCAGACTCGAATCGAGTCATACTCGGACACATATCCCGCTGCAGCGCATTCACATGGGAAAAACAAGCGAAGATTTTATTTAAGAAAGCGTAGTGTTCATGGTCCCCACAATACATGGTCCCAGAACACAAACCGTTTTCCCAAAACTTATCCTCTTCTCCGGAAATCTCTTTAATCTCCGCAAGTATCTCATCCTTCGAGCGTCCTTGCGGGGGTAAGGTTCTAATAATACCACAATCCTTGGCATAGGGATAAAGACTCTCCAATAGTTCTATAATCTGAGTATCCATTATTTTCCTCCAATTCTTTAAGAAGCATTCAACCCATGAAATATTTTTCGATTGCGTCGAAAGCCTTCAACAAAATGCGTAAAGTTTTCATTATAACGTTGGCTGTACTGAGTACGTGGTGTGAAAATCTCTCGCACCTTTACCGCCGCAGAACATTCATCCAAACTCATCAACCCCAAACGATAGAAAGCAAAAAATGCAGCGCCAATGCACGGCACATAGCGCGGGTTCTCCGCTTGGTGCACGGGCACTTGCAAAACATCCGCCAGAATCTGTGCCCACGCTGCAGACATCGCACCGCCGCCGTAAAAGACTTGATGAGAAAACGCGCGGCCAGTAAATTTCTCCACCGCCTGCGAGACCCAGCGTATATTATTGGCCACCCCTTCAAGGACTGCCCTACCCAGAGCGGCACGACTTGTATCCAGGGACATATTCAAAAAGCCGCCACGCACCTTACCATCTTCTGCCGGACTCATAGAACCATTAAGCCAGGGCAAGAAAAGTAAGCCATTAGCCCCAGGCTCTACTTTTGCCACCGCCTGATGCAATGCGACAAAAGGGTCAGCGGATTGGTCGCAACCAAATTCATCGTCCGCAAAGACCAATCCTTCCAGGAAGTGTTCCAAAGCTTTGCCGCCGACACCACATTCAGCCATCACAAAGTTTTTCTTATCCAGAGGTGAAGGCATCGTTGCTAATGAGTGGCGCACACTGGTGCGTTTAAATTCCGCGTGGGTAACAAGCACACTTGAAGTGCCAATCGAAATGCCCCCGTGAGTCCCTGCAAAGGCTCCGGTCCCCATACCGCCTGCTTGCGTATCATTGATACCAGGCATCACCACCGTATCCGCAGAGAGCCCCAGACTTTCCGCAACCTCCGGTAAAAGTTTAGCAATGGGTTTACTTAAGGAGACCAGCTCCGGTAATTTCTCCCGACCGATTTGCGAATAGCGCACCAACGTATCGTCGTAAGAAAGTTCCGCATCACGCCGGTTGTCGGTCAGCAACATCATAAAAGCGGAGCACCGATTGGCCACCGCCCGACCACTCAAACGAGCGCAAACATAGTCCATCGGTTCCAGAAATGTTTTGGTTTGCGCATAAATGTCTGGTCGCGCGACCTTAATATAGCGCATGTGAGAAAGGGAGTCGGCGCCAGAAGGCAGAGGCGGAATACCGTGAATCTGTAGCCAGCGCAGCTGTCGCAACGGGTGGTCGTTGAAGCGCTGCCCAAGTTTTTTAAAACCGTCGATGGAGCCACGTTGATCCAACCACATCACCATATTCATCAACGGTTCGTTGTTTTCATCCACCGGGATAATCGAAGAATACTGAGCGCCTACCGCCACCGCCGCAACCGCATCGGAAGCAACATCTCCATCTAAAGCCTGGCGGGATGATTCAAGAACAGCCTCCCAGAGTGCCCGCCCATCCTGCTCCGCCGTGCCATCATCACTTTGAATGAGGCGTAATGGCGTAGAACCCACACTTAAAGCTTGCCCTGAGCGGTCGACCAGAGCCGCCTTCACTGCCGTCGTCCCTAAGTCGATACTCAATATGTAGCGTTTTTGCTTCATCGTCCTATCTCAATAAACCCTCGCCTCACCATTGGCTGATCAGAGTCGGTTCCTCCGCATAATCCCAACCGGTACCTAAAAACCCACCGCTGCTGTACCCTTGGCAATAGAGCTTTTGGTTGCTTGCCAAACCGCATAGATAATTGTTGTGACCGAAGCTGACCCGATGGCTCACGAATGACATCCATTGCGCACCACCCATCACATCGACCGCCGCGCTCAAGCTATGCGCCATATAACCAAAGCAGACCCGCTCGCCCCCCTGCCGCCTGGCACAGAAGGATTTTCTCGCGGAAAAACTCGAACTTTCCACAAGCTCCACGTAATCATTATGCTCTTCGTAAAGAGGTGCGGGTTCTGGCCCCCAAACATAATCGTTATTGCCATTATCTGTCAGCGTATCATCCCCACCCCAACACCAAAGAGAACCATCAAGGGCAACCGCGCAGACCACATTCTCGGTCACCACCACGCTTTGCCAACCGATATCGGAAACGACTTCCGTTGGGAGAGCGACAGTCATTCCCCCAAACTCCTCTGAATCCGCATCTTGTGCGCCCTCATAGCCCAAACCAATTTGTCCGCTATCGTTTCTCCCCCAACACCAGAGAGAAGAGTCGTCCTTGATAGCGCAGGCGATGCCTCTGGCCACATCCAGCAGCAACCAATCCGTATCCGTGCCGACCTGCTGCGGCATATTCCCACAATCGCTTGGACCAGGTTCGCTACAATTTTGCAGGGCGGTTTCTCCCTGACCTAAAGTCCAGGGCTGCCATCCGTTGCCCCAGCACCAAAGCGTACCATCAAGTTTAAGGCCACACTTGTGATTATCGGCAGCCCCCACCTGGAGCCAGTTTGTATCCGTTCCGATCTGTACGGGCAGAGTGGAGCCCTCCGTATAGCCATTACCTAAACCATAACTGTATTCGTGCAACGCTCCCCAACACCAAAGCGTGCCGTCGCTTTGTATTCCGCAAGCTTGCTTCATACCCGCAGACACCATTTGCCATTGGCTGCCAAGTGCAACCTCGGTAGGACTGTCCCGATACGCAAGATCACCCAGGCCAAGTTGCCCCGCCTCGTTCCATCCCCAGCACCAAAGGGATTGGTCATCATCGATAGCGCAGCGCATATAACGACCACCGCTAAAGCTTTGCCAATCCTTTTCCGGAGTAAGCATGGTGAGGCTTTTGCTACAGAGCTTACGAGAACCGCCGCAGAGATCTGCCCCTGGTCCACTGCCCAGAATGCCGTCCTGACGAGCACCAAAACACAGGATCTGACCATTCGTTTTCATTGCACAGGAACCTAAATGGCCTGTTTGCACATAGCTCCAATCCGTCTCACTTCCTATTTGCTTAGGTGTTCGATATTCTGTCGCCGATGGATCAGGGAGCTGCCATACGGAATTGCGTCCCCAACACCAGAGGGTGCCGTCTGTTTTCACCGCACAGCTGTTCTGATTACTGACCGCCACCTGATGCCAGTTGGTTTCCGTTCCGATTTGTATGGGTGCCTTGGCGCAGGCATTCTCCTCATTACCGCAGTTATCCGGCGCCACTTCGACACCCAACTGACCATAAGAATTTGAGCCCCAGCACCATAGGGTGCCATCAAGCTTCACACCGCAAGTATGTCCCCTATAAACCGCCACCTGTGCAAAGCCACCTGCAACATATCTTGGTACCTTATTACAAAAGGGACCACCGGAAGGAAGGAGGCCGCATTGCTCAAAAGTGTACTCTCCCATACCGAGATTTCCGGTCTCTAAATCACCCCAGCAATAGAGTCCCGCATCCTCCTTGATACCGCAGCCATAAAATTCTCCAACTGCCAAATCCACCCAACCACTGCTGACGTATTTCGGCGTTTTCGAACAGGGGTCTGAAGTAAAAATAGAATCACCGTCACCGCATTCGTCGTCGCCTTCGCCACCGGTGGCTCCATATTCCGCATCACCCCAACAGTAGAGATCGCCCTCCACCGTGATCCCACATACGGCGTCCCGACCCGCGTCAATCTTTGCCCAGGTGTGATCGCCCGCGACCAAAGTCGGCTGATGCAAGCCATAGGTCATTCCCCCATAACCGAGCTGCCCCTTCCTCCCACGCCCCCAACACATGGCAGAGCCGCTGGGTGTGATGACACAGCTTTTCCTATCCCCCGCACTGACCATCTGACCTTCGATGGGTATCGACGCACTGTATCTGATGCGCTGTGGTTCGTAGGCATGGTCGCCAAAATCACTTTCATCCGGATCCTCGCCCAACTCCCCGTAGCTGTTTCGACCCCAACAGTAGACCTCGCCGCCTTGGCCCACAGCACAGGCATGGAAATCATCCATAGAAAGGCTCTGATAAGACCGGACCTGCAAGTTCCAGGTAAAGACAGGCGGGTCACTCTCCACCTCCACCCCATCAATTGCGCGCACGGAAAAAGAATGTTGACCAAAGGAACTTAGGGTGAGCGTATGGGGCGAGCTACAGGGCTGCCAAGGCTCCCCGTCTAAAGAGCACTCAAATTGGGCACCATAGCGAAATGCATAAAAAGAAAATGTGGCTTGCGCTGAGCTGGTCTCCTCGTCTGGGGTTCCAGAAAAAATTGTCTTTAAGTCCGAATCATCTGCACAAAAGCAATCCGGTGAATTCGGCCAAACGGCGCAATGCTCAGGCAAGGTGCAAGAATCGTCACCGTCATCATCGTTATCGTCACCACCACCGTCGTCATCATCATCATCGTCATTGTCATCATCATCATTGTCATCGTCATCATTGTCATCGTCATCATCCCCGTTGCCGCCATTATCGTTATCGTCACCACCACCGTCGTCATCATCATCACCATTGCCACTGCCATCGTCAGTGTCATCACTGCTGTTATGATTCGAGGTATTGGATTCTTCGCCCTCTCCGCCATCGGCTTGGACATCAAGGCCCTCTCCACCACGGTCGTGGCTTGGATGGGTCGATTCGGTCTGGCCACAGGCCAGGAGGGAAAAAAGCGCGGTCCACAGGAGCAACCTAAACATAGGAGTCAAACCTTTCAGGGTTTAAGCTGGGACCAGTCAGCTTGCTTTCGCCACTACACACAATTGACAAGAAATGCAAGCACCCTTCATATATCGGCAGCAACCCTTCTCCGGTTACTTCTTTTCTTCAATTTTCTTAAAGGCTTAAGACTTTAACACCGGCGCAATTTGTGCCGCATCGGCGCATCAACAGATTAAAGGTCAATTCGTCAAAACTATTTTACGTTTAAAATTAGCCACTTAAGTTTGGCACAGCCTTTGCTCTAAAAAAGTACGTCCACACACAACACACAGGAATTATAATGCAGACAATCACACACCCAAGAGGATTTTCGCTCATCGAATTATCCGTGGTGCTCACAGTGATGGCGATTCTCTCCACCGCCACATTATCGGGCATGGTGGCCATGACCCGTAACAAATTCGCAGAAAAGATGGCGCGGGATTTGATTGCCTTGCAGGAGGCGGCAGAAGCCTACTACCACCAAACCGATACCTGGCCAGGGACTCCGAATGAGGAATGCCAGCTGGCTGCCAACATCAATCCGGTGGAAATTTTACGCGCTTCCGGCTTCATTTCCACATCCCTGCGCGACCCCTTCTCAGACGAAGCTTATCGCTTTGACTACAACAAAGTAGGGGAAAGTTGCCATCTGCGCATTCACACGCCACGTAATGAAAAATTGGCACCGACTTTAAGTAAAATCGAAGGGTTACTTAACCTGGTGCGCGAACCCAAATGCGATGAACAGGCGGGCATACGTGCCTGTCATTTTGTCTTTGAAACACCCACTTTAGGCGCCAACTTCACAAAACGTAATGAGGAATTTTTTGAAAAGCTGGTGGATGAATTCGGTCACGAAAATGAGTTTGAAATTAGCGAATCGGGCTGGTGCAGCGATGGACAAAGGGTCGCTGCTTGCGTGCCTGGGGTCGGTGCGAAGAGATGTCTCAACCATGTGACATGGGCGCAGTGTCTGAAAAAATCGGGCGTCAAATCCGGCGATCAACGTTGCCTGATGACCTGCAGCCTGTAATCAAAGATCTTGTCCAAAACCGTTGAGCCCATTCATGGCGAGCTCGGCACAACTTGTGCCCATTGGGCACACAAGCGTTCGACCCTATACCGTCGAAGAATAAAACCAAATAATATCAGTAGCTTATTTTTGGTACGGCCCTTGCTTTGTATAGAGACCAGCGACACAAGGATTTTAAAGATGCAAAAAACACGAGGCTTTAGCTTGATTGAACTTGCGGTTGTTTTGACCGTGATGGCCATTCTATCCACCGCTGCAGTACCGGGGATGATTGCGGCTGCCCGCGGCAAATATGGTGAGCGCCTGGTGGCAGATATCAGCAACCTCCAGGAAGCTGCGGAAGCCTACTACCATCAAAACGGTGATCAGTGGCCTGCCTTAAGCGAAGGTGAGTGTTCCATGAATCCGAGCCTCAATGCGGTCAATGTTTTAAAAAATGAAGGTTTTCTTACCTGCCTGCCCCGGGATCCATTTTCCAACGAACACTACCTGATAAGCTATGCTGAACAAAACGGCGAATGCCATCTCCGCATTCACACCCCGCGCAACGCCAAATTAAGTCCGGTTCTTGGCAAGCTCAACGCCACTCTAAAACTCATCGGCCAGCAAAACTGCCAAGCGGAAAATAACCTTGTGGCCTGCACCTTCGCCTTTGTGGAACCGAAACTCGGTAGAAACTTCGGCGCAATCGTTGAGGATGAGGTGGATAACCAAATGCAGGGCATGCGCCAGGAACTTAAGCTGCTTGAAGAAGAGTTAGATGATTTCAAAAACGGCACTCAGAAGAACACAAACCAACAAATTACTGACTATGATGTCCAGTTCCACGCCCAGCCAAACCAGCCCAACCACGCCGTATGTCAATCGGGCTTCAAAGCCACTGCCTGCACCAGCAGCAATAACAGATGTAAACTCATGGGTACGGAGGGAGCCAAATGCGAAGCACGTTATAATCGTGGCGGAGAACAATGCACCTTAACCTGCACCAGAGTTGGCAACTAAGTGTCTTTCATTGCAATTTATCCAGCAAACCACGGGCACAACTTGTGCCCATTGGGCACACAAGCGTTCGACCCTATACCGTCGAAGAATAAAACCAAATAATATCAGTAGCTTATTTTTGGTACGGCCCTTGCTTTGTATAGAGACCAGCGACACAAGGATTTTAAAGATGCAAAAAACACGAGGCTTTAGCTTGATTGAACTTGCGGTTGTTTTGACCGTGATGGCCATTCTATCCACCGCTGCAGTACCGGGGATGATTGCGGCTGCCCGCGGCAAATATGGTGAGCGCCTGGTGGCAGATATCAGCAACCTCCAGGAAGCTGCGGAAGCCTACTACCATCAAAACGGTGATCAGTGGCCTGCCTTAAGCGAAGGTGAGTGTTCCATGAATCCGAGCCTCAATGCGGTCAATGTTTTAAAAAATGAAGGTTTTCTTACCTGCCTGCCCCGGGATCCATTTTCCAACGAACACTACCTGATAAGCTATGCTGAACAAAACGGCGAATGCCATCTCCGCATTCACACCCCGCGCAACGCCAAATTAAGTCCGGTTCTTGGCAAGCTCAACGCCACTCTAAAACTCATCGGCCAGCAAAACTGCCAAGCGGAAAATAACCTTGTGGCCTGCACCTTCGCCTATGCGGAACCCAAATTAGGAGTCAACTTCGACAGCCGGGTCGAAGATGAAGTTGAAGAACAGGTCGTGCCCATTGAAGAACGTTTTGATGACAAGGTTAAGAACGTTGACGGCAAAGTTGAGCTGGTTGATGACCGGGTTGATGATGCAGAGCAACGCATTTTGAAACTTGAACAAGCTCCTCCGGGCAACACCACACCTGCCAATAATTACGACGCCCCGATCAACAGCATCAACATGCGCGTCACGAACAACGAGCACAACATCACCAACGTGAGCCGTAACCTCACCAACGAAATAAATGCGCTTAAGAACAGCCAAGCCAGTGGGCCCACGCGCTACCCTCTGAATTTCCAAGGCCGCTATGGCCAATGCGCTTCTGGGTACAGGGTTGAACAATGTCGACCAGGTTCACGTGCCAAATTTTGCACGGCTTCAGGAAGCAAGGCTAACTGTGAATATTCCAGCCATAATTGGAGTGGCCAGCAATGGTGTCATGCGACTTGTGTCAAATAAAAGGACTTCCACTTCACCTCTAAAAACGGAAACACCATGTCAACGCCTCACCACAAGACACATCAAGCTGGCTTTAGCCTCGTCGAAATTGGCATCGTCATTGGCATCATGTCAATTCTCTCGACCGCCCTGGTGCCTGGCTTGGTCGCCAAGGCTCGCACAAAATATGGGCAGCAAATGGTGACCGACATCGAGCGCCTGCACAATGCAGCGAAAAGCTTCTATCATCAAGAGGACCGTTGGCCCGGAAGTAACGAATCCTGTGAGCAAGACACGACCACCACGCCTGGAGCGGAGTTGGTGGCCATGGGTTTTATCGCAAATATTCAGCGAGACCCTTTTTCCCAGCAACCCTATAGCCTAAGCGTACAAGAAAAACTTGGTCGCTGTCATTTGCGTATTCAAACACCGCGCAACAACAAACTATCCAGCGTTTTGCCAAAGGTTCATGCCTCACTAAAATTGTTTCGCGAACCTTCTTGCGACAGACAAAATGAACTTTTTGCCTGCGCTTTTGACTTTGAGACCCCTTCTTTAGCCGACAACTTTTCAGAGCGCGTTGAAGACACGGTCGCCGAAAAAATCGCTACCTTTG
>CAXGWX010000061.1:0-14542 GCA_964013445.1 uncultured Bdellovibrionales bacterium | reverse complement strand
GAGTCTTTGGTGGTCAAAAAATAGTCAATTCGTAATCCGTCTTTATTCTGGGTGAGCTCTGCAGGAATGGTACAGCTCCACTTACCTTGGTCGTCTGGTTTAAGCGCCAGCGATGAAAAATCCCGATCCCCACTTTTGCGATATTGTAGTCGGAAGCTTTGCACTGCTCTGCGGGGATCACGAAGCTTATAGCTAAAGGTGATTGGTAGACCGCCAACCAGATCGATGGGAGGGCTACCTTCAATCTGCATTTCCGCAACAATCTCTCTGCGCTCTAATTTTTCAAGCTGTTGTCGAGTTGCTTCCTCTTCGACCTGAACCTTCCGAAAAACGTAAGAGACTTTTGGTGAAATATCATCCGGAATCATATAGCTGGGAGAGGCTCGGAGGAGGAAGCGAAAAGCTCGCTCTGCTTTGACTGGCTCGCCGATAATGGCCAAAGCACTTCCCTTTAGAAAATAGGCTTGCAATTTTTCGCCCAGGGTCAAGTTGGTGAGCAAAAGAATTTCGTTCATCAGTGGCACAACCTGATCGTATTGGAGTGCATCGACGAGCTGTGATGCCTCGCCAAGGATGACCTGCGCCTGTCGACGTGCAGCCGGTCGCTGGTAGCTCGGTTCACCTTGAATTGGGACCTGGGATGGTGGAGCGGAGGGCATTTGAGATGGGGCGACGGATTCTGTGGCAAAGAGCAGAACGGTCAAAATATGGATGGCTAAAGGTTGCATCGTCTGTATTGTAGCCCATCTTGCCCTAGTCTGTGCTTACGAACAAGCCCAGTTGATGTGCGGATCCCCCAGATCTTCGAGTGTGGGGCATTCATACCCAGATTCATATCGGATTGCAAATCGGAGCGATTCGTTAAGCTTTTGTAATTAAACATCTTTTTCAAGAAGGCTCTGGTCGGAGAATTGGCACATCAAATGCAATAGCAAATGATATCTCATGCTTGCATGGGACATAATTGGCCACCAAGATCCAATGTCCCTAGACTGTCAATTTACGGGAGTTAGGGGGCCCGACAGGCTGGAATATGGGAAACCATTGTGACATTGGGTTTGGTGGTCAAGTGATGACACTAGGCGGTATACTCCCTACAAGTGCCGCCAGGTGTGATGACTTTTAATCACGAGTAGAAATAACCAGTCATCAAGTGTGGCAAACGGTTATCATTAAAGGGTGGGGGCCCCGATAACTGTCTGCATCAACGGCTTAGGCAATGCGCTTGATGACTGGAGCCTCCCCATCTTTTCTTTTTTCACCCCTCATTCGAACCTTGCGAATTACTAGACCAGCGCATAAAAGGCATCTTAGAAGCACTTCCGTAGTGGAACGTTCAAATATGGATAGGTTACGAGATGGATAGCCCGGCAGGCACTGAACTTTTACCCTCATTGAAAGATGACTCGGGCAGCTTTGGCCATGGTTGGCTTATTTATGTTGCCAATGGTGGACCGGAGGATAAGGGTAAAACACACCGCTTAGAAGAAGGTTCGGCGATGATTGGCAGTGGTAGCGATTGTGAACTGCAGCTGGCGGATAAGTCTGTTTCCCGACAGCATGTTAAATTAAGTGTGCAAGAGGATGGGGTTTTTGTTGAGGATATGGGCTCAACAAACGGCACACTCTATCTCGAACAGCAAATCGACAAATTGGTTATTAAGACCGGCGCCAGATTGAATTTAGGCCGTTGCGCCCTGGATATTTTGCCGATGATCGATTCTCAGTCGATGCCAGTGACCACTCAGGACCACTATCATGAACTCTTGGGAGCATCGCTGGTGATGCGCAAGGTCTATTCTATTCTGGAAATGCTCGAGGAGAGTGAAGCGCCGGTGCTTATCGAGGGCGAAACTGGAACCGGTAAGGAATTGGTGGCGTCTGCTTTACATAATAAGAGTTGTCGGGCTGATAAGCCCTTTATCATCATCGATTGCGGTAATGTTCCGGCAGAGTTGATGGAGAGTGAACTCTTTGGGCACCGCAAGGGATCTTTTACCGGTGCAATTTCTGATCGGGCAGGGGCTTTCGAGTCGGCGGATGGTGGAACCATTTTCCTGGATGAGATTGGTGAAATGCCTATCGAATTGCAGCCTAAGCTCTTGCGTGTTCTAGAAACGGGGCAGGTAAAGCGCATTGGGGATTCGGCCCATAAAGCGGTGGATGTTCGGATTGTTGCAGCAACGCACCGGAATCTTGTTCAGTTCATTGACGAAGCCAAGTTCCGTGAAGACCTTTATTATCGTTTAGCAGTTATCCGTGTACAATTGCCGCCTTTGCGCTCTCGTCGCGAGGATATTTTACTTCTGGCACGAGCACTTGCGGACAAGATTTCAAAGGGCAAACCATACAAAATACCGAAGGCCGCTGAAGAGTTTTTCATGCGCTACGACTGGCCAGGAAATGTTCGCGAGCTTCGTAATGTTGTGCATCGTATATTGACTTTGGGCATGTACGGTTTGGCAACACGACCAGATGTGCCTAAGCGTGTCAGTGAATCTGACGAGAGCCAGGATGAAGCTTTTGGACAGGGAGAGGTCAGTGGTCTTTACCGTGAGGCAAGGGACCGGGCGATTCGTTCTTTTGAAAGCGCTTATTTGAAGGACCTGGTGACCAAGGCAGAGAGCAACATATCGGAAGCTGCGAGATTGGCTGGAATGGATCGTAAACAGTTGCGCACTCTTTTGAAAAAGCATGGGCTTTATGAGCAGTCAAAGGGCTCTTAATCAAAGGCTCTCTTCTTTTCTTTTCTTTTTTATTTGCGCGATAAATTTTGTTGCTTGCCAGCGTGCGGGGAGTCCCCCGTCGATGGATGTGGCTGATGCTCCGGAACTCATTGGGCGCGGCGACTATCTTGTTAATCATGTTGTTGGTTGCGTGCTATGTCATTCACCCCGTGATTGGACTTATTTTTCCGGGCCAGTAAAGCCGGGAGAAGAGGGTGCCGGTGGAGCAATCTACGATGAAAGCAATGGCTTTCCAGGCCACCTTCGGGCTGGCAATATTACACCCGAGGCACTAGGCGAGTGGAGCGATGGGGAAGTTGCGCACTCGATTGTAGCTGGAGTCAATGCTTCGGGTGATTCGCTTTTTCCGGTGATGCCTTATCCTTATTTTCGCTCTCTATGCAGGGAGGATTTGCAGGCTATTGTTGCCTATATACGTGGTCTAAGCGGTAAGCCGGTGTCTGCTCACCAGAGGCGGTTGAATTTTCCTTTGAACATGATTGTTAATTTTATACCAAAGCCATGGGAAAATCCGCAATGTCCTGATGCGAGTAACGAGCTTGCTTATGGAAAATATCTCGTCGACCTTTCCTTTTGTGCCTCCTGCCATACTCCGCGGGATGGTGGTCATATGGACAAAGATAGGCTCTTTGCCGGGGGGCGGGAATTTAGTGTACCTGGAGTCGATGGGGTGGTGCGTTCCAGTAATCTCACATCCCATGAAACCGGTTTAGGTGCCTGGAGCAGGCAACGGTTCGTGCGGCACTTTAAAGCTTTTGACCAGGCAGAGTTTCTTGCAAAGCCATTGCCGATAGGGAGTTTTAATTCCCCCATGCCCTGGCACAGCTATGGTGGACTGAGCGAAGCGGATTTAGGCGCGATCTATGCTTATTTAATGACACTTCAACCTATTGAAAATAGAGTTGAAGTGTGGAGCCGTCCAGGTGGGGATGTGGGCACGACTGGCAAGAAGCCCTAAAGTGTGACAAACTTGTACCTGGATGGGATCAGGACGAGAATCAAGGCATGAGCCATTTCATTATCGCTTTCTCGGTATTTCTTTACTTGTTCACGCTTTGCCCCTTGCTGCCTTAATAAGCTATTCAGTCGACTGGGTTGAGCGATCAGAGTCCATCGAGTCGACCAAGAACAAAGCAGCAGCGCACTTGGAACCTGTGGCCGAGGAAAGGGAAAGTGTTGCGGAACAAGAGCTTGATGATGAATTGGCAGAACTTACGAAAAAAGCTTTAGAGTCTTTTCCAAGGGATATTCTTTTATCCCCAGAAGTTTTTAATCAATTACCTGCAGTCATTCACCAGGAAAAAGATGGAACCTTAGGGCTCGATGAGCTTTTCGGTGTAGCAAATCAGGCACCAGTGCATCACCGAGTTGCTCTGGTGGAGTTTAGTGCGCGGACGAGTCCAGCACCCCAAGCCCTCGTAAAGAATAATATGCTTAAGAATGAGTTATTCCATCTGAAGCGTTTGGCGAGCAACCTGGGGACATTAGAGCAAGAGTTCGATGATTTTCGCCGTGAGCATTCGCTAGAGGAAGATAAGAGTCCGACGCGAATGAGGAAGACCGTTCTTGAGGAAGTGGTGCGCTATGAAAACTCTGCTAAAGCGGACGGCTCAACCTTGCCGTCGGAAAAAGAGGCAGCGGGAAAAAGCATGAACCAGTCCAATGTCGGGGTTGAGGTTGCGGTCTTTGAGGCTCTTGTCGAGAAGCCTCTATGGGAGTCGGAGCAAAAAGCGGAGATTAATTCCCCAAGAGTTAGGAGCGATGCACCGGATCAGTGGGAAATTTGGATTAGGGGAGATGAGAGTAAAAAAGGAAAGGCTGCGCAAGCTTCAGGGGTGGTCGGCGATGGCCACGCACAAGCGCTGGAAAAAATGCTTGTCACAGGGAAATTTGAATCGGGTGAAGGGCATGATGAGGGAGTCTATTCTAAGTCTATTGATACGGTTCAGGAACGTCGTCAGGGGTTGGTTGTTAATCGTATTTACGAATTGTCAAAGGCACTTTATGGCTCAGATTATTCTCAAGAGGGGTTTTGGGAGCAAACTCATCTGCGATTTCTTTTAGATGACCATGGTTACGTTGAGCGTGTGCAAATCATGCGTTCATCCGGCAGCCGGGAGGCGGACCGGAAAGCCATCGATGTTTTGCATTTGGCCGAGCCCTATATTTATGTAGATGGCTGGATTGAAATGCACCTGCCCATGTAGGGCTTATATGCCGGCCAGAATAGCTTGCAGCGTTTCCGCTTGAACGTGGGTGTTGCTGGGACCGACGAAAGGTTCAGGCAAGCCGTCATTATAAATAGCCCAGCCGCCCGTCTTAAGTTGTGAGTTATGCAGCCACTGTAGCGCTTTTTGTCGAGCAATCTGACTTTTGATAGCTTCATTGGCGCCGGTAAGGCCGAGGAGTGCATAGGCTGTGGCCTGGGTATTATTAAAGGCCCACGCGCCATTGGGTTTTTGTATGCTTTCGAGTCGTTTGGCCAGCCGCTCAATTGCTCCCTGATAGGTTTTGTCTGCGAACATGCTCAATGCATAGATAAAGGAGCCAACACTTAAGATCTGATAAGGATTGTTTTCATCAGCGATTTTGACCGCTCCATGACTGATGACCGTATTCGCCAGATCTCTGGCATAGGTGGTTTCTCCCAGCGCCAATGCTGCGCGGATACCGAGACTAGCTTCGTATCCTATAAGGTCAACGTGGTCTTTACGCCCTTCCAAAATACGATTAAATTCATCACGGCCGTTTGGGGTGATGGAGCGAATGCGTTCAAAGAAGTCCTTACTGAGAGCTGCGGCAACTTTATCTTTGAATTTATTTGCAAAGAGAGCAAGGTATTCAATATCGGCGCGATAAGGAATTTTATTGTTCTTGGTGTAGATCTTTTTCAGATGCATGGTGTACTGACTCAGGGTTATCCATACCGTAGGTTGCGGATCTTTTTCGTAACTTTTGAGTAGGGCCAAAGCAATCGGTCCACCAATATTCTGGTGGGGTGATTTGTTGTCATTGTTCCAGTTCCAGCCCATCACTTCTTCGCACTGCTTTTGCAGAATAGAAACTGTCGCTTTACGCAGCATTTCCTGCTGGGCAAGAGCATTTTCGCCTCTCGGTATGGGGTTGGCGGTGACACTGGTCGTGAGCAGAAGGGCGGCTGCGGATAAAAGGGCTTTAAACATCATGGTTTTCCTCTTTTTCAAGACTAGCATGTTCGCTTCGTTTTCGCCACGCTTGAGTTTGACACCCAGCTTGTGGCGTGTGAAAACGAGCCTATGCTCTTAGATGCCAAGGCAAGAGGTCTGCGTAATTTACGCTTGTCGGTGACGGACCGGTGCAATCTGCGCTGCCATTATTGTATGCCCGAGAAAGAATACAAGTGGTTGGACAGGAAATCGCTTTTGACTTTCGAAGAACTCTCTGAACTGGTTGATGTTTTTATTTCCTTTGGGGTCAAAAAAGTGCGGCTCACCGGTGGAGAGCCTCTTTTGCGGCGTAACCTGGACGAGTTCATTCAGATGTTGGCACTTAAGCAACTCGATGATTTGGCGATGACGACGAATGGAATGTTCTTACCTGAGCATTCACAAAAGCTTAAAGATGCAGGATTGAAGCGAATTACAGTGAGCTTAGACACATTGCAGGCCGGGCGGTTTGAGCGGCTGACGGGGCAAGACAGTCTGAATAAGGTTTTGGCCGGCATCGAGAGCGCTCAACAGGCAGGGTTCGAAGAGATTAAGCTAAATTGTGTCTTGATGAATGGCTTTAATGAAGATGAAATTCTTGATTTCGTTGAATTTGCAAGAGCAAGAGCAATTCAGTTGCGATTTATCGAGTATATGGATGTGGGTGGTGCAACCCATTGGCAGGCGGAAAAGGTTTTTGCTTTATCGGATGTTCTAAGGGTTTTAGGTCGGGCTTATGGTGAGGTCAGTGAAACGTCCAGCGACCCCAGTGCTCCGGCTCGCGTTTTTAGATTGCCGAGCGGTCAGAAGGTTGGTGTGATTGCTTCAGTGAGTGCGCCCTTTTGCGGTGCATGCGACCGAGCGCGGATTACGGCAGACGGCATGTTTTTGACTTGCTTGTATTCGGATCAGGGTTTTTCCCTGCGTGAAGTGCTTCGAAACGGTACGCAAGAGAAGGTCGTCAAGAAGCTTATTAATAAGATTTGGTCCGGACGAAACGATGCAGGGGCAGAGGACAGGCAGGCGCTTGCGCAAGAACGGCAAGCCATCTTTTCATTACAAGAGTTACGGCAAAATGTGCATAGAGAAATGCATCTTCGGGGTGGCTAATAAATTTATGGCAGCGCTGTTTCTGAGCGTTGGCAAAGCATCCAGAATTCTCTGAAAGCTTTATCGTCCTCCAGGCTTTTCGGAAAATACTGCACCGCAATACGGCTGTTCAAAGGTTTATTCTTGTGCGGTTTGGCAAAGACGACCTTAATCTTTGTCGGTATGGTGCGTGCTTCAGCGGTTGGCAAAGAAACTTCACATTCAAATTCAGCTCCGGTTTCTAAGGCCTGCCAAGGCACAGGAAGGGTTTCTGCATCTCGGGTGACTTTGGCTCCACGTTTCATATGTGCCGCGCTTAGTTGTATTTCCGTATCGGTATTTTCCGCATCAAGTGGTGGCGGTTTAAGTGCTGGACGCAGCAGCAGTCCACCTGGTCGTCTATCCGTAACGACGGAAATTTCGACAATCTCCAGAAAATAGGGTTTTGAGTCGACCGTAAGTTGAACACGAATCGCAGCGTCTTGAATCACACTTGCACGGTAACAGAGACGTCTGTTGGAACCCATATAGGGGAGTGGCAAGCGCCCTGAAGTTGGCTCAAAAGGCATAAGCAGTGAGTCTTTGAAAACCGGACCGCGTCGACCCCGAAGAATACGTTCAACCTTTAGGCGAATTTCCACAGGTTTTGTTGGCAGAGCAAGAAAGTCAGTGGCGCCACATTTCACCAATTCGACCGCTTGGTTTGGACTAAAATCCGCGCCGAGAACAAGGACGGGCAAATCGGGGTTGCTTTTGATGCACTTCGCCAGCGCGGCCGTGTTTTCCGCGTTCGGTTGGTTGATCGCAAAGAGCAAAAGACTTTCATTAAGCGGTGTAAAGACGTCCTCATAGGTCTCATAAAATTCGACCTTGGCTACTAAGCCGAGACTTTTCTCGCAGAATGTTTTTAGCTCGTCGTCCTGGCCAACTATGCCAATACGATGTTTCCGTGCCATGACTATCAAAGTCCTTTAAGGCCATACTTATAACGTTTCCCTACTGCCTACCTAGGGAGACGTGGAGCTGATCTCATTATCGTTATTCTACCACTGGGGTTGCCTAAAAAAGCAGTAAAATTAGCTTTCTCTTGGAAATCATAGGTTATTTTTCAGACCTTTTTGTCGGTCGGGAAAGCAGTGGAATTGGGTTTTTGTTTTTACCCCCTTCTGTTATGTAACATCCTATGAATAAAAGACTTTTCATTCTCCTTATGGGCTTTTGCTGGATTCTGGCCTGTAAAGAGAAGGCGGCTGAATGCGAAGAGCAGAGCTTAGTGACCCCGACGACGGACTTTTTTGTCGATATTTCCGAGCAAAGTGGCATTCGAAAAGGGAATTATGAGATCGCCCCAGCAGGAACGATCCCAATCAATGATCATTCCCGTCTGGCCTTTGCGGATATCAATGGTGACGGCTTTGACGATATTGTCATGCACAGTCTTTTTCCAAATCCACAAGCAGGTATTCCTTTTGAGCATCTTGTTTTTCTCAACAGCAGCAACGGGCTCTTCTCAGATTTTTCAGAGGCGTCAGGCTTGAAGGACATTCAAGCGGGCTTTTTTGCTTTTGCTGATGTGGACAATGATGGGGACCAGGATGTTTTTGCTGGGCTGGATATTTCCTATGGAGCGCACACCCATCAGATACTTTTAAACGATGGGGCCGGACATTTTAGTCCGCGCACCGACAGCGGGGTAGAAGGCCTAACCAAGGCCGCCGCCAATGCGGTTTTTGCCGACTTTGATGGTGACGCCAACCTGGACCTTTATGTTGGTATGGGGGGGACAACGATGGCTGCAGCTGATGTTCTTTTGTTGGGCAACGGTGATGGCTCATTTGTGAATTCTTCATCCCGTTTGGCCTCTAATCCGATGCAGCCCTCGAATGGTACGACGACTTGCGATTATGACAACGATGGAGATTTGGATATCTTTGTTTCCACCTACGGTGTGAGCATCAACAAGGGACTCAATATCCTCTGGGAGAATCGCTCCGGAGACTTTGTTAATGTTGCTGTTGAGAAGAATTTTGCCGCACAGGCACCAGGGAATACATATCTTGAATCGACTGAATATGGCGCAGCGATAGAGCCCGACAGAGGCCCGGGGGAATTTATTGGCAGCAACGGCTTTGGAATAGACTGCGACGATTTTAATAATGATGGAAACATGGATATCTTTTTGTCGACGATTTCCCATCCAGTGAACTCTGATTACAAGCGTAAGTGGTCAGACCCAACCCATCTGCTTTTAAATTATGGTGAGTCGCAAAGTTATACCTTTGCGAATGTAACATCTCTGCGCGGGCTGCCTTTCAATGAAGGCGATGTTGATGCAGCAATGATTGATTTCGATAATGACGGACGTATGGATTTGAGTGTCTCGAGGGATAAAAAATACGAAAAAAGTTATGAGAATATTGAACAAAAAGCGTGGTTTGGACTTTTTCGCCAGACAAGTGATGGAACTTATACAAATTTAGGTCCCGCAAGTGGCATTAATGGCCTTGAAGCAAGTGTGGCAGCATCTTTAAGTCCCTGCGCGATGGATGGGGATTGCAGCGCTGCTGGAGAAAAATGCTTTAAAGAAAAATGTAGGCATCCCTGTGATGCCAATCAGGAGTGCCAAGGCGCAGAAGAACTCTGCCATTCGGACGGGTTTTGTAAGTCGTATGTGCGCATGAAAAACGCGCAAAACCATGCCTGGTCAGATATTGATGCGGATGGTGATTTGGACTTGCTGGTTGGAGGAAGAGATACTGGGGGGGGCAGGCCTAATTTTCTTTTTCGCAACGATCTTGGTTCGCAGAACCGCTGGCTGGCCTTTGCTGTAGAGGGGGACGGTAGCGACGTTACAAGAGACGCCTTTGGTACCAGAGTTGAGATCAGTGACAGCACAAAAATTATTCTGCAAGAGAAAAAGAGCAGTCGCGGAATGTACAACTCAGAAGACACACGCGTGTTGCATTTTGGTTTGGGAGAGAGTTCCTGTTCTTATGACATTCAAGTTCGCTGGCCGAACGGGAAGCAAGTGAGCTTCAAGAGTGACGACTTGCAGGAGAATAAATATTACCAGCTAATTTACCCGTCAGAGCTTAAAGAAAGAAAATAATGTCTGTTCTGGTTACTGGGGCTTCAGGTTTTTTAGGAAAAAGAATTGTTGAGAGACTCGCCGTCGAAGGCTTGCAAGTCAGGGCGATGGTACGTCCCGGGTCCTCCTTAAATGTTGCGCCAGAGTTGCGGGTTGAAGTTGTAGAAGGAACCCTGCATCCAGCAAAAAATCTTGATGTGATATTGTCCGGCATTGATACGGTTATCCATTGTGCCGGTGGCGGTTGGTTTAAGGGTGAGAATTCCTTTTATGAAAACAATACGGTGATTACGGAGAATTTGTTGAAGGCTTGGTCTGGCTCGGGCAAAGCCAAACGACGGTTCATTTTTATTTCATCGCTGGCGGCAGCTGGTGCAGCGCTGCATGGTGATGATTATCCGGATGAAACTTATGCAAATCCGCGGAGCCTATACGGGAAAAGTAAGTTGGCTGCGGAGAAATTGGTTTTCGAGTTTTTATCTCCCGAAGAGATAACAGTTTTACGCTTGCCTGCTCTCTATGGGCCAGGGGATACGCGACTTTTGCCACTTTTTAAAACCGCACAACGGGGGGTTGCTCCGATGCCGGCATCGGGACGAACACTCTCCTTTTTGCATATAGACGATTGTGTGGATGTATTGTCTTTGATTTTCCACAAAGAAAGCTGTGCCAAGAGTATTTATACGATTCATGATGGCTCAGCCCATAGCGTCGAAGAAATGATTCGGCATGTGGGAGCGGCGGTCGGTCGCAAGGTTAGTATTTTGCCTCTTGCGGATGAGATTCTTTTGACCATGGGTTTTTTTGCTGAGTGCTGGGCAAAATTGAGTGGACGCGGAGTGCTCTTTTCCCGGGATAAGGTACGAGATATGACAGCAGCCTATTGGCAATCTAATGGCAAAAAGTTTGCTGAAGAGTTTTCCTGGAGTCCCCGCTTCAATCTTGAGGAAGGAACGCGGCACACCGCAAAGTGGTACCGGGCCCAGGGTTGGCTTTCTTCTTAAGCAGCGTGGGTGGATTTAAACCTATTAAAATCAGGAGTTTGGGCCGGTCAGGGGAAAGTGTAATATTTTTGCCCATAAGCAGCAAAAGAGATCTGGCCTGAGCGAGTTTAAAAGGCTATAGGGCCCGAGAAATAGAGTCGTGCGCTTGTTAAGGTCGGTTCCGGTCTTATTTTGCTTGGCTCTGCTTAGTCGGGAAAGAGAAAAAATGCATTTTGATCACGTATCCATTTTGAGCGTTGGAGCCATTGATGCGCCTATCGAGGTGAGTTCCGCAGATATTGAGGAGCGCCTTAAGCCGGTGAGAGACCGTTTGGGCATCCGCAGCGGGATTTTGGAAAATTTGGCAGGGATTCGAACAAGACGTTATTGGCCTGAAGGGGTTGAACCATCAGAGGTGGCGACCGAGGCAGCACGCAAAGCGCTGGAGATAGCGGACGTCGATCCACAAAAGATAGGTGTGGTGATTAACACCTCCGTATGTAGAGATTATATCGAACCTTCAACCGCATGCCTGGTGCATGGGAATTTAGGATTGTCCGCCGAGTGTATGAACTTTGACCTTGGCAATGCCTGTCTTGCGTTTATGAACGGCATGCAAATGGCGGGGAATATGATCGAGCGAGGTCAGATTCATTATGCGCTGATTGTTGATGGGGAAGGTTCGCGCAATGTGTGTGAAAAGACAATAGACCGTCTGCTCAACTCAGATTGTGACGAAGCCACCTTTCGTGAAAATTTTGCTGCTCTAACTTTAGGTTCAGGTGCTGTTGCGATGGTTTTGGCCCGTAAGGAGCTTGCGGAGAAAGGGCATCGATTCGTTGGCGCGGTAGAACTCGCAGCGACACAGCATAATCGGCTTTGCTTAGGCCAGCCTGATTGGATGCAGACGGATACGAAGCGGCTCTTAATGAGCGGTTTAGAACTGGCAGGCCAGACCTGGGTGAAAGCGCAAAAGGAACTGGGCTGGAAGCAAGAAGAGCTGGACCATTTTGTTTTGCATCAAGTATCCAAGGTTCATACAGAATCTTTGGCGCAAAGCCTGGGCTTGGATGGGGATAAAATATTTACCATATTTAGTGAGTATGGAAATATTGGCCCGGCGGCGGTTCCGATTACTCTTGCCAAAAGTATCGAACAAGGTCGTATAAAGCGTGGGGACCGTATTGCGCTGATGGGAATTGGCAGTGGTTTGAATTGTGCTATGGCGGAGATTATCTGGTAGCTGTCGATGCAAGTTGATTCGAAAATCTATCCGTTTTCTGGGAAATACGTCACCGTTAACGGTCACCGCTTACATTATTTGGACGAAGGAAGCGGTCCTCCGGTGCTTATGTTGCATGGTAATCCCTCTTGGTCGATTTACTACCGCAACCTTGTAACCGCATTGCAGGAAAACTGGCGCTGTATTGTGCCTGATCATATCGGTTGCGGATATTCAGATAAGCCGAGTTCTCAAGAATACGACTATTCTTTTTTACAGCGGGCGAAAGACATAGAAGCACTTCTGGACGAGCTGGGTATAAGCGAACCGATCACTTTGGTGTTGCACGATTGGGGTGGGCTGATTGGTATGACCTATGCGACAAAGTACATTGATCGGATTGCCCGCGTGGTGCTTTTAAATACGGCCGCATTTCATCTCCCCGAAACAAAGAAGTTTCCCGCCGCACTGGCGCTGGCACGTAATACAAGCCTGGGGTCGTTCCTGATTAGAGGTTTTAATGCTTTTAGTCGGGGTGCCGCCTGGGTTGGTTGCAAACGCAAACCGATGGGGAAGGAACTCAGAGATGCCTACTGTGCACCCTATGATTCCTGGAATAATCGAGTCGCAACATTGAGGTTTGTACAGGATATACCATTGAAACCAGAGGACCGTGGTTATGCGGAGCTTACTCAGGTGCAGGAAACACTCCCTCGTTTGCAGAGCAAGCCAACTTTGATTTGCTGGGGGCTCAAGGATTTTGTTTTTGACCGCCACTTCCTTGAACGTTGGGAAGAAATTTTGCCAGAGGCCCAGGTGCACAGGTTTGATGATTGTGGGCATTATGTCCTGGAAGATGCGAGTGATGAAGTTATACCGTTAATCAAGGATTTCCTTGCGGCTTAAGTGTGGGGTGAAATGGAGCATTCTTACAGCAATATCGCTTCCTATCTTCCACGCATGGCGGAACTTCAACCCGAACGTTTGGCGATAGCTTTTCCTACGCGCAAGCTGGGACCTGGAAAATTCCACTATGCCAAGTGGAGCTTTGCGCAACTTAATCACGAAAGCGATAAAATCGCTTATGCATTGGAGCAGGAAGGGGTGACCAAGGGGGTGCGGTCCGTACTTATGGTCAAGCCCAGCCTCGAGTTCTTTGCCTTAACATTTGCGCTCTTTAAAGTGGGGGCGGTGCCTGTGCTGATTGACCCGGGCATTGGGCTAAAGCACCTTAAAGAATGTATCGATGAAGCAGAGCCGGAAGCTTTTATCGGTATTCCGATGGCGCATCTTGCTCGTGCTTTGCAGGGCTGGGGGAAGCGTACTCTCAAAAAAAAGATTAGCGTTGGGCCAAGTTTATTTTTTGGTGGAACAAGTCTTAAGAGCGCCCTTAGTAAAGTGCCAAAAGATTTTTCCTATAAAACAAGAGATACTGCCTCAGAGGACACGGCAGCAATTCTTTTTACAAGTGGGAGCACGGGCGTGCCTAAAGGTGCTGTCTATACTCACGGCAATTTTATTGCCCAGGTCGATGAGATTAAGCGTATTTACGATATCAGGCCTGGTGAAATAGATCTGCCAACTTTCCCGCTCTTTGCACTTTTTGATCCGGCCTTAGGAATGTCGACGGTGATTCCTCATATGGATGCAACCAAGCCTGCTAAAGTCGAGCCGGAAAATATTGTTGAGCCGATTAAAGAATTTAACGTGACGAATATGTTTGGCTCTCCTGCTTTATTGAACCGTGTTAGTCGTTATGGCGAAGCGAATAATGTGCAGCTGCCTTCCCTCAAGCGGGTTATTTCCGCAGGAGCTCCCGCATCTCCGGTTGTTTTGCAACGCTTCTCTGACATGCTGGAAGAGGCTGGCGCAATTCATACGCCCTACGGAGCCACTGAAAGCCTTCCTGTGAGCACCATTTCGAGCAAAGAAATATTAAGTGATACGGCGGAAAAAACGAATTCTGGCATGGGGGTATGTGTCGGGAAACCGGTCCCGTCTGTGGATGTTCAGGTGATCCCAATTTCTGATGAGGTGATTAGTGATTGGGAGGATTGTGCCGCACAACCTAAATGGGAAGTTGGTGAGATAGTCGTCAAGGGGCCACAGGTGACGGCTTCATATTTCAATCGACCCGACTCCACAGAGCTGGCAAAAATTCGTGACGGTGCTTCCATTCGACATCGGATGGGTGACTTAGGCTATTTTGATAGCGATGGTCGTTTATG
>CAXGWX010000060.1:0-14580 GCA_964013445.1 uncultured Bdellovibrionales bacterium | reverse complement strand
TGCGCGGTTCAGCAGCCCTTGTCTGGGAGATTTAAAGCGGTCCTTACCAGGGTGCCGGTGGCGGCGCTTTCTCGCCAAAAGGAACTTTGTTTGGACTCTCGTTGGAGTCACTTGCAAACGAAAATGGTTCCGCACTCAGCTCGATGGTTTTGATAAGTACGCTTGCTCCTGGCACGCCAACATTGTTTGGTGCATTCTGACGGATCTCAATGAGAGCATTTAAGTTTGTATTGGTCTGTGTCGGATTGTTTATGGCAGCGACGTAGAAGACATCTTGCCAAAATGCGACAGTCTCGCCGGCCGCTATGTTCACATGATCGATTTGTGTGATGGAATAACCGAGGCTGTTTGTTCCGAACGAGTAGGAAGTGTCTGTTTGGCTTGTGTTGGGATGAATAATACTCAACGAAAGGTCAGAGCAGTTCCCTCCATCATTAAAGAGGACCAATGTTTGAATGCCGCTTTCAACTGCGCCAAACTCGAGGGACTCGCTGCCGCCAAGGTTACAGGTGTTGTCGTTTTCAGTGCAGGCCCCCAGGTCAGAAGAGCCATCCTCGCCACAGCAGGTATTCGGATAGAGTAACCCATCATCACAGCAGGTGATGGCCTCACCACAGATGAGGTCATTTTCGGTTTCGTTCGCAATGATGGTGGCGCTGATATCCAGAGGAACAAAATTAATTTCTGCGATATC
This sequence comes from uncultured Bdellovibrionales bacterium, assembly GCA_964013445.1. Lineage (GTDB taxonomy): Bacteria > Myxococcota > XYA12-FULL-58-9 > XYA12-FULL-58-9 > JASMKV01 > JASMKV01. The sequence goes on along the minus strand of CAXGWX010000060.1, from coordinate 13,886 downwards.
AATTTTAAGCTGCGCTGTGTTGCTGCCGCTATTTGCCACGGGGGTGTAGGTGAGGACGATATCCAAGGTGTCCCCCTTTGCAACCAGGTTGTCGCCATAGGCTTGAGGTTGAGTGTTGCCGCCATGATTAAGCTCTAAACCGTTGATATAGGCTTGCGTGACGAATGGGTTTTGGGACTGAGGTGTGCCTGGTGGCAGGAGGATGTAAATGCCTTGGATGGTACAGGCTTCACCCCCGACGTTTGTTAGCGAAAATTTTCTATGGCTGCTTGTTCCAGCCATGGCCTCGAGATGCAGTGATTTCGGACCGGCCAAAAGGCACGCTGGCGTGACCGGTGAGTTGCTGCCGCTTGCAACCCCGTAGAGCGAATCCTGGCTTCCCTCTTCGAGGGCCATAAATTCCATACCATCACCACAGGCGCAGAGCATGGTGCAGGTCAAGAGCGTGATTAGTCGCTGCGATAGATATTTCATTGCTTCGTCTCCATGAGAGCAGGGGGTTCTAAGTTAAAAGCAAAGACCATGCCTGTTTTGGCGAATGTAGAAGTATATATTTTTCAGCTGCTTAAACGCTTTGTGGTGGTGCGCAGGCGGGGCTGGAGGGCCCACTTTAGCTTCTGGCAGACGAAAGTGGGATCCTGCTCGACGATTGTGTGTTTGTCGGCGCAGGAATATTCAAAGTCACAAAAGCCATCCCACCTATGTGCAATAAGAGAATTAACTTGTAGTGAAAAATGGCGGGGTGGACGGGACTCGAACCCGCGGCCTCCGGCGTGACAGGCCGGCGTTATAACCAACTTAACTACCACCCCTTACCATTAAAGGGTCGCGCTCCTATTTGGAGTGCGAGAAGCCTTCTTTAGCAAAGCAAAAGGCTCAGGGTCAAGAAAAGAAATGTACCTTATTCCAGAGAATCGTCGCTGGGCGGATCAGCAAGGAGCTCTAAGGAGGGCTCTGTCGAAGCCTCTTCTACCTCATGCTCAGTGTATTCTGCGGTGATCCATTCGTAGGTCTGCATATGTTTGAGGGCCTCTTCTCGCCGACCGATCTCATCCAGCAGGGTGGCCAGGTGAAAGTGGGCCTCGGCGAAGTGAGCATCGCGAAAAAGGGCTTGTCTGTAGGCTTTTTCCGCTTCAACCACATCCTCTTGATCGTGATAGGTGACCGCCAGGTTAAAATGGGCGACGGCCAAAGAAGGATCGGTGCGTACCGCTTGTCGGAAGTAGGCGGCTGCTCTTTTGCTTTCGCCGGCCAGGGAGCAGAGGCGGCCAATGTTGATCATGGCTTCGGCGTGCTCCGGATTACATGCCATGGTCCGCAGATAGCCCTCATAGGCGCGCTCCGGCTCGGTGGCTTCTAAGGCCATGGCCACTTCAAACCAGGCATCCGCCGCATCGATATCGTCGATGCCTTCGAATTGTTCAAAGACGTTATAATTGACCCGTGCATTACTAAAGCTTGCTTTGGGCTTATGTAGGCATTCTAAGTCGGTGGCGTCTTCTTCGTGGGCTTCGAGGGGGAGAATGCACTGGCCGCTGTTCGGCTCCCAGGATTTGTCCGAATCTCGTGCCACCACTTTGCCGCCTTCGACAAAGACCTGAATACCGCTTAGAGGGTGATCGGCGTCAATCTGTTGCCGGACCGATTTGAGGGCGCTCTTGACTTTAACCGCTTTGAGGCCACCTTCCGCCTGCAGGCGTTTGGCTGCACGTAGAACCAGCACTTCGCGAAAATCGAAGCGAAACTTCTTGCCCTTGCCCTGGCCTTTGACCGGTTCGCCTTCGCGGCCGCCTTCAACGACCCCTTGACGGGCGAATTCGCGCACCTGCTCCTCGGAAAAGTGCAGTAGCTTGGCGACTTCTTTGGTGGAATAACCGTCTTTGCTCATCACGGCGAGCAGATCTATAGCAAAATCAGCAGGCCGTCGAGATTTTAAAGAAAAAACTTATGAAAAAGCGCTAAGTGCCTTAAAAGTGGACAAAAAAAAGGGCCTGGCTTTGTCGGCCAGACCCTTTTTGTAGAGTCATTAACTTATTCTTAAAGACACCTTAGTCGCAAATAGATGCTGCAGAAGGTGTGGTTGTTTTTGTGCCATCACAGGTTTCGTTGGCCAAATAGGTCAGAACGAAAGCCGTATTTGGCTGTGTTCCGGCGGCAGCCACATCATCCCAGGTATAGTCCGCATCAGTCTTACAGGTGCCTTCCGCATCCTTTTGACAGGCGCTCCAGCTGGTGTTGACGATGGTCGCAGAGCCAGGAGTATAGAGGAAAAACCCTAAGCCTGTGGCTGTCGAAGCACCTACGTCACTGAAATCGGCAGTAGGATAACGCACAGTGTGGGTTATACCGTCGAAATTGCCAGGCGTGACCGTGACCTCGCCAACCGGCTTCAGGTCGGATGTGGTGGTCATACCGAACATATAGCCGTAGGACTTCATATCCGCATAGGTGGTTGTGCCACCATCAATGAGTGCGGACAAAGATGTGGCGGACTCAATGGAAACAACCAGAGCGGTTAAATCCGTGGCGCCTACGCCAGACTCTTTCCAGGCCGCAATGGAAGTACCGCTGGCGGTTCCCATATTGGTGGTTTCGAAAACAGGTGTGTCACGCGTGTCCTGGATGAGCATAATCAGCCCCAAGGTTACAGCAGTGATATCCACATCGGCCGCACTCCAGGCACAGGCAGAGCCGTATGTGGCGTCTGCTTGGCATGCGGTTGGATCGATTGCACCGGTGGCCAGAGGTGTTGGGGTAAGACCGGCTAAGACTTCAAGCGGGTCAATTAAGGCCCAAGTGACATCGCCCGCATCACCCCAGGAAAGGGCGGCACCGCCGGCGGCTTGGACAGTGGCGTTTACTCCTGCGGAGACTGGATGCCAGGCCAGCACACCACCTAAGTCGACTGTATAAACCGTTTCTTCTTGGTTATTATTATTGTTGTTGTTGTTGTTGTTGTCATCGTCACCAGCGTCGTCACCACAAGCTGTGAAAGCAAGCATGCATCCGGCAAAGAGTGCGCATAATTTCAATTTCATTCTTTTCTCCTTGAATTACACCTTAATCCCATAAGGTGTGGTTGTTTTTAAACTAAAGTCCCGGTGCAGTCCAGCCGTCACCGTTCATATCAATAAAAATCGGGTTGCTAAAAGCCCAGGGCAAAAGTCCGGGGACAAGGGCGTCCGGAATTGCCGGGGCCGCTTTATCTGGCTCGTTACCGATGGTCTCAATGGTTTCCACCTCACCATCGTCATTGGTGATAACGATCTCTCCAGCCTCATCGAGGGTGATACTTTTGTCTGGGTCGTCCGAGCTTTCCACATTGCCTTGGCTATCGACAACAATAGTTTTTTCATCGTCTTTTGAGATAACCCGAATGGTCGTATTGCCTTCGCCGGCGCTCAGCAAAATAATTTCTCCATCCCCGTCTTTATCCCAGGTATCGAGTTCGCCATCATCGTCCGTGTCTGTGGCGAGCGGCAAAGGGGCTCCTGCTTCGACAATAATATGGCTGTCCTTGGTGATGTTTAAGGTTGCGGTGCCATTATAACGTTCGACGCCGGTGGTGCCATAGGGGTCCTGTGGCTCGGCGCTTAAAGTACCAGTGCAGCTGTGCGCATCCTCAGGGTTATGCGCGCCTGTTTTATCGATGCTACAGGCAAGGCTACCATTGAGATAAATACGGATTTCATCCACAGGCATCCAAGGGGTTGCCTGCACCGTGAGACTTAAATCCACACTGGAGCCGGAACTCAAAGCGTAGGTGCCGCCGACCTTGGTGTCGCCAATGCTGGCGGAGATAAAAGGGCCGTTGGTGCCGATGAGCGCTTGCCCGAGGATGGACGCATTGAGTTCGCTCACATCCAGCTCCACCGGTGTGTCCGCTTCGTAGGCCACATAGTTACGGGGAAAGCCTGCCGCATCGCCGGCAACCTGATGGGTGTCGGAGTTGGCCATACCGGAGACAATCACGCCCTGGTTCAAGAGAGAGAACCAGTCGAGCCGGTGCTGTTGATTGGTGGGAATGGCTCCCCAGGAGGCACCATTCAAAATCTCCATCGCATCGAAGTCCATATTCTGGGTACCGCCAGGCGCTTCCGTGCGCATAAAGGCATTGGTGGTGCCGTCATCGCTGCTTGGAATAGCGACGGTAGGATCAAATTTGAAATTTGAAAAATAACCGAGTCCGACGCTGCCTACAGAATAGGAGCGGGGGTGGTTAAGTTGGATGACCGTATCCACGTCGCTCATTGCCCGAATGCGCTCGTAGAGTTCACCGGGTTCAATATTTTCATCCGCCGGTGCACCTTTGCGGGGTTGCCCTTCAACCGCTTCGACGGGCCAGGCATTATTATGTCCGATGGTGCGCGGCAGATCGGGCGTCGGCACGAAGCCTGTGCTCTCGACGCCGACGACTGAGCCCATAAGTGTATTGAAGCCTAAGGCGGTGACGTCTGGACCATAGTCGACAATATAGTCGTGTTCGGTGGAGATGACGACTTCGACGCCTTCACCCGCCATGGTGAGGACACGGTCGCTGGTGGTGATGGAAGAGTCAAAACTTTTGCCGCTGTGGACGTGTGCATCAACGGAAACAAAACCACTGGTGTCGATCACTTTGCTTAATGCAAAGTCCAGATCGGTTGTTGCACCCGAACTCAGGGTCACTTCCGCATGCCCCAAGGAATACTCTAAGCCGCGGGAGGCATAGACATCATATTCTCCCGGCTCCACACTCACCGAACCGCTGCCGTTTGCGCTATAGATAACGTTTTTAGAAATGGGTGAACTATGGAGCTTACCCAGGCTCGGATCCGCAGTGTCGTTACGGCCTTTTAAGGTCAAGCGTGCCGGCAGTGCTTCGCCATCGCTTAGAACCTCAAAGCTGAGGGTTGCCATGGCCGGTAAAGTGATGGCGTCAATGCTTGTACTGGCACCTTCACTGATGGTGAAGAGGTCACTGACCACTGGGTCCATGGTGCCGACATTGATTTGCATTCGATAATCCCCGGGCCTTAAGGTCATGGTGAATGCCCCATCCTCGGTGAGGTTATGGGCACTTTCAGGGGTATCGCCCTGGTCGAGACCGACCTCTGCTTGGCCACCGGGCTTAAAGACAATCACGCGTGCTGTGCGTCCGGAACCAAGCCCACTGATAGAGCTGCTGACCTGACCCGGTTTTTTGTAGCGGGAGGGTAGTTCCTGATGCAAATAGTTAAGGGCTTGGGAAGTAATGGCTTCAACCGTATTTGCACCGGCAATAAATAAGGTTCGATGATAGGTGATGGAGTCGCCCTGCTTAAGTGCTGAGCCGGCCGGCGTGGTACCCACACCGCTAAGCTGGTCATCATTGACCCCATAGACCTGTCCTAAATTATTTTGCGGTGCCGCAACGCCGTAGCTCACCGCCGGTTCCACTTCCGAATGGGCGGCGATAAATGGGAAGGCACCTAAGGCGGCCACCGGATTAGAAACATCCAGGGTCGGATGATTCCAGCCTCGGCCCGCAAAGGCTCCAAAGGGTAGGGCGGACCGCTTACCCCAAATAAAGATATCCGTAAGAGGTGTGCCAAAACCAGAGGAGATCGGATCCACATTGGTGTTGGTCAAGGTGGTGCTCACATAAAGATTGGTGTCACCACTTTGAAGGGTGTAGGTGGTTTCTACTTTGAGGTTTTGTCCAATGGTCTGAGTGATGGTTTCATTATCCGGGTTGGCGGAAAAAACATAACCGCTGACCTTAATGGTTGCACTCTCCGCGCTCGATTCACTGGAAATCGTGTCATAGTAGAGTGGCAGGCTTTGCGAAATCATGAAGACCTGAAACATTTCGTTGAACTGATCGTTGTCCTGACCTTTAAGCGCATAGTCGATGAGATTACCACCGCTGGCAGAAAGTCCGTTTTGATTGTTCACATCATCGATGATGACTTCCACCACATCGTTGGCCAGATACCAATCACCGATGCCGCCGACCGCATCGGTGCCGCCGAAGAGGTCCTGCATGTCGGTGATTTGGCGAACGGTGACGCTGGACGTTTCTTTCTCTTTATCGCCCTTGCAGGTGGTTAGCGCGCTCACACCAACCACAAGAAGGCCTAGAATAACTTTTCTCACATATCACCCCGAAGTTCGGAAAAGGGCACGCGTACCGCTAATCCAAAGATATCAAAGGAACCTTCGTAGGTGCCGTTGCCGATGGTTGCCGCAGGGATGTCTTCACAGGTTGCGCTGGTAAGACATGGAGACACGGTTTGTTCGTGCTTGGAGTCGGTGAGTGTGCGGCTTGGAATAAAGTGGTGAGAGTAGCCAAGGTCGAGCCAGGCACCCCAGAGATTCACGGAGAGGCCAAGACCGACAGCGTTACGGCCCCAGTTTGCATTGTCGACGGAAGTATAGTTCTTCTTTATCGCGGATGTTTCATAGGTATAACCACCACGTAAGGTCAGGCGATCAGGAATGACGGCCCAGTCTCCACCAACCCGTGCGCTCCATGCATCCCGATACATACGAACGATTTGAATCGAAGGCAGTTCCTTTTCGAGCGCGCCTTTGACGAGTTTGATATCGTCTGGAACCACATCAATGGTTTGCATGGCCGACCAACCTTCATAGACGAAGTTGGTTTCGATCAGACAGTTTTTACCCAGTTCGTACATAAGACCCAAGCGAGCAACCTGCGGAAAGGGCACGACCATGGAGGCCTTATCGCCCTCTGCTTCGACACCCAAGGCCTGTCCGAGGGTGGATACTTCAGTGGTTAAGGTGCCATCACCTTCAAAGTTGAACTGTGGTCGATAGGAAAGTCCGACGGATAGGCCTTCAATAGGGCGTAGAGTGATTCCTGCCAACCAAACCGGTGAAGAGCCGCTAACGTCGACGGTGGATACGGAATCATAATCCGCACCATAGGCAGTGGCGTATTCGACAACGCCGCCGTAGACTGCTTTGCGAAACTTGGCACGGCCAACGGCCATTTGCATATTGAAGCCAACATCGAGCCAGTCTTCCCAGGATACGGCCAGGGATGTGGTGGCCATGGCAATAAAGTAGTCGCTGTCAACTAAGGCGTAGCGTTGTGCGCCATCGACTGGATATTCAACAACGCCAATGGATGAAGGGCCATAACCGCCTGCCCCAATGGCTAAGTTTGAAAAGGGACCGACTTCACCAAAACCGTAGGCGATAAGGCCAGCCGGTGCAGGGAAAATACCACCGTTGTTGCTCACTGCAGCTTCGCTGGTGTTCGGTGTGTAGGTGACGTTCATATCGGAGAGTTTGTACTCCACATCCAAATGAAAACCCTTGTTCTTGGCCAGGCCTGCCGGATTGTATTGTAGTGCCAAGGCACCGTCCGGGCTGGCGGCCACTGCGCCACCGCGGCCCATGGCCATCGCACCGTTGTCCGGGAATTCTAAGCCTGCGCCGAAGGCGAGAGCGGGAAAGAGAAACATGAAAAGACTAAGACCACTTGCTTGTTTTAGCATTGGGGGCTCCTTAGGTTAGCATAGGTTTAAAAGTGTTTTCTCCTGCGCAAGGCATAGCGAAAAGGGCTCTCTCGGTCAATCGACGTCAAGGATTTAAGTGCCTAATTTTCCTCTAAAAAGTTCGTCTGTGGCGGGCAAAAAAATCGAGCAAGAATTGGTCATTATGGCGCGCCCATGCTAGGTTGAAAGGACGGGATTTTTTGATGCAGGGCTTAAGCGGAAAAATATTGGTTATCGATGATAGCCATCTCGATCGGCAGCGGGCGATCGACGCCCTTGAAGGCCTTGGCTATCCCATCGAGATCGCCACCAACGGCATGGAAGGGGTGGAGAAGGCTCGGGCCGAAGCCCCCATTCTGGTGGTTTGCGACGTGGTTATGCCGAAGCTCGGTGGACTTGAGGTTTGTTCGATCATTAAGGCTTTGGCCGGAGATCGATTCTTGCCGATCATTTTGATGAGTACAAAAGATGATATCGAGTCGCGAGTCACGGGCCTACGCATCGGTGCGGATGACTATCTGGTCAAGCCTTTTGACAATCGGGAATTGCTGGCGCGGGTTGAAGCTTTGCTGCGCATCAAGAAAGCTCACGATGAGGTTGAAGCACAGCGCGAAAAGCTAAAGGCCTTAAGTATTACGGACCCGCTTACTGGGGTTTTCAATCAGCGCGCCATGCAGCAGCGTCTGCACGATGAATTTCAGCGGGCCCAGCGTTATAATGAATCGATTTCAGTTTTGATGATCGATGCGGATCATTTCAAGAACGTTAATGACGAATACGGGCATCAGTTTGGTGATAAAGTTCTTAAAGAGCTGGCTGCAATTATTGCAGAGAGTGTGCGGGAGGTTGATGTTCTGGCCCGCTATGGGGGTGAGGAGTTTCTGGTGATACTGCCACAAACCCATTTCACCGGCTCATTGACCGTGGCGGAACGGGTCTGGCGCTCGGTCAAGGCGCATACCTTTAAGGAGGGCGACATCTCGATCAAGGTTTCCGTGTCGATAGGCGTGAGCTTTTACCCGAATCGGGATGTTGATTCCTGGGAGCAGCTGGTGGGGTTTGCGGATCAAGCGCTCTATGAGGCCAAACGTCAAGGACGTGATCGAATTTGTCTGCACCAGCATCTCAATTACGTCTATCATCCGGGTAAGGAAGCAGCGCCGAATCCAATAGAGGAAGACGTGACTCTTGAAAAGGCAGAGGAGGCTTAAACCATGTCAAAGGTTGTCGGTTTTGTTCTCAAGCGTTCGATGCCCGAAGCTCTGGATGCGTTGGCCTTAGCACAAAGGCTATCCCCCGATTGCCGCTTCCTTATTGAAAAAGAGGGGCACCATGCATTGGCGAATCCACCGCAAGGGGTCGAAGCGGTGGATCAAGAAACCTTCGCTAAGGAGGTTGATTTGGTGGTGGTCTTGGGCGGGGATGGAACATTGATCCATGCTGCATCTTTGTTGCAGGATCGAGTTGTTCCTATTCAGGGGGTCAATCTTGGCCGCGTGGGATTTTTGGCCGAATTCCCCTTAGATGATTTCGAAGAGACCTATCCAAGAGCTTTGGCCGATGAATTTAAGCATGTTGATCGGATGCGCTTGGATGTCGAGGTTTCGCGCAATGGTGATGTGGTTTTAGGCCGCCGCATTTTGAACGATGCAGTTGTGGCGCAGCTGGCCATGGCTAGGATTGCGCAATTTAAGGTGCATTTTGGTGGACGTTTGGTGACCTCGTTGCGCGGTGATGGTTTGATTGTTTCGACGCCGACCGGCTCAACCGCTTATAATCTGGCGGCGGGCGGACCTATATTGACGCCAGGTTTGGAGGCAATTGCGGTGACACCGATTTGCCCCCATGCGGTGACACAGCGGCCTTTGGTTTTAAAACCCGGCGAGGTGTTAGAAATTTCTCTGGAGTCCGATAATACGGTCTTCGTTACCTTGGATGGACAGTATGGTCACGAGTTTGTTCGCGGCGATAAGATGAAAGTGCAACGGGCGCCCAGCACCACCAGGCTGCTTTGTTATCCTGGGCGCTCCTATTTCCGTACTTTAAGAACGAAGCTCGGCTGGGGGGAAAGCTAGTCCGCTTTTGCGGCTAGGCGTTGATCAGCGCCATGCCTTCTTCGAGGAGCCCGCTGAGTTCCACCTTATCATCATCTTCAAGTGGACTTTCGGAAATGCGTGCAAGGAGCCCTTCAATATGGGGGATGACTTCCTGCGCATCATGCTGGCCAAGAGTTCCCAGGGCGATACTTAATATATTGTCAGGGAAGTGTTCTGCCGGATCAATGCTATCGATAAAACGACCGCAAACTTCCATCAGTTTTTTCGTGTCCGTGAGTTGAATCCCGAAAAGGGCTTCCCGTCGCTCCGCGGCAGAACGGTTTGGATCAAGCCAGATTTTTTCGAGGAGGGGTAAAATAGCCTGACCTTGATGTGTGACTAAAAGTTCAAGTGCGGCTTTAAAAAATTCGAATTCGTCCGCATACTGGAGCTGGCCGATCAAATATTCGTAAGCTTCGACCATGCCCCGCTTGGCCAGTTCGCCGGCGGCTGCCTGGCGCATATAGGGGTCCGCATCTTCCGACATCATGCTGATGAGGAAGGTGGTGGCCATCTCATCTTTGATGTCGCTAAGCTGTTCAAAAAGTAAATCCCTTTCCAGCGGATCTTCAGCCGCAAAGTAAAGGTCAATGAGCGCATCTGTGCTCAAGGTGATTTGTTGCGCCTCGCTTGGACTCGGCTCTGCGCCTTTTTTATGCAAAATCGACTGGGCCAGAGAGGTGGCGCTGCTTTTCTTTTCTTCCTCGCTCACGCGCACACCATAGGATTCTCTGGCGGTTCGGGTCAAGACGTGATTTGAACTCCTTGACACGCACCCGCTTGTGGGGTCGTATGGGCAAAGGAACGAGACTTTTGAATACTCTACTTTTCATTCTTGCGCCGCTCTTGATGGGCAGCGAGCCATCTTTACAGTTCGTTGAAGAGCTTTATGATGAGGCGCGCTACGAAGACGCCTTACTCGTTCTCGAAGAGTATTGTGCGGTGGAGAGTCAGAACGGTGATTGTGAGCGTCTCCGCGCCTTTCTTTTTATTGCTTTGGAGCGGGAGGACGATGCGCATACGGCTTTTCAGAATTGGTTGCTCATCGACTCTTATGCGGAGCTTGGAGAGGAAATCTCGCCCCGCTTGCGTAATGTTTTTGCCGCGGTGAAAGAGGATGTGGAGGCGGCCAAAAACTTAGAGGTCTCGCCTTTACAGTTGGCCAGTGAAATGGACGCCTGGAATATCGAGGTGCAGACGCCGGAAAACCTTTTGCTCGAACGCTTAACCCTGCATCTTTTTGACGAAGAGAGTGGCGAGTTTCGCCCAGTCGAGCTGCAGGCTGGCGTTGGCATCTGGCATGGGACCCATGTGCCGAGGCGGGTGCAGGTGGGGCGCATCTCTTATTATCTTGTCTCTCGTTTCCCCGGCGGTGTTGAGTTCCAAGCGGGCAAGCCGAGCTATTTAAAACAGTTTACGGTGTCGGTGGCAGCGGGCGAAGATGCGACCTTGCCGCCGGAGTTATTTGCCGGCCCAGCGGAGCTTGAGGAAGGCGAAGCGGGTGGTGAAAAAATCTTAGGAATGCCGCCCTGGGGTTTTTGGAGCGCTGTCGGTGGTACCGTTGCGGTTATTGGCGGCGGTATTGCAGCCTATTTGCTCACCCGTGATAGTGAAGAGCCGCCAGGTGCTTTGGTGGTGACCATCGGTTTTGGAGATTAGGATTATGGTTCGAGGCACTTTAATGACTCTGGTTTTGTCCTTGCTTTTATCCTGCGGCGAAAGTGTGCCCGGCTTGGCACCGACGGTGAGTTTTGACGGCCTTTCTGCCGCCGATATTGCCACCGTGCATATGGCGGTGCTCGAGCCGCAAATGAAAAGCGGCACCTTTACGGGCTGTGCCCACTTGACCGAGTACTACAGCAGCGCTTTTGCGGATGCTTCTGCCCGCAATGATATTTTTGCAACGGACTTTGAAGTGGTGGTGCAAAGCGCAGATCTGGTGGTGGCAGCGGATGCGGAAATCTCTTTTAAGGATATGCCGGTGGGGGAGAACTACTTCCTCTTTGGTGCGGCCTATAGTGCCCTTACTTTAGTCGGTATCGGCTGTGTGGAAAATCTGGAAATCAAATCGGACGAGACCACTTCAGCCCAGCTCACCATCTACACCTATCCGGGCGATTAAAATACTTTCAAAGAGCGCTTGGCTTAAAGCTTCTTAAAGAACTTTTGGATGCGTTTCTGGTGCTTGCTTGCAAGCTCGACAAAATGCACGCCCATGCCGACGGTTTTATCCCCCGCATGCACAACTTTGCCGGTGGTGATAATCATCTCCTCGTCCCCAGGAAGGGAGAATTTGAGGCTCACAATAGAACCAACCTCATGGGGAATGGCCTGGTCAAAAAACACACCCTGCTCGGAGAGATTTCCCGTATGCAGAAAATAGGTCTCGTCACCCTGGACTTCTTCCATCCAAAGTTCGAGCTTGACCCGCTGACCGCTGCGCCGCTCGGTGGAGCTATTTTCTTGCTTTGTTTCGACCACGTTTTTGCCTCTCCGGCGCCGCACTAACAGATTGAAATTATTGCGGCAAGTCAAAATATGAGAGAAATCAGGCTCTGCGCTTGGCAGATAGGGGGCAATATGTTAGTCCGGGGCCGCAAAACCCTAGGCATTTTCGAGCCATGCCGGGTTTTTAAGGAGAACAATATGTCATTATTGATTAAGGGTGGAACCCTCATTGGGCCAGAAGATACACAAGCTGGCGATATCTATTGTGAAGATGGTCTGATCAAGGCCGTTGGCCAGGATTTGGATGTTTCGGCCAAGGAAGTTGTCGACGCTTCCGGTGCCTATGTGATGCCCGGTGGTATTGACCCCCACACCCATATGGAACTCCCTTTTATGGGTACAGTGGCTTCAGAGGATTTTTTCTCCGGTACCTGCGCAGGTTTTGCTGGTGGTACGACCATGGCCATCGACTTTGTTATTCCGAGCCCACAGCAACGTATTTTGGATGCCTATGCGCAGTGGCGTGAATGGGCGCAAAAGGCTGCCGGCGACTATTCTTTTCATGTGGCCATCACCTGGTGGGACCAGAGTGTCAGCGACGATATGGGAACCTTGGCGACCGAGCATGGGGTCAACTCCTTTAAGCATTTTATGGCTTATAAAGGCGCCATCATGGCGGACGATGAAACCCTGGTGAACTCCTTTAGCCGCGCCAAGGAATTAGGTGCCCTTTGTACGGTGCACGCGGAGAACGGTGAGTTGGTTGCGCGCCTGCAGGAAGACATTTACAACAAGGGCATCACCGGTCCCGAAGGTCATCCTCTTTCACGACCACCGGAAGTTGAAGGTGAAGCGGCCAACCGGGCGATTCGTATCGCCGAGGTTTTAGGTGTGCCTCTTTATATTGTTCACAACTCCTGCCGCCAGGCTTTAGAGGCCATCACCCGGGCTCGCCTGGAAGGCCAGCGGGTCTTTGGTGAAGTCCTGGCCCAGCATTTGGTCCTCGATGACAGTGCTTATCGAAACCCAGATTGGCGCACCGCAGCCCACTATGTGATGAGTCCGCCGTTCCGTTCGAAGGAACACCAAGAGGCGCTTTGGCGGGGATTACAGTCGGGTATGTTGCAAACCACCGCGACGGACCACTGCTGCTTTTGCACTGAGCAAAAAGAAATGGGTAAAGAGGATTTCCGTAAGATCCCAAATGGCACTGGCGGCCTTGAAGACCGCATGTCTGTGCTTTGGCATCATGGGGTCGGCACCGGACGGCTAACGCCGAATGAATTTGTGCGTTTGACCTCAACCAATACGGCACAGATTTTCAATATCCATCCGCGCAAAGGTTCTTTGAACGTCGGCGCTGATGCGGATATCGTGGTTTGGGATCCGAAAGGCACACGCACCATTTCTGCCGAAACCCATCATCAGAATATTGATTTCAATATTTATGAGGGCATGGAAGTCACTGGTCTTGCGGCCTATACCGTATCGCAAGGTAAAGTGGTTTACGATAAAGGTGAGATCAAAGCGGAGCGCGGGGCAGGACGTTATATTGACCGACCTTGCTATGGTCCTTATTGGACTTCGCAGCTGCGCCGTAATGAACTCAAAGAGCCAACCAAGGTTGAGCGTTAAGAGTAATCGGTTATCGGAAATCGGACACTCACCTATTCGACTACAAGTTTTTTGCTCCTAATCCCGCAAAAAACTTAAGTCTCACTTACGGTTCGCACGGTTATCGGCTATCGGTCATCGGTCATCGGACTTCGGACTTCGGTCATCGGTAGTCGGTAGTCCGTAGTCGGACACTCACCTGCGCGACTAAGCTGCGAACTATCGCTGTCGCGCCTTCGCA